>JBMNNS010000011.1:0-29913 GCA_050942625.1 Dethiobacteria bacterium
CAACCTCATCCTTAAAAATACTATCCGTGGTCCGATCTCCAAAAGAGAGGTCCTCTGCCAGGGCCAATGCTACAATATTTTTAAACAGCAATGGTTCCAATCCCTTTTCCTCCTTTCCCTTCCTGCGCCTGTCTGGAAAAATAAATATGACATAGCCAGTTGGGATCAGGTTCCGGAAAATCCAGCCTGTAGTGGCTGCCACGGCTTTCAGTGCGCAGCTGGGCAGCGCCAACTATAAAGCCTGCTACCAGAAACATATTTTTCAGCTCCCAGGCCTCCTGGCTCCCGGTTTCCCCAGAAAAAGTAGGGGCATGTTCCTTGATAAAAGCCTCCGCTTCCTGCAACCCCTCCCGGTTGCGAAGAACACCCACTTTTTCAAACATCAACCGGCGAAGCCTTTCCCTAAGCCTTTTCAGCACAGCAGAAGATTGCACAGAGGAATTTTTTGCTCCGGCGGCAATATCGGCATCCCCTGGCGAAGCAACACAAACAGCTTCAGCCTTACCATTAACCTGCGCTGCAGCCCTGCTTGCTCCACCGGGCATATCCAAACCTCTCTTTTCAATCCGCTCTACCGCCCGGGCCGCAAAAACAAGTCCCTCCAGTAAAGAATTGCTGGCCAGCCGGTTAGCACCATGGACGGTACTGCAAGCAACCTCCCCACAGGCATAAAGCCCCGGCAGGGAGGTATCCCCATCCACCCCGGTATAAACCCCCCCCATGGCATAATGGGCAGCTGGGGCAACAGGCAGCAAGTCCCGCGCCATGTCAAACCCATATTGTTTGAGCGTATGATAGATGGTAGGGAAGCGTTTCCGTAAAAAAGCTTCTTTGTGGTGGGTAATATCTAAAAAAACATTGGGACTGTTATGGAGGGTCATCTGGTCCACGATCGCCCGGGAAACCACATCACGGGGACCAAGATCAGCCATTTCATGATAGGCAGGCATAAACCGTTCGCCATGACAATTACGCAAAACTGCACCCTCACCCCTCAGGGCCTCAGAAAGCAGGAAGGATCCTTCCTCCCGGGGGTGCTGCAACACAGTGGGGTGAAACTGCACAAATTCCAGATCGGCCACCAGGGCACCGGCACGATAGGCCATTGCTACCCCGTCACCGGTTGCAATTTCGGGGTTGGTCGTCAGCGAAAAAATCCTGCCCAGGCCCCCTGTCGCCAAAATGATCGCCCCGGCTAAGTAGGTTTCCCCTTCCAGGGTTTTCACCCCACAAGCAACTCCATCTTTTGTCAGGATTTCTGTCACAAAGGTATGTTCACGAATGGTAATGGAATTGGAGGACAAAAGCCGCTGTTGGAGAGTTTCCTGGATCAACCGCCCAGTAGCATCGCCGCCGGCATGCAAAACGCGGTTACAGCGATGGGCCCCCTCCCTGCTCATCACCAGCTGCCCTTCTGAAGAACGGTCGAAAGGAACACCAATCCGGATCAGCTCCTGCACCCGCCGGGGTCCTTCTTCCACCATTATGGAAACCACATTGGGATTACAGAGCCCTGCCCCAGCCTCCAGCGTATCATTAAGATGCTGTAGGGGACTATCATTTTCCCCAAGGGCTACAGCAATACCACCCTGCGCCAATGAGGTATTGGTTCGATCAAGGGCCCCCTTAGTCAAGAGACAAACTTTAGCAAACCGTCCGGCTTTTAGGGCAGCAAAAAGACCGGAAATCCCACTACCTATAATAATGATATCATATTTATGGGGGTTTCCCCTGTTGGAATAAAACAAAAGACTGCCTCCCTTTTAAACCACAACCAGCATACGTTCCAGCGCCAGACGAGCCCGGTCCCGGATATCTTCAGGGACAGTAACCCTTGGCTCCAACGTTTCCAGGGAGCGTAATATTTTTTGTAAGTTGATCAGTTTCATCGTAGGGCAGATTAATTTTTCGGAAAGCAGATAGAATTCTTTCCCTGGGTTTTCTTTCTGCAGCCTGTAGATTAAACCTTTTTCAGTGCCAACAATGATCTTTTGGAAGCCTGTCTCCCGGGCAAATTTGAGAATGCCCCCGGTTGAAAAGGCATAGTCAGCAGCTTCCACAACCTCTGGACGGCATTCCGGATGAACGACCACTACAGCATCAGGGTTTTCTGCCCGGGCGGTAGCAACATCGGCCGCACTGACATGATGATGTGTCGGACAATATCCTTCCCAGGGGATCACCCTTTTATCCGTGTGCCGGGCCACAAAATCACCAAGGTTCATGTCCGGGACAAAAAGCAGTTTCCTGTCTGGAAGGGATTTAACAACCTCAACAGCATTGGAAGAAGTGACACAGATATCACTTTCTGCTTTCACGGCGGCAGGAGAATTTATATATGTTACCACCGCCACGGAAGGATGTTCTTTTTTCTTTTCACGCAGGGTCCTGGCGGTAACCATATCGGCCATAGGGCATCCGGCCTCCATGTCCGGAAGCAATGTGATCTTGTCCGGGGCAAGAATAGCAGCCCCTTCGGCCATAAAATGGACCCCGCAAAAGACGATTACATCGGCCTGGGATTGTGCAGCTGCCCTGCTTAGTTCAAAGGAATCACCAATAATGTCCGCTACACCCTGAACCTCTTCGATCTGGTAATTATGGGCCAGGATGATTGCATTCCGCCTCTTTTTTAACTCTTGAATCTTCATTTGCATCAAAATTTTTTCTTCATCCATACTTCAACATCTCTCTCCATTTCAGGTTGTACTCCACCCTTTAGTAGCTTTAATTATGCCACGGGGTCCCTTGTATTGTCAATTGTCAAGACACATTATTTCGTCAAAAACCCTGCCTTTTCTAAAGCCCCAACGATCTCATCCATATTCTGTTCGTCTGCTGCTTCGAGGGTATGCAGGTGAACACCATAGGTTAACATGGAAAGAGGATGTGCTGCAGTTTTTTCCAGCTGTTGCAAGAAAAGACAAAGATCCCGCCTGCAGGCAATCATCAGGTTGCCGCGCAGCTCCCCGTAAACGGGGTGTTCAATGATAACATCAAGGGCTTTCCCCCCCAGATCAACTATAATCCCCAACTCTTCAGCGATCTGCTCCTTTGTGTGCTGGCAGGCTACTACTCTGCGGGTATTTTCTTGCAACAAGCTACTGCTAAGGTAGCCCTGAGGTGTCGCCAGCACCTGCTCACCGGAAGCCCTTAAAATAGCAATATCCTGCACGATTACCTGGCGGCTTACCCCTAAAGATAAACCCAGTTCCATGCCAGTAACGGGTCCTTTCGCCTGGTGTAAAATCCTCAGCAGTTTGCTGCGCCTCTTTTCTGTTTCCATGATACCACACCCCCGAGATAAAGTAGTTATGTAAACCATGTGATTACTGTGGATAACTCATAAACCTTATGGGAAAATAGCAATATCCTGTGAATAACTCTGTGGAAAATGTGAATTACCTGGAATATACATTACCCGTAAACTAGTATGTATATGCCTTGTACACTTACTTTAGACCTGTTTGTTAATTTTACATAACATATTACATAACATATTTGGTTTTTTATCCATCATTGAATTGTAGAGCCCCTTTGACCTTTTACCAGGGGCTGCACACCAGGCAACCTCTTTTCCAACTTGTCCCCAGGAGAAACCTGGTATTAACCCCGCTTCTGAAAAATTAGTAAAAATTCGTGAACCTTGTTCACGCGGAACACATAGGGATAACCCAGAGGACGGAGGTAATTATAGTCCTTGCGCCGATCCCAAATAATGATATCGTCGAGAACATACCCTTTACGGCAGAGTTCCTGAGCCAGGTCGATATGCAAAGGGTAAAAATCTGCACCCTTGCGTAAATCCATGACGTTAACCACATTATAACCACCGGTTTTAAGAACCGCATAAACCTGGGCAAATATTTCCCCAAGCGTCCTTATGAAAGTCCGGTAATCCCCGATTAGGCTCAAGTCCCCTTCTGTATTTCCATAATCCCGGCTTGCCTTTTGATCCGCAGTCCGCCTTTGTCCAAGGATATTCCAATAAGGGGGAGAAGTCACACAAAGGGAAACGCTCCCCGGTTCCAGATGGTTTTGTAAGTTCCGGGCACAGTCATGAATGATCTCCGGGGGATAATATTCCCTCTTTTCGGGAGGCACAGCCTGGTGTACAGGGGATTGGTATTCTATATTCCCAGTAAACAAAGCCTGGCGGGCTAAACGATCTTTCATTAGCCTGACAAATTCTTCGGAAATTTCTAGGCCCAAAGAGCGCCTGCCCAAACTATAAGCAGCCAAAAGGGTACTACCTGTCCCAGCAAAGGGATCAAGAACAAGATCCCCCCTTGCCGTAAAAACTTCGATCAAGCGCCCGGGAAGCATTTTAGGAAACATGGCAGGGTGTTTTAATTTTCGTTCCTCCCCATCTTTCTGTAGCTCACTCCAAATACTGATGGAATAACGGGCCCATGTTTTTCCATCCAGTTCTGTTTTCCTCCGGGACAAAAGATCACCACCTAAAAATTAAAGAAGGCCTTCTCACTTCAAACAACTGAACCGACTTTAGACAAAGTAAGGCATACCGGAGGGTTTTTCACCCTTCCCCACACTGATATCATCTTCCCGGCTCCTTGCCTTTTGGGCATTTTGCTGCCAATGCTTATTCTCTGGGGAAAAAATTATTTCCTTATATATATTCATGGTTCGTTCTGCGATTTTGTCCCAGGAATAAATTTGTGTTGCTTTTAAATAAGCATTTTCAGCTAATACAGCCGCCCTGTCCTCATCTTCCAGTAAGGAACAAATCTGTGTGGCCAGGGAGGACGGATCGTCAGGAAAAGCCTTTAAGCCATCCTTTTCGTGCTCCACAATTTCATCCAGTCCCCCGGCAGTAGTAACGACGACAGGGGCTCCTGAAACCATACCCTCCAGAGCAACTATACCAAAAGGCTCATACAGGCTGGGAAAAACTGCTACCGAAGCCAAATGGTAAAGTTCATTGCGGGCTCTGTCATCAATATAACCACAAAAAGTTACTTTTTCATCCAGGCCCAGCCTGTGGGAAAGAGCATGCAGGTTGCCCTCAAAAGGCCCCCTGCCGGCAATGATAAATCTTGTTTGCGGGAAACGGCTCAAAATCTGTGGTGCAGCTTCCAGGAGTACCTGAACACCTTTTTCCCGTACAAGCCGGCCAATAAAAAAGATTATTTTTTCCCCCGGGTTGTAAAGATCAGGGCTTAAAACGGATCCTTCACCATGCAATTGGTACGCTTCCGGCCTGATACCGTTGGGAACGATCTCAATTTTATCCTCAGGAACCTGGAAAACATATTGAATTTCTTCCCTCATATACTTGCTGCAGCAAATAACCTTCCAGGCCTCATAAGTAAGCCACCATTCAATATCGCTGATGTAGCGCTGATCATCGGTATGCAACCCATTATTACGACCAAACTCTGTGGCATGGACAGTCGCCAACATGGGGATGGTGTAAATATATTTCAAAGCCCGGGCAGCATAGGCTACAAGCCAATCATGGGCATGGATAAGGTCATATTTGTTTTGGTTGCCGAGAACAACACCCTGTTCCAATAAGGCAAAATTGAACCTGTGCACCCAGTCCACAAAACCCTTATCCCTGCCATGATAGGGCGCAACCCTCCAGACACCTATACCTTCCATTACTTCCTTTGAGGGCAGGTTTTCATCCAGTGTAGTAACGACATCCACAGCACAGCCCTGCTTTACCAGCGATCTGGAAAGCTCATAAACGTGCTGGGCCAACCCCCCCACCACCCGCGGGGGAAATTCCCAGCTTAGCATCATAATGCGCATAAACTTCATCCTTTCCATAAACCTAAATGTTAGTTTTCCTTAGTATTCCCCACCCACAAAGAGGTATGTCCTGGGGAACCTGGAAATAGGAAGAAGTTTATGCCGGTTATTTATACAAACAATTTAGCGGCATTTTCACCGGCAACCATGTTAATTTCTTCTTCTGTAAGCCCGGATTCCCGCAGTTCCCGGAGGTAGCGGCGCTGAGTAATTAAGGGATAATCCGTTCCAAGAAGGATCTTGGGCAGGATATCGGCCTCCCGGGCGACACGATAAATGTCCTTACGGTATAAAAAGGGGCCGGCTGCAGTATCATAATAGACATTGCGCATTGATTTTTTAATTTCTGGCATCAATTCAAAAAAAGGCAAGCCACCACCCCAGTGGGCATAAACGATCGTTAATTCCGGAAAACGAGTGGCATAGTCAGCAGCCTCTTTCACGGAAATGTCCCCTTTGCCGGTATAGTCGTGCCCTACGTTTTCATTTACATGCAACAAAAGGGGTATTTGCCGCTCCTGGCAGATACCGGCCAACCTCCCGGCCTCTTTCCCTTCCAGGGGAAATTTCTGTCC
Source organism: Dethiobacteria bacterium (assembly GCA_050942625.1). Classification (GTDB taxonomy): domain Bacteria; phylum Bacillota; class Dethiobacteria; order DTU022; family UBA8154; genus JBMNNS01. The sequence continues at coordinate 6,354 of JBMNNS010000011.1, forward strand.
CCAGGGGAAAAGCTCACCCACACCAACAGCTCCCAACTCGTGACAACGGGCAATCTCCCTTTCCATGCTGGAAGAGTGTGGTGAAACCACAGCCCAGGCCATCAGCCTGTCGGGATATTTCTTCGTTACCTCAAGGACATAGTCGTTCATTTCCCTGTTAAGACCCTCATCAGAAGACGCAAAACCACAAATGATAGTTTTGTCAACCCCGCTTTTCTGCATTTCCTCCAGAACATCTTCAGCGGTAGCATACTTGTGGCCCCGGCTGGTACATATTGCCCGCAGAAATTCTTCTTTTTTTATATACCGTTCTATATTCTTGGTAACCTCCGGTGGAAAAACATGGACATGAACATCAATTAACATAAAACCCCTCCTTTTCCCTGTAAGAATATCGGACAAGATCATCATTACGGATTATATTATAGCATGTAATAAAACCAGGCGGAAGGAAATGCGCCAAAAGCGGGAAATGAAAACCAGGCACAGGGCCCTATAGGGTCCTATCTTAAAAAAAACCAAACCTTGCCGATAAATGTATCAGAGGTTTAATGTTTTTTTGTTCATATCACCCAAATTCCTTAAAACCCAACCAACCTAAAACATTCTTTGAAAGGAGTTAAAATATATTTAAGGGGAAAAAAGTAACAAAAAAAGGGGCCCCAAAAAGGATCATATTATGGCCGGCTTTATTTATTAGTGCCATGCTCTTAGTCATGCTCTTGCCCCAACCAGGTATAGTAGCGGCAGAAGGGGAGGCAACGGCAACGGTTAAGATATTTAAAGTAACTTATGATGAAAATGGACAACAATTAGAAGAAGAAATAGATTATTTAACAGAATCTATGGTTAATAAAGGTTATGTCGAAGAGGGCGAAGAGGACGAAGAAATTGCGTTTAAAATTAAAATAGCGCTTAGTAATGCTGAATGGGCTGCGGATCTAGTAGACGAAAATAAAACTAAATTTGATGCAACTGATACTAATAAAGAAAAAATTAAATTACTGCTGGACAATATCAAGGCTGAAAAAAATCCTGAACAATGGGACAAGGTGATTAAGAGGGTTTGGGGAAATTTAGGATCAGAAACAATAACAATTGAAAAAGAAGAAGGGGGAGGAGGAGGAGAAGAAGATCCACTTAAAACACTCACAATCACAGTACCCAAAATTGAAGACAACACAATCACCGAAAACGAAACGATTAAAATTATGGAAATACCATCCGCATTACTTGAAAACTGGAGTGTAAAAGTTGATGTAAGCAAAAGAATGGGAAAAAGTTATAACTGCTATAAACAGCCAGCCGGATGGACGTATTAATTTTAAAAATAATGGTAATGAAAGTGATAATTATAATTTGTTAACAATTACGTTACCACCAGTGCCAGATTACGCAATTTCAGAGCCACAAGAAGTTAACGAAAGCTCCACCGGCACCATCACCATCACCCTCGCCGAAGGCGAATGGGCAGATGATTTGGTAGGCAAAGATGAAAATGGGGATAATGGGGATAAAGTCCCACCAAACAAAGCCAAACAAAAAGCATTCATCGATGCTTTTGAAGCCGAAACAGAACCAGAACAATGGGAAAAGGTAAAAGCCGCCTGGAAAGCAGAAATTGACAAAAGCGAAAGTGATGAAGATATTTTCAACTTAGACGGGGAAGGTATCGATGATAAAAAAAATACTCATAATAACCGTCCCCAAAGTAGAAAACTACTTCCTCACCCAGAACCAAATGATTACCTTAAACATACCCCCTCAAATGCTTGCTACCTCCGGTGCGAAAATTGAACCCCTTAGATTTACCATCAAGGCAACCTCCAAGGCCATTCTAGCAAATGATGAATTTACAGAATCCGATATTGCAGCCGGTGGTAAAGAACTTAAAATAACACTGGTTAGCGCTGCATGGAAACCTGAAGTGGTAACAAACACTAGCTTAAGAAATGAACTAATTAAGTATTAGCGGGGATAACAATGAGATACTAACCATTACCTTCCCAGCAGTGCCCAATTATGCCATTGTCCGGGATCAGGAAGTGCAAATAACCATCCCCAAAGCTGCACTGCAAAACGGTAAAAATGATATTCAAGTAGGCAAACTCACCATTAAGGTGCCGAAAACAACACAAGAAAATCCTAAATCATTTGCAGAAGTCCTCAGTTCAGGTGGACTGAACGATTACATTGAAAACCTAGAAAACGTCCGCATAATTGTCCCGCCTAAAATAATTAAAACGATCACCGTTAATACCATCGTGATCCCCGGTCAAGATCAGGACAGCTCTTTTACCACTATAGAGGTGCTGACCACTGATAGTGATGATAAAAAGGTTAAAATAACCGCTACCGAGGCAGATGAAGGAAAAAGCAATGAACAAGAAAAAGAGGGCAAGAACAACTTCATCTTTGTTTTCCCAAACCTAGCACCCAATGATGAAATAAAAATTGGCGTCTATGGCGGGGATAATAAGGATAAGCTGCTCCAATCTGAAATATCTAAAAAATTACCAAAGGTAAAAAAACCTATAATGAACTGCCCAAAAAGGATTATAGCGGCTCCTATAGTTTTTATCGCTTACTAACCGACAAGTCCCTTTTTAATGAGATCCTGAAGTACTATTCTGTCCATGAGCTGGAAATAGTTGACACTAAATAGGTTCAGTAAGGGGGAACTTCAATTGCGTTTATTAAAAAAAATAGAAGTATACTGGCCGGCCTCTGGCCGGCACTTGTGCTATTCTTGACTATTATAGCAATCGGGATTTCCCCGGCCCTGGCCAGGAGAACCGAGCGACTTAAGGCCGGTTTTTCGGTAGATGGCTGCACAGTTTATGCCACGCCCCTTAAAGCCTATGAAACCGGCCAGGAATACAGGCTCTTTATTACAGACAGGGTAACCAGCACAAGCGGCCGGCAGTTAAGTATCCCTGTCATGATGCCCTTTGTTATTATTGACGAAAATGCCAAAATACGGTGTGTTTCCAGCCATTACAGTTCCGGTCTAACTATGGTTACCGTAAACACTTCCCCCGATGTTCATACTGTCAAAATCGGTTCGGACGAAATGATTTTTGAAGGCAGTAATACCTTTACCTATCTTTTGCAGGGGGGTTCCTGCTTTACAAGCTTTCTGTCTGGGGCCGGGAAAACCATCCCCACGGCGCTCAATGGGGGATCATAACTTTGACAGCGCTTCTGGGGCTCCCATGAGCATGGCCATTAGGGCTTTTTGGGCATGAAGGCGGTTTTCTGCCTGATCCAGGACTGCCGATTGCTTGCCTTCTAAGACTTCGGCGGTGATCTCCAGGCCACGGTAAGCAGGCAGGCAGTGGAGGATGATTGCCCCGGGTCGGGCCAATTTGACTAGTTCCTCGTTTACCTGGTAAGGGGCAAAAATTCCCTGACGGATATTTTTTTCTTCCTCTTTCCCCATGCTGGTCCAGACATCCGTATAAATGATATCAGCACCCTTGACGGCCTCTGCAGGATCCGTGGTAATGTGGACGCTACTTCCGCTTTGCACAGAGTTTTCTTTAGCTTTAGCCGTTACCTCCTCCAGGGGCAGGTAGTTTTCCGGAGCACCCACCGAAACATGCAGGCCCAGCTTCGAGCAGGCAATTAGTAAGGAGTGCGCCATGTTGTTCCCATCGCCTACATAAGCAAGCTTGATACCCTTAAAGGTGCCCAATTTTTCCTTGATCGTCAGGAGATCGGCCAAAGCCTGGCAGGGGTGGAATAGATCCGTCAGGCCGTTGATGACAGGTACACTGGCATGGGTTGCCAGCTCCTCCACTTCGGCCTGGTCGAAGGTGCGGATCATAATGCCGTCGACATAACGCGAGAGCACCGCCGCAGTGTCCTTGACGGGTTCCCCCCGGCCCATCTGCAACTCCTGGCTGCTCAAGAAAAGTGCATGCCCCCCCAATTGCCACATGCCCACCTCAAAGGAAACCCGCGTTCTGGTGGATGGTTTCTGAAAGATCATCGCCAGCGTTTGGCCTTGGAGAAGCGGATGCGGTTCCCCCTTTTTTTGTTTATCTTTCAGCTTCCCTGCCAAATAAAGTATGGCAATAATTTCTTCTCCGCTGTAGTCCTGCAGGGTTAAAAAATCCCTGCCGCGTAAGTCTATCATAGTAAAACACCTCCTGCATGTTGGTGACTAAGAGACAGTTCGAAACCACTTATCCCGAACCTGTCAGTACAGGTACTGGGCTACCGCTGCCCCTATGATTTCCTGGGCTGCATCTATTTCTGCCTCCGTTACGTTCAAGGAGGGCAAGAGGCGCAGCGTATTATCGCCTATACTGTTTACCAAAAGGCCCTTTTCCTGGCATATTTCCCGTATTCTAGGGCTTCCTTCTGCTATTCCCACCCCGATCATGAGGCCTTTTCCTCTTACCTCCTTGATAAAGCCGGGATGATCTTTTTGCAGGGCAAGTAATTTTTCCAACAGGTAAGCGCCCTTGCTGAGAACGGTATCTAAGAAACCTTCTTGCAAAAGGGTCTGAAGTACTGCTAAGGAGGCAGCGCAGATGACCGGGTTTCCCCCAAAGGTGGAAGCATGATCACCGGGCGCAAAACCTTTGGCTACTTCCCCGGTGCATAACATGGCTCCGATGGGGAAACCGCCTCCGAGGGCTTTGGCCAGGGTAAAAATATCCGGCACGATGTCATAATGCTCATGAGCAAAAAGTTTGCCCGTCCGCCCCATGCCGCTTTGTACCTCATCCAGGATAAGCAGTAGACCATGCTCGTCACATAGGTGCCTTAAACCCTGCAGGAACTCCTTCTCCGCAACAAAAATACCCCCTTCTCCCTGGACCGGTTCCACTAAAATAGCACAGGTATGTTCATTAATTTGGGACTGAAAAGAAGCAAGGTTATTAAATTCTGCGTAGCGGAAACCGGGAAGTAGGGGCGCAAAGCCCTTGTGAAATTTTTCCTGGCCCGTGGCCGTGAGGGTAGCCAGGGTGCGTCCATGAAAAGAACGCAACGCGGTAATGATTTCAAATTTCTCCTCGCCGGCATGCATCTTGGCATATTTCCGGGCCAGCTTGATGGCAGCCTCATTGGCTTCCGCCCCACTGTTGCAGAAGAAAACCTTGTCCGCCTGCGAGTTTTCCACAAGGCATTTCGCCAATTTCACTTGCGGCTCCGTATAGTATAAATTGGAGGTATGCAGCAGCTTCTGCATCTGCTCTTTTGCAGCGGCGACCACAGGCGGGTAACAATGGCCGAGAGCATTAACAGCTAAACCTCCCACAAAGTCCAGGTATTCTTTTCCGTTTTCATCATAAACCAGCGTCCCTTTGCCCCTTACCAGCCACAAATTTTGCCCCGGCTGGCGGTTATAGGTGTTGATGATATATAGTCTTTCTTCATCCTGTAACATTTTTTGGCCTCCTAAAAAAATTCTACCGGCATCCTATTTTACCATCGTCCCAATGCCCTCATTGGTGAAGATCTCCAAAAGCATGGAATGGCTAAGGCGTCCGTCGATAATGTGTGTGCGTGAAACACCGCTCTCCAGAGCTTTGATACAGGCATCCACTTTGGGGATCATACCCGCGGATATTACCCCGGTGGCAATCATTTCCCGTGCTTTCTGCCGGTGTAAGGAGGAAATGAGTTTTGGTTTATTTTCAGATAAGTCGAATATCCCCTCCACATCGGTCAGCAGGATCAACTTTTCCGCCTTGAGGGCTGCCGCCAACTCACCGGCGACATGATCGGCGTTGATGTTCAGGCCTTCGCCCTCGTGGGTAACGCCTATGGAGGAAATAACCGGTATATAGTTGCTGTTGCTAAGGGTTGTGATTACAGCGGGATTAACCTTTATGATATCCCCCACAAACCCCAGATCTACAAACTGCTCCTTTCCGTTTTCCTCAACACGGGCAGGCGGCCTTTTAGAGGCCAGCAAAAGGCGGCTGTCTTTGCCGCTGAGCCCTACTGCCTTGCCCCCCTGCCGGTTTAGGAGATCGACGATCTCTTTGTTAACCTTACCCACCAGGACCATTTCGGCAATTTCCATAGTTTCCTGGTCGGTAACGCGCAAACCACCCACAAAATGGGCCTTTTTTCCCATTTTCTCCATCAAGGCGGTAATATCTTTACCCCCACCATGCACAACAATGGGGTTGATGCCGATAAACTTTAAAAGCACGATATCCTGTGCCACCGATTCTTTCAATTCCGTGCTGACCATGGCCTGCCCGCCATATTTTATCACGAAGGTTTTACCAGCAAAATTGCGAATATAGGGCAGGGCTTCAATTAAGACATCGGCCTTGGCCACAAGGTTTTCCACTATCTTTTTATTCAAACCTTATACTCCCCTTTTTTAACTCCTGTAAGAGCTGTTGATGGTAACATATTCATAACTAAGATCGCATCCCAGGGCTGTTATGGCCTCCGGGCCCAGGTGCAGATCGACGAGGATGGATATTTCCCGCTGGGAAAGGATTTTTTTTGCCTCTGCTTCATCGAATCTTAGTCCCTTGCCGGCAGCGGTGACCTGCAGATCGCCTAAATAAATATCGACAAGCTCCGGCAAAAAGTCAATGCCCGAATAACCCATGGCGGTAATGATCCGCCCCCAGTTAGCATCCTCTCCAAAAATAGCGGTTTTCACCAGCAGGGAATTTAAAATGGCCCGTGCCAGCCCCCTTCCCGTTTCATAACCGGGAATCCCCTTAATAGTGAGTTTGATAACTTTAGTTGCACCCTCCCCATCGGCGACGATCATAGCAGCCAATTCCTGGCAAACCCGGGTTACTGCCTCCTGGAAAATGGGCCAGAGTGGCCCCCCCTCCCCTATAGTTTGCCGGGCTGTTCCGGTAGAAATTAGTATAACCATATCGTTAGTAGAAGTGTCGCCATCCACGGTAATGAGGTTAAAAGAATGTTTTACAGCCTCCCGCAGGGCCTTTTGTAGCAGATCCTTTTCCACCTGTGCGTCGGTTACAAGAAAACCCAACATCGTGGCCATATCGGGGCAGATCATGCCCGAACCCTTGGCCATTCCAGCGACGTGAAAGGATCCTTCCTTAGTAGTTACCCGGCAAGCATACTCCTTGGGTACCGTATCAGTAGTCATGATCGCCCGGGCAGCGGCCCCTCCGCCCTGGGGGGAAAGATCCGCTGCAGCCAACTTTATGCCTGCAGCAAGTTTATCCATAGGAAGATAAACCCCAATAACCCCAGTAGAGGAAACGAGAACCTCTTCAGTCCGGATATTTAACTCCCTTGCTGTTATTTCTGCCATTGTTAGGGCATCCTTAGCTCCCTGTTCCCCCGTGCAAGCGTTCGCGTTGCCACTGTTTACCACGACAGCCCTGATAGGGTTTTGAAGATGCTTTTCTGTAAGCAGCAGCGGTGCGGCCCTAAATTTGTTTTTTGTAAAAACCCCTGCCGCCGTGGCCGGCTTTTGACTAAAAATTAACGCTAAATCCTTATCCCCGTTTTTTTTCAGGCCACAAGAAACTCCAGCGGCCTGAATACCCCCTGTAACACAAATTCCTCCGGGTATCTTTTCCAACTTATAGTCCATTTTCTGCTACTTCACCATCTTTTCCCTGTATTCTTAAGGTCTTAAAGGTACAATCCTTAAACCCTTATCCTCAGCAAAACCCAGCATAATATTCATATTTTGCACTGCCTGCCCTGCAGCCCCCTTAACAAGGTTATCTATTGCCGATACGATGATCATTCTGTTTGCCCTGGCATCATATTTTAGGAAAATATCGCAATAATTACTGCCATAAACATATTTGGTTTCCGGATAGGAGGAGGCCGGCAAAAGCCTGATAAAAAACTCCTCGTTATAAAAATCACTGTAAATAGCCCCGACTTCTTCTTCCGAAAGCTCCTCGGAGAGTTCCAGGTAGATTGTGCTTAAAATGCCCCTGATCATCGGCAGAAGGTGGGGGACAAAAGTAAAAACAACCCTTTCCCCGGCCAGCTTGCTCAGTTCTTGTTCCATTTCCGCGGTATGCTGGTGGTCGGCGACCTTGTAGGCTCGGAAGTTTTCGGTGCATTCGGGGAAATGTAGACCCTGTGAGGGAGAACGTCCGGCACCGGAAGCCCCTGACTTGGAATCAACGATTAAGGTCTCCCATTTTATTAAGCCTTTTACCGCCAGGGGAGCCAAAGGCAAAATGACGGAGGTAGGATAACAACCTGGGTTGGCGACCAGCGAAGCCTTTTTAATCTCCTCCCTGTAGAGCTCGGGCATACCGTAAACGGCCTTCTCCAGGTACTGGGGGGCAATATGTTCCCTTTTGTACCACTGGTTATAAAGCCGGTCATTTTCCAAACGAAAATCCGCACTTAAATCTATGACCTTCAAGCCTGCCTCATAAAGCTGGGGCACAACCCCCATCGACATGCCGTGGGGCAAAGCAGCAAAAACCAGATCCGTTTTCTGAACTGCTTCCTCCACTGAAAAAGGCCGGCAAACAGCATCCGTAACTTTCAAATAATGCGGATACACTTCGGACAGGGTCTTCCCGGCAAAGGTGTGGGCGGTAACATAGGTCAATTCTACACCATCATGGGCATAAAGCAGCCTTAATAATTCACTTCCCGTGTATCCTGTAATACCGATTATCCCTACGCGCACTAACACATTCCTCCTTTGTAAATAAGAAGAACCTCTCTTCCCCAAAGGACGAGAGGTTTCTCGCGGTACCACCTTTATTAGCCTTATGTGACAGGGGACGGTTCTCTGTCACCTCCCTGTCACTACCAGGCCCACCTCGGTCTGCCAGAACGGATCATCTTAACAGACAGATCGTCCTAACAGAACATCCGTTAACGGGGATGGACCGGAAAAGCCTACACATTTGAAAAGCAAAAAGGATTTTTCAAACTTCAACTTCCGCCTCCAGGGTGCGCTTCAGGACAGCTCCGGCACCGGGCTTCCACCAACCCCGGCTCGCTAAGGCGTTTACTGCCCCTACTCTCCCTTTCCTGGGCAAAATTATCAATTTGTCTGGTGCACTAATTTTAGCACCCCATATCTTAAAAGTCAATAACTGACTGCTAACATTAAAGGGGAATATTTCCGTGTTTCTTTCTTGGCCTTTCTTCATGCTTCCCCTTGAGCGTCTCTAAAGAACGGATCAGGTAGCTGCGGGTTTCCCGGGGATCAATGACATCATCTACCCAGCCGCGGGCCGCGGTAATGTAGGGATTGGCAAAGCGCCGGCGGTATTCCTCCACCCTTTTTTCCCTTTCTTCTTCGGGGTTGGCGGATCCCTCTATTTCCCGGCGGTAGATAATGTTCGTAGCTCCCTCTGGTCCCATCACGGCGATCTCCGCCGAGGGCCAGGCGTAGGCATAGTCCGCCCCCAGACCGCGGGCATTCATGGCAATGTAGGCACCACCATAAGCTTTGCGCAAAATAACACTTATCTGCGGAACGGTAGCTTCTGAATAGGCATATAAAATTTTGGCTCCATGACGGATAATGCCGCCGTATTCCTGGTTTATGCCGGGAAGATAGCCCGGAACGTCAACAAAGGTAAGTAGCGGAAGATTAAAACAATCACAGAAACGGACAAAACGGGCAATTTTATCAGAACTATTGATATCAAGACATCCGGCCAGGTATTTGGGCTGGTTGGCGATAATCCCCACGGGTTGGCCGTTTAGCCTGGCAAAACCCACTACAGCATTTTTGGCATAATGCTCATGCACCTGAAAAATATCGCTATTGTCGACGATCCTGGTCAGGACTTCTAATACATCATAAGGCTTGTTAGGATCGGCCGGCACAATTTCAAGGAGATCCTCAGCAGGAAGGGCCGGTTCACAGGGCTTTGCAACAGGAGCATTGTCGAGGTTATTGGGCGGCAAAAAACTTAAAAGTTTTTTAAGCTGCTCAAAACACTGCTCTTCATCCTTTGCCCTGAAATGTGCCACTCCGCTGATCTCATTATGGGTAGCAGCACCACCTAATTCTTCTGCTGAAACCTTTTCTCCTGTAACCGCCTTGATCACCTGCGGTCCCGTGATAAACATGTTGCTCGTATTGTCGACCATAAAGACAAAATCCGTGATTGCCGGGGAATAAACTGCCCCTCCAGCACAGGGTCCCATGATAACAGAAATCTGGGGAATTACACCTGAATTTACTGTGTTGCGGAAAAAAATGTTGGCATAGCCATCAAGAGACATGACCCCTTCCTGAATGCGTGCACCACCGGAATCATCGATGCCGATCAAGGGGGCGCCGTTTTGGGCTGCAAGGTCCATTACCCTGCAGATCTTGGCGGCATGCATCTCCCCAAGTGCACCCCCGGCCACAGTAAAATCCTGGGCAAAAACATAAACAAGACGGCCGTCAACCATCCCATAGCCGGTAACCACACCTTCTCCGGGCAGGGGAATATCCAGGGTACTAGCATCTTCCAGACCGGTTTGGACAAAGGTGCCCACCTCCACAAAACTACCGGGATCAAGGAGATGCTCCAATCTTTCTCTGGCGGTCATTTTTCCCTTTTGATGCTGGGCCTCTATTTTCTCTTCCCCGCCACCTTTTAGAAAGATCGCCTTTTTTTGCTGCAAAAAATTTATTTTTTCCTCCACCTTTTGGTAACCTCCTCTTTATCTTGCAGGCGTTTTGCCTCCAGTGTCCTTATTATCTATTACCATTTTTTCTCTCCCTGATAGAATATCCGTTAATATAAATTGTATTCACAGATAAGAAAACCCTGCCTGCTTTAAAAAAATAGGTTACCCGCCCAGTAATTCCCGTGCCAGTACGGGAACCTGAAAAGGAAGATCTGCAACTTTAACACCAACATTTTGCAGGGCCTCCACCTTGCCTCTGAAGGTACCTTTTCCCCGTTCGATAATTGCACCGGCATGCCCCATTCTTTTGCCCGGGGGGGCGCTTTTGCCTGCCAGGTAAGCAATTACGGGTTTACTGATATTTTTTTCGATATACTTTGCTGCCTCCTCTTCTGCTGTTCCCCCTATCTCCCCTACCATGACGATCAGCTTTGTTTCCGGATCATGTTCAAACTCTTGCAGGACATCCACGAAGTTTAATCCCACAACCCTATCTCCACCCATACCAATAACGGTAGAAGTTCCATAACCGGCTTCCTTTAGGTTGGCCACAATTTCATAGCTTAAGGTCCCGCTCCGGGCCACAATGCCAACCGGGCCCTGCACAAAATATTGGTTCGACATAATGCCGATTTTACACTTGGAAGAAGAAACAATGCCAAAAGTGTTGGGGCCAACCACAACAGCCCCCTTGTCGGCTGCAAAAGATGTTATTTCCATGGCATCATGCACCGGTATTCCTTCGGTAATGAGAACCACCATTTTCAAACCGGCGTTTAAGGCCTCCAGTGCGCTATCTTTGGCAAAAGCTGCCGGCACAAATAAAATAGAGGCTTCGGGCCTGTGTTCCTGAAAAACAGCTTCCACGGTATCATACACGGGAACACCGGCAACTCTTTGCCCTCCCTTGCCGGGAGAAACACCTGCCACTATCTTCGTGCCGTAAGCAATCATCTGTTCTGTATGGAAAGAACCTTGATTGCCTGTAATGCCTTGAACCATGACCCTGGTTTGTTCATTAATAAAAATAGCCATACGCTTACCTGGTTCCCTTGGGAACAGGTTTGCACACCCCCTTCTGCTAAGATGTAATCACTGGCTCTAATTTAATTGCTCAGCCTCACCGCTTTTTCAGCAGTTTCATGCATGGTCGGGCAGGTTTTCACGCCAATTTGTTCCAATATTTCCCTACCGGTTTCCTGATTGGTGCCCACAAGCCGGAAAACCACGGGCACCTCGATGCCTTTAGCCTTTGTTACTTCCGCAAAAGCGTTTGCTACATCATCACAGCGAGTAATGCCTCCAAATATATTAATGATAATTACTTTTGGATCGGTCGCTAACAATAACTCCAGGGCCCGGGCTGTCCGCTCCATACTTGCGCCTCCGCCAGCATCGAGGAAATTAGCCGGTTTGCCCCCATAATGATTGATCATATCCAGGGTTGCCATGGCCAGCCCGGCCCCGTTAGCCATAACTGCTATGTCACCGTCTAATTCGACAAAGGAAAACCCTAGTTCATGTGCTTTTTTCTCCAGGTCTGTTTTTTCTTCCACATAGGGCAGATCCTTCTGCCGGAAAAGGGCATAGTCATCGATGGTAACCTTGGCGTCGGCGGCAATAAACCGGTCGCCGCTCAAAACCAGGGGGTTTATCTCTACCAGCTCTGCATCCCGCTCCTTAAAAAGCCGGTAAAGATTACTTAAAATAGAACTAAAGCCCCTGGCCATGGAGCCTTCCAGGCCCATTTTCCTGCAGATTTCCCTGGCCATGAAGGGCTGCAGGCCAAGACTAACATTAAGCGGGTATTTAACGATCAACCCTTCCGGTACTTCTTCAATATCCATCCCGCCTTCAGTGGAGGCCAGCACTACCGGGCAGCGCAAGGCTCCATCAATAGCTATGGACAAATAAAATTCCCGTTCTATATTCAATTTGCTTTCTACCAGCAGGCATTCAACAGTAAAGTCCCCTATTTTCATGCCCAGGAGCCGTTCTGCTTCCAGCCTGGCTTCCTCCGGGGTGTCGGCAAAAGCAATGCCCCCGGCCTTGCCGCGCTTGCCCGTTAAAACCTGCACCTTAATAACGGCGGGGCCTATTTCCCCGGCAGCCTTTTCCGCTTCCGCGGGGCTGGAGACACACCTCCCCTCAGGCACGGGTATACCGTAGCCGGCAAACAATTCCTTGCCCATGTACTCAAACAATTTCAACGGCAAAACCCCCTTTTTACGATCATAACCAAAAACATAACTAAAAATCTGTTTTAGTATCTCCCTGGAATATTCGTAATAAATTAGAAAAAATCCTGCCGAGCACCTTTCAATAATTTAATATCCTTACACAAATTCCGTTGGAGCTAATGGAATGCAGACAAAAAATATGATATACTTCATTGGAAATAGGAGGAACATATGAAAACCTATGCCTTAATCGGGCCCAGTGGGAGCGGGAAAAGCCATCATTCCGCCAAGCTGGCCTACCGTGAAAAAATAGAATGCATTATTGATGATGGTTTGCTGATCAGGAGAAACCAGATCCTGGCCGGCCGTTCTGCTAAAAGGGAAAAAAATATGATGGCTGCCACTAAAAAAGCTATTTTCCATGATCCTGAACATGCCGCCCAGGTACGGGAAAAAATCAAGGAAATAGCCCCAAAAAAGATCCTGATCTTATGCATCTCCGAGCGCATGTTGGAAAAAATTACTACCAGGCTGGATATTCCCTATCCCGAACGAATATTCAGGGTGGAGGAAATCTCCAGCCCTGAAGAAATTGCCAGGGCCCTGGAAATAAGAAAAAAACAAAACCGCCATGTGATACCAATACCTGCCTATGTGATCGAAAAGGACTTCCCTGGATATTTTCTTTCGTCAATCAGGGCTTTCTTTAAAAGTAAATCTGCCCCTGCATACGAACATTCCATCGTAAGGCCCCTGTACAGCTCCCTTGGCAACTATTACCTTTCCGAAAGCGCCCTGGAACAATTAGTTGCTTACACCGCTGAACAGGTGGAAGGAATCGTTAAGGCCAAAAGAATAAGAATTAAATCCACCAATAACGGCACCCACATTTCCATGGAGGTAGCGCTAAAATATGGGATCAACTATCCCAAACTGCTAAAACAGACCCAGAGCAAAATAAAAGATGATCTCGAAAGATTAACCGGGTTTGAAATATCGCAAGTAAATATTGTCGCCCAGCAGATTGTGCTTTGACAAAAACACTATTGTCACAACAGCCCCAAAATCAAATGGGGCGGTTATAACCCGCCCCACAGCGTATTCCAAATCCTTTGACCCGGACAGAACAAGGGACCATTTAAATAGTAGCTTCTTTAGCGCTTTCGGTGAACTACTTTAATTTATCCTTATAGTCATTTGCTTTATCCAGCCATTCCTGGGATAAGTGATCCAGGTGTTCTGCTACTTCACCCTCTAAGACCTGCTCAGCCCCTTTATGGGTAGGACGAGCATGGCATTCCCGCACCATTTCCCTCAGGGCTTCCGGTGCATCTATAATGGGACAGGGGGCAAGGTGATTTTCATTAAAGGGCTGCTTCCTTTGGTAGGCCTTGAAAAGGGGATTCTGCAGTACCTCCCTTAGACTTTTATTTCTGATATTGTCCGTAGCAAAATGGACAAAGGCACAAGGCTCCACATCCCCGGCAGCATTAATATGGAAATAAGTTCTTCCACCGGCGATACATCCTTTTGTTACATCGCCATCGTTCCAAAAATCAGCAATTAAAAGTGGTTTGTTTTGCCTCAGTTCCCTGACCCTCTCGACAAGCCCCAGCCGCTGCTCTGTTGTCAACATTAGATCTACGTTAGGGTTACGGCCAATGGGTATATAGTGGAAACACCACATGTAAATTACGCCTTTTTCAATAAGGAAATTTATGAAATCTTCACTGAAAAGTTGATCGACGTTGTTCCTCATAGCTGTCACGGAAGCGCCAAAGAAAACTCCTCTTTCCCGCAAAAGATCCATTGCCCTGATCACTTTATCGTAGGTACCCGCTCCCCTGCGGGCATCGGTCTGCTCACGCCAGCCCTCAAGGCTGAAGGAGGGGGAAAAGTTAGCCAGCTCCGCCAGGCGGTCTGCCGCCTTCTCGTCGATAAGCGTACCGTTAGTATAAGCCATAAAAACCGAATCTGGGTGATCGGCTATTACATCAAAAAGGTGCGGATAGCAAAACGGTTCGCCCCCTGATAAAACAATCCAGTGGATACCCAATTCCTTTGCCTCAGTAATAATGCGGTTAAAAAGCTCCGGTTCCAGTTGATTGGCTTTATTATATTCGCCGGCCCAACAGCCCTCACAACGTAAATTACAGGCAGAAGTAGGATCAACAAGTATTAATGCGGGGACACTTACCCCCAGTTCCTTACCAAACTTTTCCCTCTTTGGTTTTCCCAGAAAAGTACCCTTAACACCCCATGAATTTACCAAATTAAATAACATCCTGGGATTACCAGCCACACGCTTTGTTTGTTCCATCACTTCAGGGTTACGTTTAAAATGATCCTTCACAACCCTCATCATGTTTTTATGCTCCGGCATGATGGCTACTTTTTCTAAAAAATCGAGGATGATAAACAAGTTCTTTTCTGGATTTTGGGTTACATATTTGATAGCCTTTTCCAAAGCATATTCCGCCGCTACTTTTTTAACTGAATCTAAAGACATCCTTATCGTCCCTCCCTGGAAAAAATATGATTTGAAAGAAAGGAGATCCTTTAATGCCCATCTCCTTTTGATAAAAACAAAATAGCAACCATTTTAGCCTTATTAGTGGTCAAAGACAGCCCGTTAGTTATTAACCCAGTGGGCCCAAGATCATCCGCTGGATCCATTTAGATTAAACTTAATTATAACACAAATTTTATGCTTCTTCAAACAATGCTGACTACTCCGTCTTTACACTATATTACCTTTAGATTAATTTAGAAGCCTAATTAGGGCTTCATATTACATTTTATTCCCCTGAGGCCTTTATTCAGTTCCAATCGCTATCATCCTACATTATATTTATTTATAAAATCCTAGTTAGGCTACCCTCTCCAGGACTTAATATGCTAAAATTTTGGAAGGAAATATTTAGAATGGTATCCCACAATTAGGCTGATTTAAAACAGATCTGGAAAATATAATTTCTATGATTTTCCCTGAAAAAATCCCGAACAACAAAAATATCCGGATAAGGACCATTGTAAGGGCCCCTGTCCTGACAAGTTTTAACTGTTTTCCCAGACAACAGCAATATTCAGGATTGTAATCCAGCATTATTCAGGATAATACGAGCATCTACCACTTTGAGGCCTTTTGCATGGAGCAAAACAGGGTTAAGATCCAGCTCATGTATCCAGGGATTTTCCCAACAGATCTGTGAGGTTTTGAAAATTAGCTCCTGCAGGGCTTCCCTGTCCACCGCCGGCATGTTGCGGTAACCATTAAGTAATTTGCGGCCCTTGATGGCCTCCGGCATTTCCCCGGCATCCTCCCACGACAGAGGAACCATTCTGAAGGTTACATCTGCAAAAATTTCGGTCAGGATCCCCCCCAAACCAAACATAATTACAGGACCAAAATGAGGGTTCCTTTGCATCCCTACTATAACTTCCAGGCCCGGGGGTTCCATCTTTTGTACCGTAATGGTTCCCTTTTCATCTTCAAGGCTCAACAGTTTTTGTTCTAAATCGCCGTAAGCCTTCCGGAGTTCGTCCTCATTGGAGATATTTAGGATCACCCCGCCCAGATCTGATTTGTGCAGCGCCTTTGCGGAAGCTATTTTTAAAACCACTGGGTACCCCAGTTCCAGGGATTTTGCTTTTGCCTTCTCAAAGTTCTCCGCCTGAAAAGCCCTGGTAACCTCCAAACCCCTTTCCGCTAAAAAATCTTTTGCCTCGTGTTCCAACAGAAAGTTTCTTTTTTCTTCCTTTGCCCGGGAAAGATAATTTGCAATCATCTTTTCACCCCCTTTTAGCTAAGATATCCTTTCTTTTTTAAATACCTGCCCCTGTGAACCAGCGCCACTGCGCCCCAGGCAGCTTCTTCGGGGGTGGCAAAAACGGGGATCCCTGCCGGTTCAAGGACCTCTCTATCCTTTTTTATCTCTGCAGCTGTGGATAAATAGGCGGCAACGATCGGTTTTCCGAATTTCCGGTAAGCATCTATGAGCTCCTCCGAAGGGAAGCGCCAAAAGTCATGGCGGGCAAAAATTGCCAGCAAAAGATCTATCTGGGGCTCTTTTAGCATGTAGTGGGCCAGCTTTCCAAACCGTTCGGCCTGAAACCCGGGACCGGCCACATCGAGGGGGTTTTTTAGCTGAACGGAAGGATTTTCGCCCATTATTTTTTTAATGTTGGCAATCGCCTCCGGGGATAAAGGGGGAAGAGAACATCCCGTTCCAGCCAGCTCTTCGGCAACAACAATGCTGGGCCCCGCCGTGTGGGTTATAATACCAATGTTGCCTCCCGGGGAATAGTTTTGCACCGCTAAAGCCTCACAATAGGCCAGCAACTGGTTTATATTTTCAGCGGTAATAATGCCAAATTGCTCAAAAATATCTTTAAACATGCGGTACGAACCTGCCAGCGAACCGGTATGGCTCAGTGTTAAATTCCCCACCTCGCCGGAGCGGCCGGCTTTATAAACTACGACCGGTTTTTTAAGGACCACCTTTGCCGCCGTTTGCACAAAAGACCGGGCCTGTTCCACTCCCTCCAGGAACATGCCGATTACAGCCGTGTGGGGATCTTCAGCCAGGTATAAGAGATAATCGGTAGGATCTAGGATAGAAGCGTTGCCAATTCCGATCCATTTACTAATACCCAGTCCCCGTTCTATGACCTTCATCAGGATAGAATAGCCTACACCGCCACTCTGAGTCAGAAAAGAAATGTTACCCCTCACAAAATCAAAAGCATAGAAAATGGAACAAAGATCGGCATGTGTATTGATAATCCCCAGAGTATTGGGCCCTATTACCGCCATATCGTATCTTTCGGCAATTGCGATCAGTTCCTTTTCCAGCCTCTGCCCCTCATCCCCCACCTCCCTGAAGCCCCCTGAGACACAAAGGAGGGCTTTAACTCCTAACTTCCCGCACTTTTCTGCCTCCCTTACTGTGGCCTCCTGGTTGAGGATTAAAACAGCCAGATCTATAGGTTCCCCAATTTCGGAAAGATCCGGGTACGTTTTAAGCCCCATAATTTCCTGATAGCGGGGGTGAATGGGGTAGATCTCTCCCGGAAAATTTCCGCTGACAATGCTGTTTAAAATGGTATAGCCAACCTTTTCCGGAGCAGGGTTTGCACCAACAACGGCGATACTACGAGGATTAAAAGCCCTGTGAATACTATCGTAGGATATTGAAGTTTTCATCTCTTTTTTCACTCCCTCGTTTCATTAATTTATATATTCTCTATTCAAAATGTTTTCTCCTGTTTATAAAGTAAAAAAATTCCCCCCGTTACAGAGGGAAACATAATGGTAGATCAATTATTTGTAACTTTTCGGCCGTGCCACCATGTTAATATTAATACTGGTTTGTCTGCGTTCCAGTATGGAACGCAGACAAACCACCCAGCCAACTTAATAGGAACGGGCAAAGTAGACCAGCCTGCCTTCTTCCTTGTTGCAGAAAATACAGGGGCCGGTTTTTTCTTCTTTAGCACTAAAGGGCAGGCAGCGTATCGTGGCTTTAGTCTCATTTTTGACAGCTTCTTCACAGCCGGCATCACCGCACCAGTGGGCGGCGATAAACCCCCTTTTATCCTTTAGAGTTTCCTTAAACTGTGCATAACTGGAAACATAATGGGTGTTTTTTTCCCGGAAGGCCAGCGCCTGCTGAAAAAGGTTGTCCTGTATTTCCTCCAAAATTTTTGGCAAACTGGAGGACAGAACTTCCTCAGCAATGAATATTTTTTCCCCGGTATCGCGCCTGACAGCCATAACACCCCCGTTTTCCAGATCCCGGGGACCTATTTCAAGGCGCAGGGGCACACCCTTCATTTCCCATTCGTTAAACTTCCAGCCAGGCGAATACCCTTCCCGATCATCAAGTTCCAGGCGCAAAACCCCGGAAAACCTTTCCACGATCTCCCTGGCTTTTTGCAGAACTTCCTCACGTTTTTTCTTTCTGATGATCGGCACGACCACCACCTGGATGGGCGCCATCCTTGGGGGAAGCTTTAGCCCACGATCATCCCCATGCACCATAATAATAGCACCGATTAGCCTGGTGGAAACGCCCCAGGAAGTCTGCCAACCATATTTCAATTCACCATCCTTGTCCAGATACTGAATGTCGAAAACCCTGGCAAAATGCTGTCCCAGGTTATGTGAAGTCCCGGCCTGGAGCGCCTTGCCATCGGACATTAAAGCTTCGATCGTATAAGTGCGCAGAGCCCCCGCAAATTTCTCTTTTTCCGTCTTTTCGCCGGTAACAACAGGAATAGCCAGCTCGGACTCCACAAATTCCTGGTAAACCCCAAGCATTTTTAAAGCTTCTTCCTCTGCCTCTTCCTCACTGCAATGCACGGTATGCCCCTCCTGCCAGAGAAACTCCGAGGTGCGCAAAAAAGGACGGGTGCTTTTTTCCCACCTGACCACGTTGCACCACTGGTTAATCAGAAGGGGCAGATCCCTCCAGGACTGAATCCATTTGGCATACATGCTGCAGATAATAGCTTCCGATGTTGGCCTGACAACCAACCTTTCGGTCAGCTTTTCGTCCCCACCCTGTGTTACCCAGGCAACTTCCGGGGCAAAACCTTCGACGTGTTCTGCTTCCTTTTGCAATAAGGATTCCGGAATAAAAAGGGGGAAATAAGCATTTTTATGCCCGGTAGCTTTGATACGCCTATCCAAAAGCTGTTGGATGTTTTCCCAGATTGCAAAACCGTAAGGCCGGATCGCCATGCAACCCTTCACAGGAGCATAGTCCATCAGCTCTGTTTTTAAAACAAGATCAAGATACCACTGTGAAAAATCCTCCTCGCGTGGTGTCACTTCTTTCACAAAATCCTTTTCTTCTCTTCCCACTTAACTGGCCCCTTTCCTCACGAATTACTGCTTCTTCATTATTATTGATATGGTTTCACAATGGAGACGGCATGCTGTTCCTCCCTCAAATGCTCATGGAGATGTTTTTCCAGATCCTCAATCGTGATCGTTTCCAAAACATCAGGAACCTCAAAAAAGTCAATCTCCCTGAAGCGGTAGTCAAGGTAGTTGTTGGCTACAAATTCAAGGGAATTAAAACTGCGTAAAAACCTTCCCCTTGCTTTACGTTTATGCCTTATAAAACTTTCCTTCTGCAGTCCTTTTTCCTTTACACGACGTATTCCAGCCAATAGTTTTTCCTGCAACCTGTCCGGGTCTTTGGTACTACCACCAATGAGCGTATATCCATAGGTAATTTCGGCAGTATAGCCGGCAGAAAAACGCTCATCAATCAGCCCTTCCTGGTATAGTTCCGAATAAAGAGGCTCACTTCTGGCAAAGATCATTTCCAGCAACAGCTCTGCTACCAATTCCCGAAACAGAAGGTCCCTTCCCTTCAGGTTGGAATAGGTATCCTTAAAGCCCAGGTTGAGAAGGGGCTGGGAAACGGCAAGCTCTTGCACCACCCTTTGCCGGTTGATCGCTGTATCTTCTTCAGGGTAAACCCTTTTTATTTCAGGGGTTGGGGTAAGGTTTTCTTCAGCAAATACTTCCCTGACCTGTTCCAAAACCTCCTCCAGGGTAACATCCCCAATTACAAAAATGGCCATATTGCCCGGGTGATAAAAAGTACGGTAACATTGATAAAGGGCATCTTTCGTTATTTTGGCGATACTTTCCACACTGCCGGCAATATCCTTGCGCACAGGGTGAGTATTATATAACGCCTCCAGGAGGTTAAAAAAGACCCGCCAGTCCGGGTTATCCTGGTACATACGTATTTCCTGCCCGATGATGCCCTGTTCCTTATCTACGCTTTCCTGGGTAAAATAAGGGTTACTTACGAATTCCAAAAGCAACCTGAAATTTTCCGAAAAAAAATCGGTGCAGGAAAAAAGATAGGTGGTATGGGTAAAACTGGTAAAGGCGTTGGCAGAAGCCCCATAGGCAGCAAAACGGTCGAAAATATTACCTTCCTCTTCATCAAAAAGTTTGTGTTCAAGGAAATGGGCCACCCCGTCCGGAACTGTTATTTTTTCCTCCTTGCCGTTTTCCTTCACCCAAAAGCAGTTGTCTATGGAACCAAAATGTGTAGAAAAGATAGCGTACTTCTTATGATAACCTTTTTTAGGTAAAACATAAAGGGCAGGCCTGTTCTCCAAAATCATATAATGTATTTTTTCTCCAATAGTGCTGTTTTCCTTCGTTTTCCAGATCATTATTTTATTCACCTTCTTTGCCATCTTCGGAACGGAGAAAATAAACAGTATCCAAAGCAACCTTGTTTGCTGCTTCCACGATATCATCTTTGCCCAGGCGCTCAATTCCCCTGATCATATCCTCTATTTCATCCTCTCTTTCTGCCATCAACCCATCCTGGAAAAAGCTTACCAGGCTGGAGGGATTGTCACCGAGGATCTTTAATTGACTAATTAGCGCCATTCTGGTATTTTCCATCTCCTCATGGGAAATTTCTCCTTTTTTAAGCGACTGTACCTGTTTCTGGATGATCCGCAGGGCCCGTTCATAATTTTTAACTTCTATACCGGAACCAACTAATTGGATCCCTTTATGCTTTGCCAGGCGTGAAAAAGCATAGTAAGCAAGGCTCTCCTTTTCCCTGACATTTTGAAAAAGTTTGGAATGGGGAAAGCCCCCCAGGATTCCATTGTAAAATAACATAGCAAGGTAATCTTCATCTCCATAGGAAACATTAGTCCGGTAGCCGAGGGTAAGCTTGCCCTGATTTACGGGGAGTTTTTCCTCAAAATAGCGGACCTGCTGCGGGATAATGGGTTCGTCCTTTGGGGGCATCTGTTTTGCCTCCCTAGCTCTGGGTAAGAAAAAACTTTCCTCTACAAGCGACAGGGTTTCCTCCTCATTCACTTCTCCCACCACAAAGATATCGATTGCATTTTCCTCCAGTAAAGAACTGTAATACTTGTATAACCTCCTGGGTGTGATCGACTTTAGCCGCTCCACATCACCATACCTGTAAACACCGAACCTTTCCCCGGCACACATTTCCTGGATACAGCGCTCCAGGGCATAATTAACCTTGTTGTTGATCAAGCTGAGGATTTCCCTTTCCTGCTGCTCCTTTTCCTGTTCTACATAATCACTTTTGAAAGCCCCGTCTTCGAGAAGGGGATCGATCAAGACATCCCTTAAAACAGCCATGCCCTGGCGCAGCAAATTTTCCCCGGGAGCAAATTTATCATTGATAACCTCCAGAGAAAAAGAAACAAAATGCCGTTCGCCCTTTTTAACTACACCTGCACCTAACTCCGCCCCGTAGAGTTCCTCCAGACGTCTTTTTATGTCCTGATAGGTGGGGTACCGCCGACTCCCCCTTTCCAGAACCGCAGGCAAAAGAGCTGTTTGTGTCGCAAGCTCCCGATCTAAAACTTGCTGGACAAAAATAGTTACAAACACTGTTTTAAATTTACTGGTAGGTATGAGATGTATTCCAATATTGGCAGGTACAGTTTTGCTTTCCAAGGATATCAAAATATACAGTCCTTTCTTAGCCTTTTTACAATTTCTTTTTCAACTATATTTCCATACCTGGCACCAAAATCCTGCTCAAAAAACTACATTTTACGCATCTACTTCCCTGATAGCCAGCAATAGAAGCGGGAGGGCCCCATAAAACAAGGTTGTTGCTGCAGCAATTACACCTGAGTCGTTGACAAAAAAAGCTCCAATGCTGCCAGCTGTTATCCCTCCTAACAGCACTCTGAAACCAGCCTCCCGCTGCAGGATTTTCCGTACAAGGCCTACCGGATAGTAATTGAGGATAACAATCAAAGAGAGAAGTAAGACCAAAGCCCGGCTCCAAAGTGACCAGCGCAACAGTTTAAGATTCATTCCTGTTTTTCGCAAGATAACGTTCCATAATTCCTGCAGACCGTTGCTGCGCACCAGATCCAGAGTCCGCCCAAGGTGGGAAACGGTTTCCCCTGTATGTGAAAGGTTCAAATAATAAAGTAGCGCAGTGGTGGCAAGCAGAAACAAGGCCGGTAAGACAATTCTAAGGGGCAATAGGGTCTTTTTTTTGTGCTCCGGGGCAACCTTTAGTTCCGGCTTCCTTTTATAAAACAATGTTAGGAGCCCCTTCCAGGTTACCGCCAGGGCTACCCCCGCTGTGATGGCTCCGCCAAAATTTGCCCCATAATTCGGGGAGGCCATCATAAATATAACCAATAAGGAGAAAACAGCAAACAAACCCAATGTCAGGAGCAGGGACAGCCTGTTTGCCCGGATTACTTTTAATAAAAATGGCGGCGGCGTCCCCTCCTTTTGCTCCGGTTGGGGAAATTTGCGCAATAACAGGGAACAGAGGGAGCCAAACCCCAGGATCAAAGAACCGATCAGAATGCCCATGTACTCATTCCCCATTCCATAAAAGCGGGCCCCGCCAAGGGGATCATAACCTAAAAAGGAGCGACTGTTCAGGGCAGCCCCGTGCAGCAGGTCAAGCAACAAAAGGCTAAAAATAAAAAGCCCGGTAAAGGCGAAAAAAGTTAAAGTTTCCTTAAAAAGCCTGGCGGCAATTAAGGTTAACAGGGCTGCCAGGACTATAATAAGGAGAGTATTTTTCAAAAATGATGGGGAGGGGAAAAAGGGAAAAGCAGGAGCCAACAAGATTGCCGGAGGCAAATATAAAAGGAAATAGTAGGCAAAACGTATTTTTTGGACAAATTTTAAACGAAAGAGCACCATAACAAGGCCTACCAACAATGCGATAATCTGGTAGGTTATATAAGCCTTGACTATTCTAGGGCGCTGGCTATAAATCAGG
>JBMNNS010000012.1:0-29592 GCA_050942625.1 Dethiobacteria bacterium
GCCCATGTCTATGAAATTTTACAAACTGCGAGTTTTGCCAGAGCTGTTATTAAATAAAATTTATATAAAACAAGGAGGTAACAATGAACTACTTATTAAAAACCAAAAAAATAAGCGTGTTATTATTAGTTGTAATCTTGTTTTGTGTAACTTTAACAGCAATAGGTTGTCAGTCGCAATCGGAGGAAGCTTCAGGAGAAATAACGAAGCTACGTTTTGGCTCGACACCGGGGGAAGATATCAAGCAAATGGAAGCACGATATGAACCTTTAGTCGAGTACCTGTCAAGGGAGTTAGACATGGAGGTTGAGTTGTTTATAGGTACTGACTATACCGCTACTGTTGAAGCTATGCGTGCAGGCAATTTGGACGTAGCGATGTTCGGACCATTTTCATATGTATTGGCTAATGATTTAGCCGGTGCTGAGGCCTTTGCCATAGCTTATGATGAGAAGATGGGTATTTATTATGAGTCTTATATCATTACACATCCGGATAGCAGCATAGAAGAGATCTCTGATCTAAAAGGGAAGACCTTTGCATATGTTGATCCCGCATCTACAGGAGGATACCTTATTCCAAGGATGCACATGGTGGAAGCAGGCATAGACCCGGATAAAGATCTCGCTTCTTCAGTTTTTTTAGGTGGACATGATGCCTGTGCTTTTGCAGTAAAAAATAAGGAAGTAGATGCGGCAACTATTGTTAAAGGACAATACGATTTTTTGATGGAAAAAGATGAAATATCTGAAGAGAATGTTAAAATAATTCATACATCTGATAAATTCCCCGGAGGGCCTTTGGCCTACCGTAAAGACTTGCCTGAAGAGTTAAAAACAAAGATTAAAGACCTTATTGTTAATATGCCCCAGGAAGAGATAGACAACATGAAAGGCATCTTATTCAGAGGAGATGTAACAAAGTATGTAGAAGCGAATGATGAAGATTGGAATATTATACGCAAATGTGCAGAAGTATTGGACCTGGATTTAGAAGAAATGAAATAAATAACACTGAAGGCAAGGAAGTGTTAAAATGATCAAAATTAAAGCTCTACACAAAAAATTTAATGGCAATGTCCATGCTTTACGTGGAGTTAATTTGGAAATAGAGCAAGGTGAATTTACTGTTATTTTAGGTCCAAGCGGAGCGGGGAAATCAACCCTGCTCCGCTGTATAAACGGACTGGAGAAGCCAACTGAAGGTCAGGTATTCTTCAATGAGCTATCTATGATTGATGCCAAAAACTTAAGATATATTCGTAAAAAAACCGGTATGATATTCCAGCAATTTAATCTAGTAAAGCGTTTATCCGTACTGCAAAATGTGCTATGCGGAAGGCTGGCATATAACGCTGTTCTACCTACATGTTTGAAACTTTTTTCCAGGGAAGATGTGGATATAGCTTTACACTGTTTGGAAAGAGTTGGACTTGCTGATAAGGTATATAACCGGGCGGATGAGCTTAGTGGGGGGCAGATGCAGCGTGTAGGTATCGCACGGGCACTTGCACAAAGACCCGATATAATACTGGCAGACGAGCCTATTGCTAGCCTGGATCCCCGTTCAGCAGAGCAGATTATGGATGTTTTAATGGAAATCAACAGTACTGATAAGATTACTATATTGGTGAGTTTGCATGCTGTCGATTTTGCAAAACGTTATGGTAAAAAGATTGTAGGGATCAGTGATGGTAAAATAGTGCTGGAAAAAAAGGGTTATGACTTAAGTAGCGGGGATATAGATTTAATTTATGAAGATAAGAAAACCGTTGACATCCCTGGATTCCACACTTCGCCAGTAGCAAACATATCGTAAATAGCTATGAGTATCCTAACAAAAGATTGCAGAATGGAGGTTAAAACTATTATCAATGATATTAGTAACACAGAAAAAACTTGATCTAAAAAGATTTGTTAGATATTTAGTATGGACTATTATAATACTGGCGATATTGTGGTGGAGTGCAGTAGGAACTAATTTGAATTTTGGAATGCTGCGCGGAGGGCTGCAGGGAGTAGCAGATATAGTTGGCAGAATGGTACCCCCGGATTTTTCTATCTTAGAAAGGTTGGTTAAACCAACCATAGAAACGATACAGATTTCCATTTGGGGAACAATCCTGGCGATTTTATTGTCCATACCCTTCGGTGTGCTGGCTGCCAGAAATTTATCGCCACACCCTGTTGTGTGTCAAATCAGCCGAATTATACTGAATGCAATAAGAGCGATTCCTGATATGCTTTTTGCTCTAATTTTTGTGGCCGCAGTAGGGCTCGGACCATTGCCAGGGGTGCTAGGCATTGGGGTTAGTTCGTCGGGGATGTTAGGAAAGTTTCTCGCAGATTTTATTGAAAATATTGATAAAGGTCCGCTGGATGCACTTAAAGCCACAGGGGCAAAAAAAATGCAGATTATTTCCTATGCCGTAGTTCCTCAAATCATACCAGAGTTTGTTACACTTGCTTTATTTAGATGGGAAATGAATTTTCGTGCATCCACGGTTATTGGTATAGTAGGTGCAGGGGGGCTAGGGTTTGAGTTGATGACCAGTATGAGACTTTTTCAATACAAAGAAACGGCTACTATTTTAATAGTAATATTAATAGTTGTAACTATAGTAGATTTTATATCCACCACTATTCGTAAGCGGATTATTTAGGTGATTACTTGTATGGTGTGTGCCGCTTTTGGGCAGACCTATCCCAGGGAAGGAATTCTAAATATTTGCCAAACCTATGCTTAATCAAAAAAATTTCCCTTATTATCATTAGGCTGGATGGCGCTCTCCTACGCCAGCATATTCAAGATATGTTCAGAGAGTACGCCATAGCGAGGCGTATTCTGGGGTGGGGAATATCAACATCAATGATTTCCTTGACTTGACCGGGACATCACCACAATCCTATCAGCTAGATAGATTGCCTCATCCACACTATGAGTGACAAAAAGTTTTTTTTCCTTGGAGGATCTATGTGCGAACTCCATACCCAAAAGGATATTTTGCTCCACCGTACGCCAGGGCAGCAAAGAATACTGCTGAAAAACCATGCCTATTTGCGGATGAGTCTGGTTTTGTACATCTCCTTCTCCGATTACGAATGCCAAAAAATGTGACCCACTAACGCCTTGAAAAAGTGATCATCCCCCTATCTCATATAATTTTCTTTCTTAACTTTCCGCAGCCAGCAGCGCAGCTCCCAGTGCCCCGGTAAACTGACACTCTCCAGGGACGAAAACTTTGCTTTTAAGTTCTTCTTCCAGTGTCCGGCGAACCCCGGCATTTTGAGCCACTCCGCCGGTAAATACTACCTTCTCCTTAACGCCCAGACGGCGGGCCATAGTAGCCACCCGCTTCCCCACAGACTGATGAAGACCGGCGATAATTCCTCCCTTCGGACTGCCACGGGCCAGCAGACCGATAATTTCCGATTCGGCAAAAACTGTACACATACTGTTAATACCGACCATTTCCGACGGATCTTCGGATGCCGCCAGTTCTCCCACATCCATGCCAAGGGTATTGGCCATAATCTGTAAAAATCTTCCTGTTCCCGCGGCGCACTTGTCATTCATGGCAAAATCCATAACTTTGCCGTTTTCATTGATGCTGATTACTTTGCTGTCCTGGCCCCCTATGTCTATGATGGTCCGAGCTTCCGGACAAAGGGCTGCCACACCCCG
This sequence comes from Dethiobacteria bacterium, assembly GCA_050942625.1. GTDB lineage: Bacteria > Bacillota > Dethiobacteria > DTU022 > UBA8154 > JBMNNS01. Next base: position 3,685 of record JBMNNS010000012.1, read on the forward strand.
GGCATGACAGCTAATCTCTGTCACGGTGCGAAATGCCCCGTTAAAAGACACTCTTCCATAACCGGTGACAAGGATGCGGTCCACTTTTCTTTGTTCTATCCCGGCCTGGAGTAAAAGAGCCGCTAAAATTTGTTCCCCTGCATCACGAGGACTCCAGCCGGTGGGCAGAACGGCAGAATACTTTATATCCCGGCCCAGGAGTACCCCTTTAGAGGCTACGGAGCCGATATCCAGACCAACCGTGATCACTTTCTCGTCATCTCCAGCATGGCCTCGATTCTGACTTTCAAACTTTCTTCATCAGAGGAGGAATAGTCGCTTTCCAAATGCAGAAAGGGCAGCCCTTTTTCTTTAACCAGCTTTTTTACCTCATATGATTCAATATTGTAGGTATGGCAGGCCTGCCAGGTGAGGTCAATAACAGCGGCAGCATTAAAATCATCGATCATGCGTCCAAGCAGCTCCATCCGGTAGGGATTGGGGCTCATACAGGAACACGGGATGTTAAGATACTTTTCGGCCAGGGCCATAATAGGATCATCATTGTTTCTGTCAGTCCTCAGCTCCAGCGTCTTATAACCGGAGCAGTTTTCCATCGCTACAACTGTTGCCCCTAGCTCGTCCACCAGGCGGACAACCTTTTCCGAACCCAGGCCAACCGGACAACCTGTTAATAGAATGCGCGGTTTTTGTGCAGCCTCCGGCTCACTTTCCCTGGATTTCAGTTTGTTTTTCAATGCTTCCAGCATTTGTATTACTTCTTTCTTGTCATAACTAAAGCCACTGGACCAGGTCATGGTTAATAAGGCAATTCCACTTAAGGGCGGCGGGGATAATTGGTTCAGGTCGCTAATTTCCTTTAATAATTTTTTCTCCTGGTCTACCAGATCGATGGCTTCCCAGATATCTTCGTCCGTTATTGTTACCTCAAACTCTTCCTCGATACGGGTGCGGAGCTTTCTTATCTCCTCCACCCAAAGATCAAAAGAAAAAGGGGATTTCTGGTGGGGGAGCTGCATGACATGGACGGGCTTTAGATCCTGCATAATTTCAAACATCTTTTTTTTCCCGTCACAGGTGGTTTCTCCTACGATCAGATCGGAAAAAGCAAAGAATGGGCAGGTATCGGTTACGGCAAAACCATATGATGATTTAATTAAGGGACATAAATTTCGGGGTAGGACTTCTTCCGCCGCCGGTATGGGTTTCTCCTGGGTTCCGCACAGACCTACCGGGATGGCCTCGGCAGCCAAAACCAGTTCTTGGGGGCAAAAGGTACAATAAATACCTACAACTTTCAAACCTTCTCTTTTTTCATCTAAAATTTTCTCCAGAGCTACCGAACGGATGTTAGCAAATTGATCTATATTGTTTTCTACCATTTTTCCCCTCCTTAAAAAGCGTTTTGAAAACAACATAAGAAAAGCGGGTTATTTATATTAGCCCGCTTTGATACTATCAAGTAACGTGAAAAAATTCCAATAGATTATTTCTATAAAAATAAGGCCGAATATTCGCTTATTCTATTAAATTTGTTTTGCGGTTAACGTGCCCTTATACAGCGATAATAGACGGTTCTATTGACACCTCTTTTCAAAGTGATATGTTTTTTGGGCAGACCTATCCGAGGGAATGAACCATTTACACAAGATTATTTACGCTCCCATAAAGATTCAAAAAAATATATTTTAACTTTACTCGATTTGGCGTTCCTATTAATTCTTTTATTTGGGTTTATTCACCTTTATAACCCTTGACAGATATAAAGCCTGGGAGTATGCTAACACAAGAAAGGGCTACTGGCGTATTGCCGGTAGCCCTATCCTTGTGAAATCTCTAACCAATGAATACCTCAAGAAGCTAGGGCTTCAGTCAATCAGTGAAAGATATTCATTGATCCGCTAATTCTATTGAACCACCGTATACCGAACGGTACGTACGGTGGTGTGAGAGGATGCTGGATAAATTAATTATCCAGCTCCTACTCGATATACCCTATGTTTTACTTTTGTTGCCTGCCCGTTCCTGTAAGGGAGACCTGTGGTCTCCCGCTTCGTTATACCTCTAGTTTTATTTTTTTGCCTACCCTTGCCAGCAGTTATTTGCCCAGCGGTTTATTAATTAGGCAATGGCCACCCAGGGTTTCTACTATTTTGCCGTCAACCAGAATTTGCACAAATTTTATTTCCTCTAGTTGAGTAAGAGTCCAGACAATGGAGTCGATCAGGACGCTTTCCATTTCTCCACCGTAGTTAGCCTCTCTTATTTCGCCGGAAAAGTTTACATAAGCAGTAGCGCCTTCTACGCGGAGGTCCAGCAGTTTTGTGCCTTCAGGAATGATCTTCTCCAAGCTCTCATCTTGCGGTCCTTTCAAGAGCTCTTCCATCAATGTGTGTGGGTCGGGCGTTTTCGCAAAAGTTCTTTTTTCCTTCCCAAGTTTAAAGGCTGTTTCTGTAACTTGCATAAAGTAGAGCTCCATCGTGTTTTCCTGTTTATCGGATTCAAATTTTACCTTTTCACCGGCCAGGTTTTCCAGGATGGAGAGAAGCTGGGGAAGGTCCCTGTTGCTGGCAATTAATACCTCGGCATCATCTTTTACCCACCGTGCTGTTTTACATTCTCCCACATATTCGTTCCGTGCTTTGGGATCCAGGTCCACGTAACCATCGGCTAATTTGCCACGTTCTATTTCTGGGAGGAAAGAGTACTCTCCTGGAGTTGTACTATAATAGAGATCCATGAAATCATTTTCTTGCCTCCCCCGGAATCGCAGGACAAATTTAAAGGAATGATCATTGTTGTTAAAAAATCCTATCTTCCATAATTTCATGTCTATTGGTAGCACATGGAAGACTTTTTCAACATCGGGCCAGTAGCTTTTTACTTCTTCCAGGCTGCTCGTTCTGTTCAGCTCCCGCACCTTTGCCCCCTCCGGTAAGCTCCAGGAGAAAATGTCTGCCTCCAGTTTGGGGTTAATTTTGAGTTCCTTGAATTCCACCACCAGCCTGTGTCCTTCGGGATGGTTCAATATTTTGCGCAGGGGCAGATTAGTTTTTTTATCTATCCAGAGCCGATGAAATTCCTGGTCGCCGAAAAATTTGTACTCTAGCACTGCTGCTTCACGACCAAAGAGAGTTTCGGTTCCTAAAGCGTTCACTTCTTCAGCTTCTTCGAGCTCCCAAACGGTGGTGCCGATATGGTAGCGCCAGAGTTCTTTCTCGGGGAAAAGGTTTTCCACTGTTACCCTCCCTGGTTCGGGTTCAATAAAGGCCATACTATCTCCGTTACTGATATATTGACATTCATAATCATTGTAGCGGTGGGAAGCAGAATATAGCCAAGGTTTCTGATATTGAATTTCTATTGTTTCCAAATATTCTGTTTCCCCATTTTGTTCAATCCTGATTTCTGCAATACCGCTATAGCTTTGTAGTTCCTCATAGGCTTTTACGACGGCATGCACCAGATTGGTCTGTTCGGGTTTTCCGGGATAAATTAGGTTCAAACCAAGTATTAGGATCAGGGCTGCCGCCACTGCTACTGCACCTTTAAACCACCTGGATTTTAATAGTTTGGTTCTTGTATTGCTTTTTTTAAGCCTTTTTACCGCTCTGATCGTCTCAAACATTTTTTCGAGATCAGGATCAACTTGTTCTAAACGGTAATAACGGGGCTTTTTTTCTTTTTGCAGGTCATCTATGAAGTCATCAATGTGTTGTTGATATTTATGCTCCATCGAAATAACCTCCCCTTTCAAGTTGCTCTTTGAGAGCTCGGACTGCTCTATACTGCAAACTCCTAATGGCTCCAGGGCTACGTTTCATCTTCTGAGCCACTTTTTCCACTGACCAGCCTTGTACAATTCTCCAGATCAATACTTTCCGGTAATCCGGACTTAATTGTGCCATAGCTTGCTGTACCATCAATGCCTCTTCAACCTCCTTGGTCTGTTGGGGCAAATCCCAGCCTTGGGCTTGAAGTCCAGAGAGGGAAACGATACCTGGTTGCCGTCCACGCTTACGCCACAAGTCTATCAGGAGGTTGCGCGCTATTTTAAAAACATAAGCCTGCATCTTTGCTTCATCCAGACCTCTTATTTTTTCATCATTTATTTTGTGGAAAACCCGCTGAAAGACTTCTTGGGTTAATTCTTCAGCTTCTTCTTTATTTTGTATTTTATAGTAGATAAATCTGTAAATGCGTGGCCAGAACTCTTTGGCCCAGGATTCTGTTCCCCCCCCCTGATGAAGGATCGTTTTCACTGTGTCCACCTCGGTATCGCGCAATATCTTTTTGTCAGAAAAAAGTTTAGTTCATTTATTCTGACTTTTGATTCCTGACTTTAAAGTCCCTTACATTATACATGACGCTAGTAAGTGGTTTTTGTTTTGCTAATCTTTTGCTAATCTATAGAATAAATTTTTTGCTTTAATTTTGTTGTGAATTGTTCCCAGGGCTGGGGAATGTTTTTAAGCAATCTCGTAGGCATTCTTCCCGCCTTCTTTGGAAAATTTAAGAATGGATTCAATTTCATGTTCCCTTTGGAAGGTTACGGAGGGGTATCTGGAGAAGGTAACCATTGTCTTTGTTATATTATTGCCCGAATTTATTGTTCGCCAGGGAATAGTGAATGGCTTATTAATAGTAATTTTGGCAGCCATAAGTGTTTTAGTAGTACATTTATTGCTAAATTGGATATATGTGGCTGTTGTTATGGTACCATTAACAATGTCAGCGTTATTTTTCACCGTAGGGTGTTTAACATGGCTTTTTTCCCCGGTAGCTTTTTTTGCTATAGAAGGAATATTAAATTTTATAACCATATTTTTTGGTGGAGGCTTTGACCTATCCTTGCTGAATGAATTTTTCACTAGGCTGGGACAATTTTTTATGATTATTAGCGGTGCTTTATGGTGGATTGTGAATAAAATGTTTATGATAATCTAAAAGTACCCCACTATAATAATTGAAAACTCCCCCACCATAGAATAAAATCTCCTATGTATGGTAACTGGAAAATACATGGGAGGGGTAGGGAGATGATTACACTGTTAGACAAGCAAAAGATAATTTTAAAGCATCATCATGACGGAAAATCGCAACGGCCCTTATGTCGGCAGAGTTACCTATGCCCTGAAGCCGGACTATGGTAAGCCGGTTATAGCGCAACTGATTTTAAAGCACAACAACTATCCATTAAGCGGCTATGCTACTGGATTAATAGACAACAAAACAATTATTTTCCAGCCGGGTGAAGAAAACAGGCGTCAGATTAAGGTTCTTCCTATAACCGAATTGAAGCCTAAACAAGATGCCCGGTTTGGTGATCTGATGCCACCAACACCAGTGCCGAATAAATAATAGGAACAATGGGGAGTGTTAATAGGTTTTTATAAAAAACTGCCGCTATTGTCATCCTGAGCGATAGCGAAGGATCTTAGTTTTAAGCTGCTAAAAAGATTCTTCATTCACTTCGTTCATTCAGAATGACACAATTCACTTCGTTCATTCAGAATGACACAATTCACTTCGTTCATTCAGTAATGAAACAATTTGGGACTTTCATTCAGGATGACACAATTTCGGGCAGAAAACTGTCCCCGCCTCACTTTGTTACCATGGCCTTGTTTTTGAATGGCGGTGTTGTTATAATAGGGCAATAAAACTAGGTTGAGGGGATGGAGTAAAAATTGAAGGAAAAGCTTAAATTGGGTTTGCCGGCCGGCAGTTTGCAAAAGACTACCATGGAAATGTTTAAAAAAGCCGGTTTTAATATTTATGTGAATGAGCGTTCCTATTTTCCTTACATTGATGACGAGGATTTAGAATGCATTTTAATCAGGGCCCAGGAGATCCCCAGGTATGTAGCAAGCGGAGTTCTTGATGCTGGTATTTCCGGTAAGGATTGGATTACAGAAACAAAAGCAGATGTGGAAGAAGTGATGGAATTAAAGTATTCCAAACAGGGTTTGAAACCTGTGAAGCTGGTTCTGGCGGTTCCTAATGATTCACCTATTCGAAGCGTTAAGGATCTACAGGGTAAAAAAATAGCTACAGAGCTTGTAGAAATAACGAAGGAGTACTTACACCGTAACAATATCCAGGCTTCTGTAGAATTTTCCTGGGGAGCTACTGAGGTTAAACCTCCAATTTTAGTGGATGCCATTGCTGAGTTGACAGAAACAGGCAGGTCCTTAAAGGCCAATAACCTGCGTATTATTGAAACAATTTTGGAATCAACCCCCAGGTTTATAGCCAACAAAGAAAGCTGGAAAGTTGAATGGAAAAATAAAAAAATTAGGCAGATTGTTACCCTTTTAAAAGGAGCACTACTGGCGGAAGAAAAAGTAGCAATCAAGATGAATGTGAGCAAAAAAAATCTTCCTGCTGTTCTTTCTCTTTTGCCGGCCCTGAGAAAACCGACTATATCAGAGCTTCACGAAGAAGGCTGGGTTGCCGTAGAAACTATAATCGATGAAAAAAAGGTGCGAGAACTGGTTCATAAATTAAAAGAGGCCGGGGCTGAAGGAATTATTGAGTTCGGTTTAAATAAAATTATTCCATAATAGCTGATAGAGTGAAGTATGGAACTATTGAAAAGGGGCTTACTATTTTATAGCCCTTTTTATTTAAATAATTCATTCAAAAGTTATATTATCCTTTTAGGGCAAAATGACGATGTTACTAACTACCCGTCTTTCTTTTCCATCGGAAGGGCGGTTTAACACCTTTCCGTCATAGTAAAAGGTGCTAGAGCCTCCACCGTCCAGATTATAAGCATCACGGACCTTAAACTCCAGTAGCTTTTCCTGTGCTTCTTCCAGTGTTACACCATTACTCCAGCCCTTCTGGCGCCCGTCGATGACAACAAAAAGGAGATCATTATTGACAAAATGGCCGATTAGCGTGCGAGGTTGCCTGGTATTAGCCCAATCTGCCGGAATGGTTTGCTTTTCCCCACCCTTCAACAATGTCGGTAAAAAACTGCAACCATGCAAAACATCAAGCGCAAGAAGCTCTTCCTTTGTATCGACTTTTCCTCCGACAAGCTGTCCGTTACGGTTAAAGCCTATAAAACTTAGGTTGGAATCCGGGGAAGAAAAGGAGAGTATTTTTCCATCGACTACCGTAGTGCCCAGCGGAACTAAAGCCCCTTCATGGGCAAAAAAGCCTCCTGCATTGACTGCCAGCACCGCACCGGTTCGCCTTGCAGTAGCACTTGTCGTTTCCCCCCGGCTTTTAACCCGATCTCCTGCCAGAACCATCTTTAGCGCTTCTGAATTATGTAGTCGCACCTTGGCCATATACCCCCGGTACCCTGCTTCCTTCAATGAATATACTTTAATGGTGGCATTTTTGCCGAAAGTTTGGCCAATAGGATCCCCCAACATATTGGATAGAACATAATCAAGCATGTTGGTGGAAGCCAGGCTTTGTTCTGCAGAAGTATCTACCAGTTCCTGCAAATAGGTATGCTGTTGTTCATAGGCCCGCCGCTCCCCTTCCGCTTTTTTATGTATCTTGTTCATTAAGTGGGTGATTTCTCCTGTCGAAGTTCGGATTGCTACTGTTGTTCCTTCTAGTTCAATTAGCCGGTTTGATAATGTGGAAGCTTCATCATGATACGTTTCTACCCCTAAAAGCAGGCTTTCTGCTTCCTGCAAAAGAAAAGGCTGCGTTTGCAGGTAAGCAATTCCCAGCCCCAGGAAGGGCGCTATGAGCAAGATAATAAAGATTTTTAATTTATAGGATATGGATAAAAGCATAGTATGTTTTAAAGTTTGGATATTAAAAGGCACGGATAGCAGCCTCCAGTTTCTGAAGTTGATCTTTTAAAGCGGTAAGTTGTTGATCCAGTTCCGCCATGCGTTCTTGCAGGCTCTGGCGTGTTTGGTCTGTTCCTGTCAGTGACTCGCTTGTCAATTCTAATTCCTCATGAATTATGCCAAGTTCACTGTGAACCAGTTCAATTTCTTCTTTATATCTGTTTAATTCATCGTTAAACAACTGCATTGAATCCATTATTTCTTTTTCAATGCGTTGGTTTTCCAGTTTTAATTCCTCCATTTGGTTTAAAATACGTTGCTCAGTTTTATGTAGATATCCCAGTGCAGCCCAAAACCCCCCGCCAACAAGGCCTAACCATAATAACAATAAAAGAAGAAAGGAAAAGGTTTTTTGCCTTCTTTCCCCCGGTTTTTCCTTAGTTTTTTTAGCTGGCCCTGTTGTATTCACAGGGTTTTCTCCCTGGATTGGTGAACGGGTAATTTTATTATTTTGCTCTTCCATAAAAAATAGTGGCAGGAACGTTATTTTTTTGGAGTTAATCTCACTGAAAAAATGCTTGTCCTGCCTGCCTCCTTTACTGTATATTTTGCTTTTGCACCTAAAATATAAACGTGTTAGGTTTGGTTTCGGTTTCAGCTTCCAAGATATTTCTATTATATCATTATATATGCTGGCCTTTAACTTGCTCATTGCAGGGAAGTACCTTGCATGATAAAATTAAATTCGAACGTTAAACAAGCAGTTTTAAACGAAATTAAACAAATATAAAATTATTAATGAGAAAATGAGAAAAGGAATGTGATTTTAATGAAAAGCATTACAAAGCGGAGCTGCCTGGAAAATATCACCCCTTATGTTCCTGGAAAACCTATTGAGGAGGTCGAAAGGGAGCTGGGTATAACAGGGGTTGTCAAGTTAGCCTCTAACGAAAACCCGTTGGGTCCCTCTCCTATGGCCCTGGAAGCGATTAAAAGACACCTGCCTAGAATTAACTTATACCCAGATGGTAGTAGTTACTATTTAAAACAAGCGCTCGCTGCCCATCTGGGACTGAAGGAAGCAAATATTGTTGTTGGGAATGGAGCGGATGAACTCATTACTTTTGTTGGTTTGGCTTACTTAAACCCGGGTGAAGAAATAATTATGGCGGATCCCTCTTTTTCGGAGTATGATTTCTCTGCACGCCTCATGGATGCTGTTCCCGTTCGTGTGCCCCACAAAAACTTTCGCCATGACCTGGAGGCCATGGCTGCCGCTGTAAATAGAAAAACGAAGGTAATTTTTGTCTGCAACCCCAATAACCCCACTGGAACGATAGTCAGTCATCAGGAGTTACAGGCTTTTTTGCGGGATCTTCCCACCAATATCCTTGTTGTCCTGGATGAGGCTTATTATGAATATGTAATCGATCCCGATTATCCCCGAAGCCTGGATCTGTTAGCCAAACACCAAAATATTCTTATCTTGCGGACTTTTTCCAAGGTTTATGGCCTTGCCGGATTAAGGGTAGGCTATGGCCTGGCTTCAGAAAAAGTTATTCAGGATCTTAACACAGTGCGTGAACCCTTTAATGTTAATGCTGTTGCCCAGGTGGCTGCTGTTGCAGCCCTGCAGGATCAGGAACACGTTAAGGCAGTACAGGAGCTTAACACCAGGGGCAAGAATTTTCTATACTGGGAGCTTGAGAAGATGGGCCTTTTCTATCTTCCCACAGCAGCCAACTTTATCTTTGTAGAAGTTGGAGTAGACTCTGTAGAGCTATTCCAGGCTCTTTTGAAGAAAGGCGTCATTGTGCGCTCCGGTAATATTTTTGGTTTTCCGCAGTTTATCCGTGTTTCCATCGGAACTGAAGAACAAAACAGCATTTTTATTAAAGCGCTTCAAGAAACCCTGGCCGAACTAAAATAGTAAGGTAAAAATTGTTTAACGAAAGGTGTCACTTAGTTTTTCACCGATTAGGCGCAAGTTAGCCTCAATTTCTTGAGTAATAACTGCGAAAAAGAGGTTGGGTATTTTATTGTGGGCTTCTGCCCTTCTAATTATTTCTCCCGTAATCTCTTGTTCACGTTTCACCAATATCTGACCCTGGCTATCCCTAACGGTGTAATTGGCGATTTTTCCATCTATGTATTCTTTCATTCTTTCCTTTGATTCCTGGCTAAGCATTTTACCTTCTGTTGCAATTTCCTGTTTTATGTGCATGTAAATTTCTTTCAGTTTGTCAAAAACGTCAATGTCCGTGGACGAAGGGGGGGGTACTTCTGCAGGTTCCCCAATCCTATTTTCTGTTAACTCGTCATCTTCTATTTCTGATCCTGCAGGGGTTTCTTCTTTTTTCCGGATGGAGGTCGTTCTGAAAAATTGTTGTGATTTCTCCTTAAAGCTTTTCCATGCTTCCAGAAGACGTTGCCCTCCCTGATCTAATATTTCAACCGTGTAGTCGATATTGTCCAACAACTCCCCAATGCCGGCAGCAAAAAGAACCTGGTACAGCTTTCCTGCTGCACGGGCATTTTCTATTATTTCCGGGGTAATTTTTTCTCCTTTTCTTACAATTACATTTCCCTGCTGATCCCTAATACTACGTGCTGCTTCTTTATGCATGGCAAAGTCAACGGCACGGGCCTCCAGGGAATAGAAAGGTTCTTTTGGCCTCAGGGCGCTGTCTTCCTTTTCTTTCTCTACCATTTTTTCTGTGATGTAAGTTGAAAAATTTTGTTCTGCAATAATATAATCTTTACCCATGTTTAAAATAGCCTCTTTAGCAAGAAATACCTCATGTCCAGTTTTTTCACGCTCCTTCAGGTCTGAAATAATCAAACTTTCAACCCCACCTGTTTCACTGGAAAAGGAAAAATCTTGAACCCTGGCAATATAATTGCCATTGGTGCTGATAATGTTTTTCCCTAATAGGGAATAGTCCCTAAAGAGATCCAGATCTGGATATTCCTCGATATCCAGCACTTCCTTGTTTTTTACGATCACGGCATCCTGACCAATGCTACGAATTTCGGCAAAGGGAATAAGGTGTGATCTTCCTTTAAGGTAGCTTTTTTCGCTTACCATTAAACCTTCCACTCTTTTGGTAGCAGGGTTGATAATAAGATCCTGAACCCTTCCCACCACTGACCCTTTTTCCATTTCAATCACCGGTAACCCTCGCATAATTTTTGCTCGCATTGAAATTTACCTCCAAATATTAAATTGTTATTACTATACTGTTGTACTAATGGGCAAGGCTAAAAAAAAGTATCTGGTCGCCTGGCCCTTTCTAAGAGGACGGAAATTTATTTCTATTGTTGATGCAGGTTAACGTTCATGCTAAGGCTATATGAATCTACCGTTTCTTGTTTCCCGTCTCTTTTATTATATACAAGGATGCAAAAAATTTGTATTTAAGCTGGATAAAAGTTATAATTTAGTTACTTTTTAATCTGCCCACGAGGTGAGGCGCTTTTGTTGACCATAAAGAGCAATAGTGAAGAGGAAACGAAAAAAATAGGGAAGATAATCGGAGAAATGGCTAATGAAGGTCTGGTGATCGCTTTGAATGGTGAGCTGGGGGCCGGCAAAACAGTTTTTGCTCAGGGGGTTGCCGAAGGGCTATCTGTTTTAGAAACGGTCTCTAGCCCTACATACGTAATCATGAATATATACCATGGCCGTCTGGAGTTTTATCATTTTGATTTTTATCGCCTCGAGGGGGCGGAAGACCTATTTGACCTGGGTATAGAGGAATATTTTTATGGGGAAGGGCTTACCCTGATAGAGTGGGCGGGAAAATTTGCTTCTGCCCTGCCTGAAAAAAGGTTGGAAATAAATATCATTAAAGACGAACAGGATCTGGAAAATAGCCGCATCTTTTATCTTCAGCCCTGCGGATGGCTGGATGGCTTTGAACCCGTTATGGAGGAGTTGAAAAAATGCTTTTGCTAGCCCTGGATACCACCACAACGGTTTGCAGCGTTGCTCTTGGGGATGAAAAAAAACTTTTGGCTGAAACCTTTTTAAACGTCAAAAGGACCCATTCTCAGCGATTAATGCCTGTTTTAATTTCCCTATTGGAGCATGCCGGCTTAGACAAAAAAGAACTTGAAGGTATTGTGGTGACCACGGGACCGGGATCGTTTACCGGTATTCGAATCGGCATTGCTACAGCAAGGGGCCTGGCACAAGGATTGGGTATTCCCGTCATTGGTGTAATGACCCTTGATGCCCTTGCCGAAGCTGCTGCTTTTTTTGAGGGGTTGATTTGCCCAATTCTGGATGCCAGGAGAGACCAGGTTTATGTTGCCCTTTACCGGGGAGGGAAGGAAGGGCTAAAGACAATGAAGCCAGTAGCGGCTCTTGCCCTGGAAGAGTTGGTTGCAATGATCGAAAAGTATGAAGGTGAGGTCCTTTTTTTAGGAGATGGTGTAGAAAGTTATGGGAAGGTATTAAGGAATATTTTTAAAGAGCGTTACTCAGAAATGCCCTCGCCTTTGTTATTCAACAGGGCCTCTTTTGTTTTACAAAGGGGTATTAAAATTTGGCAGGAGTGTGGGCCGTCCCCCCTCTACCATTTAAAACCTTTTTATATCCGCCCCCCGGAAGCAGTTAGGCGCCTACAGCAAATAAAGCAGGGGAGAGTGTCTGGTTGAAAGTTAGAGTTGTACCAATGTCTGAGGAACATCTTGATGGGGTACTGGCGATCGAACAGGTTTCTTTCCCTTTTCCCTGGACAAGAGAATCCTTCCTAAAGGAGCTTGACAATCAGTATGCCTGCTATCTTGTAGCATGTTCGGAAGAGGGAGTAATTGGTTATGCTGGCATTTGGTTGCTTTTTGAAGAAGCGCATATTACTACTCTTGCTGTTAAACCTTCATGCCGCCGACAGGGTGTGGCCAGTCTATTGATGTTTAACCTGTTTAAAAAGGCGTTTTTTAATGGTGCGCTGCACATCTTTTTGGAAGTTAGAATTTCCAACCAGGAAGCAAGGAACCTTTATGAAAAATTTTGCTTTGAAACTATCGGAAAACGTAAAAACTATTACCGGGATGAAGATGCACTGGTTATGTTTTGCAACCTGGATAATTAATCCTTGAGGTAGGTGATCTGTTAATGTCACGTAAAACGTTAATATTGGGGGTGGAGACGAGCTGTGACGATACTTCTGCAGCGGTAGTCTTAAACGGCCGAAGTGTTTTAAGTAATGTAGTTTCCTCACAGGATCAGCTACACCTTCGCTTTGGCGGTATTGTACCTGAAATAGCTTCCCGGCGTCACCTGGAAATTATAAATCCCGTTATTGATGAAGCTCTTGCCAGGGCAGGGGTAACCTTTGCGGAACTTGATGGAATAGCTGTTACCCACGGGCCGGGGTTAGTAGGTTCTTTACTTGTAGGGGTATCCACCGCCAAAGCTCTTGCCTTTGCACTAGGATTGCCGCTGATAGCAGTTAATCACCTTGAGGGTCACCTTTATGCCAATTTTTTAACTGGTGCCAATATTATTTTCCCATTTTTATGTTTGATTGTTTCTGGAGGACATACATCCTTGCTTTATATGCAGGAACACGGACAGGCTGAAATTATTGGAAAGACGAGGGATGACGCCGCCGGGGAGGTTTTTGACAAGGTGGCACGTGCACTGGGTCTTGGTTTTCCAGGCGGGCCTATTATTGATCAGCTTGCCAGGCAAGGGGAACCCTCCACTTTTTCCTTCCCCCGTGCCTTGATGACCGCCGAAGGTGGGCTTGATTTTAGTTTTAGTGGGGTGAAAACCGCTGTATTAAACTGTATACAAAGGGAGCATGAAAAAGGAAAAATACTAAATGAAGCCGATCTGGCCGCTTCTTTTCAGGAGGCTGTGGTTGATGCCCTGGTAGAGAAATCAGCATTAGCTGTAGAAGAAAAAAAGGTGAAACAGTTTCTTTTGGCCGGGGGGGTTGCAGCTAATAGTGAATTGAGAAAAAAGCTGCGCCTGAGGTTAGAATCCCTGGATAGCGAACTGGAGGTTCTTTATCCTCCTGTAGAACTATGTACCGACAACGGTGCCATGATAGGCGCTGCGGGATATTATTACCTTAGACAGAACCGTCTGGCAAACCAGGATTTAAATGCCATACCCAATTTAGGGTTTGGAGGATAATATTGACGATGAACCTCTTATTATGTAAATAAACAAATACTTTTGGAGGCGATATTTGCCTGTTTTTTATACCTGAGATTGTTTTCCACAAAACAATCCACATTACTCACAGAGTTATCCATAGGCAAACCCCCCTCTATGGGTAATGCAGGGACTTTATCCACAGTTTCTACATTTGGGTTACATAAAAATGCTGGTTCCCGCATCTTAAGCAAGATCTATTTGCACGGTATTTTCATGGATCAGAATGTTTAGGAGTATAATATAAGTAAGTGGCAAGAAGCTGGAGACAAGATACAGAAAGAAGGAGACAGAAGAAGGCAGGCAGGTTTTAAACCGGCCAAACAAAAAGCTTGAAAGAAGGATTCCATTTGTCAACGCTAAATGATTTAAGGAAAGTTCACTTTATTGGTATTGGTGGTTATGGGATGAGTGCATTGGCTCTTATCCTTCTGCAAGCCGGTTTTGATGTTAGAGGCTCGGATCTTAACCCTTCCAAGCTGGTGGAAATTTTAAAAAAATCAGGGGCAAAGGTTTTTATTGGGCACAGGGAGGAACAGTTAGGAGATGCTGAACTCGTGGTTTACTCTACAGCCATTCCTGCTGACAACCCCGAGCTGAAGGCTGCCGAAAAGCTGGGTTTACCCCTTTGGCACCGCTCGGAACTTCTCGCCTTCGTTTTAAACCGGGGGCATGGTATAGCCATAGCGGGGACCCATGGGAAAACGACTACTACTGCCATGCTTTCCCTGATTCTTGAAAAGGCGGGGGTAGATCCTACTGCCATTATTGGCGGTGAGGTTCCTTTTTTTGGAGGGAATGCCAGACTTGGTAAAAGTGAATACATAGTAGCAGAAGCCTGTGAGAGCGACCATTCTTTTCTGAGATACAAACCTTATCTTGCCCTTGTTACAAATATTGAAGCTGACCACCTGGAACACTATGACGGTGACTTTAATAAAATGGTCGAAACTTATCGTATCTTTATCAATAATGTGAAAGAAGGGGGGACAGCTGTTGTTTGCGGTGATGATCCCATCCTTAGTGAGCTGCGGCTGGAACTGTGTCACCGGATAAAAACCTATGGTTTGGGGCCAGAAAATGAGATCAGAGGGGAAAGGGTGGAATTGCAGGGGCTGGCTTCCCGTTTCCAGGTCTGGCAAAAGGATCAGTTTTTGGGGGAAGTAGTACTAAAAGTGCCTGGTTTGTATAATGTGCTCAATGCCCTTGGTGCTATTGCAGTAGCTTTATTGCTGGGAATAAAATTTAGTATTATTAAAAAGGCGCTCCTAACCTTCACAGGGGCAAAGCGTCGCTTTGAATGCATTGGTGAAATTGGAGGCATAGTGGTAATTGATGATTATGCCCACCATCCCACAGAGGTTAAAGCTACCCTGGAGGCAGCACGAAAAAGTGGGAAACGCCTTATTTGCATTTTTCAGCCTCACCGTTATACACGCACCAAATATCTATGGAAAGACTTTTTAGAAGCTTTTGACGAGGCTGACATTCTCATACTAGACAGTATTTATAGTGCCGGGGAGGCTTCAATCCCTAACATTAATTCCTTCAAACTTGGTTTGGAGATCAGGGAAAGGGGTCATAAAGAGGTCCATGTTATACCTAAACAGGAGGAGATTATCCACTTTTTGGAGAATACTGCCAGACCCGGAGACATGATCATTACCATGGGGGCCGGTGACATCTGGAAAGTTAGCACAAACTTTTACCAAAGGGTGCTATCCACAGCGTAAGATTTTGACAGGTATTTAACAGGTATATTTTACGGCGAAACATCCAGGGCCACTAAGGGGTGAAAGCAACTTGGGTTTTTTGATTGCTTTGCAATTTTTAACAAGAATTCCAGTAACAATTAACACAACCCTTGAGGAAAATGTTTTGGCCCGTTCCATGATCTATTATCCGTTGGTGGGGCTGTTCATTGGGGGGCTAACAGCGTTGGTGCAGCTCCTTTTTTCTTTTGTTTTTTCTGCCCCCGTAGCAGATCTGGCTGCTATAGTGTTCCTCGTTTCTATTACGGGTAATTTGCATTTAGATGGCTTAATGGATACAGCAGATGGCCTTTTAAGTGGCAAGCCGCGGGAAGAGGCCCTGAGAATCATGCGTGACAGTCGGGTTGGCTCGCATGGGGTAATAGTCGGTTTCCTAATACTTTTGGCCAAGTATGTTCTATTAACCCAGATTCCTTCCTCCGGTAAACCCTTAGCGCTGTTATTGATGCCCCTTTTTGGACGCTGGTCCCTTGTTTATGCTGCTGCTCTATTTCCCTATCTTAGAAAGGGACAAGGAGCCGGTTCTTTTACCCAAAACGTGGGCAAACGTGAACTTCTTTTGGCTTCAGCTATTACATTTGGTGTTTATGCCCTGGTGCCCATTTTATTATTGCCCCCGACGAAAAACTTGCTACTGCCACCGGCCATCTTAGCTGGTACAGCAGCTTTTGGTTCATATATTTATAAAAAGTTGGGCGGCATGACGGGGGATACCATGGGAGCCATGAATGAATTTACAGAAGTGCTTTTCCTGCTTATATCCTTTCCGCTGTTATTTAAGTAAATTGCAAATATCTATATTTTGTCAACCCGGATCCCAGGACTCCTTCCTAATTATTATCTATTATCCCCATTTTTTCGAAGATTTAAAAACGGGGTTTAAGGAAATAATAAGGCTTAAACAGAATACTACCGGGAAGGAGTTGTTTTTTTTTGAAGGCAGTAATTATGGCAGGAGGAGAAGGCTCTAGGTTACGCCCCTTAACTTGTGATCGCCCCAAACCAATGGTTCCAATATGTGATAAGCCAATGATGGAATATATTGTAGAATTGTTGCTGGAACACAATGTCAGAGATCTGGCTGTCACATTGCAGTACCTTCCGGAAAAGATTAAAGATTACTTCGGCAACGGGGAAGATTTCAATGTTAATTTTGTTTATTTCTTGGAGGATGAACCTTTGGGAACTGCCGGAAGTGTAAAAAATGCCTCCTCTTTTTTAGATGAAACCTTTCTAGTGATCAGCGGCGACTGTCTAACAGATATAAACTTAACAGAAGCCATGGAGTTCCACCGTCGAAACAAAGCACTGGCTACTATTGTGCTAACGCCCCAGGAAAACCCCCTCGAATATGGTATCGTCATAACAGATGAAAAGGGTAAGATTACTCGCTTTTTAGAAAAGCCCCGCTGGGGCGAGGTTTTTAGTGACACTGTTAATACCGGTATCTATATTCTGGAGCCGGAAGTTTTGGATTATGTTCCCGCCGGGAAAAAATTTGACTTTAGCAAGGATCTTTTTCCCCTGCTGATGAAAAATGATCAGCCACTTTTTGGCTGTGTGCTTTCAGGTTACTGGTGCGACATCGGTTCTATTGAACAGTACCGGCAGGCTCACTATGATATTTTGGAAAGAAAGGTTAAGTTACGCCTCAATGCTCCTGAGAAAGAAAAGGGAATCTGGTTGGGGGAAG
Source organism: Dethiobacteria bacterium (assembly GCA_050942625.1). Taxonomy (GTDB): domain Bacteria; phylum Bacillota; class Dethiobacteria; order DTU022; family UBA8154; genus JBMNNS01. Next base: position 21,088 of record JBMNNS010000012.1, read on the forward strand.
GTGTAGAAATACATAAGGAAGCCATTTTACAGCCTCCCTTGTATATTGGTCGCAATACGAGGATTGGCGCAAAGGCCCACCTGGGATCCCATACCTGCCTTGGTGCCTATAACCGTATTGGGGAAAGGGCTACCATAAAAAAGGGTATTTCCTGGTCCTATGTGCATGTCGGAAAGGGGGCAGTAATCCGGGGAGGTGTGCTGGCAAACAAGGTGCGCTTGGAAGCAGAGGGGGGTATGTATGAAGGATCTGTTGCTGGAGACGATGGCATTATAGGAAATAAAGCCATTATCAAACCTGATATTAAAATATGGCCCTGTAAAGTGGTGGAAAGCGGGGCAATAGTGCGTGACAACCTGATCTGGAGCAAGCGGGCTAATTGTTCCTTGTTTGGGCAAAACGGTATAGTAGGGGAACTAAATGTTTGTCTTACCCCTGACAATATGATGAGGCTAGGTTCCGCTTTTGCTTTTGTCCAGGGCCCTAATGCACGTCTGGTGATCGGCAGCGATACCTGGAAGCCTTCTAAGCTATTAAAACAGGCTTTCATTGTTGGGTTACTTGCCGGGGGAGCTGAAGTGATCGACATAGGTTTTGCTCCCGCTCCGGCTGTCCGGCTGGCTGTTGCGGATCTACAGGCCGGGGGTAGCATTTATATCCATGCCTCCTCAAAAAATGGGGAAAGTAGAATACATTTCTTTGACAAGGAGGGTCTCAACATCCCCCAGGCTTTAGAACGCAAAATAGAACAAGTCTACTGGAGAGACGACTTTACCCGTGCCGATAAGGATAGGTTGGGTGTTCTTAGGACGATTGAAGGTTATGACAACATTTACAAGGAAATACTTTTAAAGAATATTGCCATCGAAAAGATTAAAAATGCAGCCTTTTCACTCTTGTTGGTTAACCCCTCTCTTTATATGCAAACTTTTTTGCTTCCCGTCCTGCAAAATTTGAATTTTAAAGTTATGGTCTGGCATCCCGTTAACGAAGGAGAAGCCTTTGAAGATAATCTTTCTTTGCAACGGAAGGATATTACTCAAGAAATGGTTAACCGTGATTTTGATCTTGGTTTTTGGTTATCCCCCAGTGCTGAAGATCTTATCCTCTTTGATGAGAAAGGAAGAGAAATATCAAAGGACCACTATCAGGCGCTGCTTACCTTGCTGGCTTTTAAATCAGGCCGCTTTACAAAGTTAGCTATGCCACTTTCTGCTTCCTGGGTCCATGAGTATCTGGCCAGGGAGAACAAGGGAAGTATTTTGCGTAGCAAGACCTCTACACGCCACCTTCAAGAAAAAATAAAGGAAATCAATAAAACAAGACAAAACCTTTACTATCCTCCTGATTATCTGCAAGTTGATTGCTTGGCCGGTCTTTTAAAGATTATAGAATACCTTGCTGAAAATAAAAAGAAAACATTATCGGAATTAATTAAAGAAATACCACAGATCAACATACGTCAGAAGGAAATATTTTGTCCTTGGGATCAAAAGGGGATGGTAATGAGACGCCTTACCCAGGAGGCCCCCAATCATGCTGTAAGGGTAGAAATGTCCGATGGTATAAAAGCATACCATCCAGAAGGGTGGGCATTGGTGCTTCCCGATCCTGAAAAACCATCCTACCAAATTTACGGCGAGGGTTTTACTGCAGAAATAGCAGAATCTCTTACTGACTTCTATGCTGACAGGGTAAAGGCTTTGCAGGAAGGGCAAGGGAAAGAAGAAAGGGGATTGAAGTAAACATTAAAACAAGGTAGAATAAATAAGCCAGGTAGATCCCAACAAGAAAGCTAAAAGAAGACCGGGAACAAGATGAAGGTGGGAAGGTCGTTTGTTTAAAAGGATAATTGGCAGGCTAAACTTTTTCCCTAAGTACCAGCACCTTAAAGAGCGTTTCTATAAAACCATTGAACAACAGCTTTTTGAAATTAAAGAAAAACCCCAAAAAGTTGTATTTGGATGTGTCCTGGGGATCGTGATCAATTTCATTCCCACGCTGGGTGTTGGTTTTATAATAGCCTTTTTCCTGGCAAAATTGTTCAGGATAAACCCGGCCAGTGCTTTGATAACCAGCCTGGTAACAGGTCCTTTAGTGCCCGTGATGTACGCACTCAACTTTCTTACAGGCAGCAGTATTTTGGCCTCCTCCACTGGAATGGACAGCTTTGTAGATTTTATTATAGAGCAATATTCTATGATTTTGAAGGTGGGAAGCATCCAGGATCAAATATTAAACTCTTTGAGTCTGTTTGGTTCCACCTTTATGGTAGGTGCAGTGGTTAACTCCGTTATCTTTGGTGCTGCTACCTATTTTATTGTTAAATTAATATTAAGGAAAATTATTTTCGAGCATAATAAAAAATAAAAGTGGGGAAAAATGGAAATCAGGGGACTACAAAAGACCAGCCTTATTGATTATCCCGGAGAAATATGTTCTACGATTTTTGTAGGCGGCTGTAATTTACGATGCCGCTATTGTTTTAACAAGGGCCTGGTTCTTAACGCAGCTTCGATGCCGATTATTTCGAAACTGGAAGTGCTGAATTTTTTAGAATCCAGGGCTTCACTTATTGAGGCAGTATGTATTACCGGCGGGGAACCTACCCTGCAGGACGGTTTGTTAGCTTTCCTTAAGGATCTTCGTCAGCTAAAATTAAAAATCAAACTCGATACTAATGGGACCAGACCGGAAATTGTACAAGAAGCTTTATTAAAAGGCCTGGTAGATTATATTGCCATGGATATTAAATGCCCTTTTGCCAGGTATCCAGAGGTTACAGGCGCAAACCTACAGGACATAACCAAAATTGAGCAAACTGTGAGTTTGCTCATAAACAGCGATTTTAATTATGAATTTCGGACAACCGTGGTTCCTTCCCTGCTTGATGAGGAAGATATCATCGAAATTGCCAAAACAATTGCCGGTTGTCGAAAATATTATTTGCAGCAATTCCGCCCTAATGTTGATCTACTGGATCCCTCCCTTGGCAAGATCCCCCCTTTTTCCCAGGAAAAGATGGTGCAATTAGCTGCTGCATGCTTCCCCTATCTAGCCAATGTCCAACTCAGGGGGTGCTAAGTAACCCTGTTTTTATGAGCTGGCGCCTGACAGCGTGGCTTAATCCGGCTGCAACAATTATTTTAAGGGCATCAAGGGGGAGAAAAGGTAAAACTCCTATGGCAAGGGACTGTTTTAGATCAAGCCCGGCAACGAGGGCCAGCTGGAGTGTCCCCAGGGAAAAATATGATCCTGCACAAAAAACCATGCCCAAAATGGTATAAAAATAGGAAGTTTTTTTCTCGACTGTTTTGCCAAGCAGATAGCCACCAAGAACAAACCCCCAGAGGAACCCCCCAGAGGGCCCAAGGATGACATGCAGTCCCCCCTGGGCATTGGCAAAGACAGGCAACCCTATTGCCCCTAATAGAACATAGATGAGCAAGGAAATAGCACCCCAGTGCCCTCCAAGCAGAGAACCGGCCAGGAATACTCCGAAAGCCTGCCCTGTAATGGGAACGGGGCTAAAAGGTATGGGGATGGAAATTTGAGCCATTAAAGCAACCATGGCTGAAAAAAGGCCACTTAAAATAAGAGCTTTTGTGTGCAATTTATTTACCTCCTTGTCATCTTAAACTGACTTCACCGGCGTAAAAATGTCGTTTTTCTTTATCTTCATTTTCAACGATAAGTGCCCCATCCTGGCCAAGATCTACTGCTGTTCCTGGAAAAGATTCCAAAGCTGTTTTGACGGTGACTTTTTTGCCAAGGGTCAAATTGTATTTTTTCCACTCCGCTATGATAAAAGAGGGCCCATTAGTACCGTACCTTTCATAAATTTTATCCATTTCTTGCAATACATTGCGGGCTAACAGAAGGCGTGGTACTTTCTTTTGGCCATTTTCCAGGTAAAGGGAAGTGGCAATATCTTTTAAATCGGGTGGAAAATCTTCAGTAGTTAAATTAACGTTTATGCCTATCCCTATAGTCAGGTAGTGCAACAGATCTGCTTCTGCTTTTAGCTCAGTAAGAATACCGCATATTTTGCGCCTGTGAAGCAGGATGTCATTGGGCCATTTGATGCCTGCTGGGGTTTCCGGCAGGACATTTTTGATTGCTTTCACTACAGCAACGGCGGCCAGGAGCGTAAAAAGAGGGGTTTCCTGCGGTGCTATCTGGGGTTTTAAAAGGATCGATAACCAGATCCCTTTACCGGGAGGGGAAATCCAAAAACGTCCCAACCTGCCTTTCCCCCGCGTTTGTTCTTCGGCCACTACCACTGTTCCCTCAGGGGCCCCCTCATCCGCCATCTTTTTCAGGGCATTATTGGTGGACTCTAGCTGCTTGAAATAATGAACCAATGCCGGGGTAGAAGCTATGATTTTATTTTGTAGACCAGAGGTTATTTCAGCTGGGTACAGTAGATCTGGTATCCCAAACAGGCGGTAACCCAACCGTGGGCTTCCTTCGATGTCATAGCCTTCTGCCTGCAAGGCATTGATGTTTTTCCAAATGGCAGTACGGCTGACATGAAGTAATTTTGCCATTTCTTCCCCCGAAACATGCCGGGGCTTTCTATCTTTTAAAAGCTGCAAAATTTTATGACGCACATGATTACCCCCGCTTATTTTTATCCATTTTAACAGCTGCATGTAACATTGTCAACTACAAAAACAAAATGGGTTAACAATAGTTTGGTTGTTTATATTTTTTAAAACAAAAGCATTTCTCCTCCCCTAAAAGTTGACTTTGCAAGCAGTAAATTATAATATAAAGACATAATTTTTCTTTGTAAATACCTTTGATCCAGTGTTTTGGAAATCAGAGATCAGTTCATGATATTAACTGCGACAGCGGTGCTATTTTTTTTGCTGTGTCGTTATTGTTAGTCAACTTCGTTGTTTATGGGGATTGTGAATAAGGGGGCTTTAAGAATATGAGTATGGATCTTCCATCGATTTACGAGCCGGATAAAGTTGAAGAAAAAATTTACCAGTTTTGGCTGAAAAATGACTATTTCCGGGCTCGAAGAGAAAAAGGTAAAAAAACTTTTACTATCGTGATTCCTCCTCCTAATGTAACCGGGTCTTTGCACATGGGGCATGCGCTGGATAATACCATCCAGGATGTTCTCATTAGGTGGCGGCGCATGCAAGGTTATGATACCCTCTGGCTTCCAGGTACGGACCACGCCGGTATCGCTACCCAGATCAAAGTAGAAGAGCACCTGGCTTCTGAAGGGCTCACCCGTTATGATCTGGGAAGGGAGAAATTTTTGGAAAGAACCTGGTTATGGAAGGATAAATATCACGAACGTATTTTGAAACAGTTGTACAAGCTTGGGGTTTCCTGTGATTGGTCACGGGAGCGCTTTACTATGGATGAAGGTTGTTCCAAAGCTGTACGGGAAGTGTTTGTTTCACTTTATGAGCAGGGTTTAATCTACAGGGGCGACTATATGATCAACTGGTGCCCACGCTGCCAAACGGCCCTTTCCGATATAGAGGTTGAGCATGAAGAAGAATCCTCAACCTTGACCCACATCCGCTACCCCGGGGTCGGCTGGGACGGCTTTATCGAAGTAGCTACGACCAGGCCAGAGACGATGTTGGGGGACACTGCGGTTGCAGTACATCCGGATGATGCACGCTACAAGGACTTAGTCGGTAAAAAGGTGCTTTTGCCCCTGATGAACCGGGAAATACCAATCATTGCCGATGAATATGTGGATCCTTCTTTTGGTTCCGGGGCGGTAAAAATAACGCCTGCCCATGACCCCAATGACTTTGAAATCGGAATCAGACATAATTTGGACTTAATCAAGGTCATTGGTGCTAATGGCATAATGACAGCTGAGGCAGGAAAATATGCAGGTCTGGACCGCTTTACTGCCCGGAAGAGGGTTGTGGAAGCCCTGCGGGAGGCAGGCTTACTATCCAAGGTGGAGGATTATTCTCATTCTGTAGGGCACTGTCAGCGTTGTGCGACATTAATTGAGCCCCTTGTTTCCTTACAGTGGTTTGTGAAAATGTCCCCTCTAGCAGAATCTGCAATTAAGGTGGTCAAGGAGGGCAAGATACGCTTTGTGCCGGAACGTTTCCAGCGCCTCTACTTGAACTGGATGGAAAATATAAGGGATTGGTGTATCTCGCGGCAGATCTGGTGGGGCCACCGCATTCCAGCCTGGTATTGTTCTTGCGGGGAAATGATCGTTTCCCGAGAAACCCCCGGGCGCTGCCCTTCCTGTGGGGAAACTGAGCTGCAACAGGATCCCGATGTTCTCGATACCTGGTTCAGCTCGGCGCTCTGGCCTTTTTCGACCCTCGGTTGGCCAGAAAAAACAAAAGATCTCGAACATTATTTCCCTACCAACGTGCTGGTGACGGGCTATGATATTATTACCTTTTGGGTGGCGCGGATGATTTTTATGTCCCAGGCTTTTATGAATAAGATCCCTTTCAGTGTTGTTTCTGTCCACGGCTTAGTTCGCGATGCCCAGGGCCGGAAGATGAGTAAATCACTGGGAAATGGTATCGATCCACTGGATATTATCGAAAAATACGGTGCCGATACCCTGCGTTTTACCCTCATTACGGGCCAGGCCCCTGGTAATGACCAGCGTTTCAGGGACGAAAGCGTAGAAGCCAGCCGCAACTTTTCAAATAAAATCTGGAACGCTTCCCGTTTTGTGCTGATGAATCTTGGTGATTATGTCTATTCCGGGCTGCCGGATGTTTTAAACCGGCATGAGCGCTGGATCCTCGATCGCTATAACGAGGCAGTAAGGAAAACGACAGCCCTTCTGCAACAGTATGAACTTGGGGAAGCCGCCAGGGTTGTTTATGAATTTCTCTGGGGGGACTTCTGCGACTGGTATATTGAGTTAATCAAAATTCCTTTATATGCAGGAAATAAAGAGGAAAAGGAAAGGGCTAAGGCAGTGCTTTATCATGTTTTGGAAGGCACCCTTAGAATCTTACACCCTTTCATGCCGTTTATTTCAGAGGAAATATGGCAAAACCTGCCCAAAAGGAGTGATGAAAAAGCAGGGGCCCTGGTTATTGCCCCCTGGCCAGAGGTTAGGGATGATCTTGTTGATGACGAAGCCAGGGAGGAGATGGACTTGATCAGGGAAGTGATCAGGGCTATGCGCAACTTACGGGTTGAAGTTGGCATTCCCCCGGGGCGGAAATCGGCAATGTTCCTAAGGTTACCAAAGAAATTGGTTCCCCTTTTGGAAGAGGAAATAGAATTTATGGAAAAACTCTCCTGGGTAGAGCCGATTACATTCCTGGATCCTGAAGAAGATAAACCCTCCCAGGCATTGACCGCCCTTGTGGGAGAAGTGGACATCTATCTTCCTTTGGAAGGAGTTGTGGACTTAAAACAGGAGATTGCCCGCCTGGAAAAGGATTTGCAAAAGGTCATGCTGGATCTGCAAAAGAGTACTGCCAAACTTGCCAATGAAAATTTTATGCAGCGGGCTCCTCTGGAAATAATAGAAAAAGAAAGTAACAAGGTGGAGAAGTTCAGTGCCAAACGTGATAAGCTTCTTAATAGATTAGAAGAACTCAAAAGTTTTTAAAAATCAAGATAAGTGGCAGGTGGTTACCTTTGCAATATGAAGATGCTCTATCCTGGATACATGGTATTGGTAGATTTGGTATGAATCCGGGTCTAGAAAGAATTAAGGCCCTTTTGGGGCTTCTTGGGGAGCCCCAAAAAAAGCTAAAATGTTTGCACATCGGCGGTACAAACGGTAAGGGTTCAACTGCTGCTTTTGCAGCCTCAATGCTTGAAGCTGCAGGTTACAGGGTTGGACTCTATACCTCACCTTATTTAATCCAGTTTACTAACCGCATGTCCATTAATGGCCAGGATATAGCAGAGGAACGCCTCGTGGAGTTGGTAAAAAGGGTAAAACCTATGGTAGAAAGGATTGCCAAAAACCCTGACCTAGGGCAGCCCACTGAGTTTGAAGTTGTGACGGCTATTGCTTTCACTTACTTCGCTGAAGAATTCCCTGATATTGTAGTTGTGGAGGTGGGACTGGGAGGCAGGCTTGATGCCACTAACGTCATACAACCCATGGTTACGGCTCTGGCCTCCATCAGTTTGGAACATACCCAGGTACTGGGGGATACGGTTGAAAAAATAGCGCTGGAAAAGGCGGGCATTATTAAGGAAGGTTCTGAGGTGGTAACCCAGGCGGCAGGGGAGGCTCTTGCCGTAATTAGAAAGACCTGCAGTTCAAAAAATGTGTCCCTTTTTGAACTGCATAAAGATTTTAGGGTGGAAAAAATATCCGGTAACTTAAAGGGACAGACTTTTAATTACTATGGATTGTTTAGTAACTTTTTAAATTTGCAGATATCCCTTCTGGGGGATTACCAGGCGGACAATGCAGGGCTGGCTTTGGCTGCCATTGAGTTGTTAGGCAAAAAAGGTTTTCAGCTTCCAGAAGAAGCTCTGAGGAAAGGATTGGCTGCTACTACTTGGCCG
>JBMNNS010000013.1:0-29467 GCA_050942625.1 Dethiobacteria bacterium
AGGAAAAAGAGCAGGCAATTGAAACATTAGCTGCAGGTGAGAAAACAGAAAAAAACTAGATCGTTTTTCCCCATTAACAGGGCTGTTTTATCCCTGATATTTCTTGAATAAACTTTTTTTAGTGTTACCAAACAAATAAATCCCTTTATTTTAAAAAGCCTTGATTTTTAAAGTCAGGGCTTTATTTTTTTGTTATCCTTTTACTATTCAAGTATTAAGAAAATTCTGGTGCAGGAATAAAAACAAAGGATAACGAAACAATCATATAACCGAAATAAACTAGTCCATAAAATTTATTCCTGGGAAACATTATTACGAAAATAATAGTGTTTTAATTAAGAAAAACTTTTTTTAAAAAAGGATTTCTCCCCATAACTGTCGAAATAGAAACTGGGAGAAAGTTTGTACAGGGGTAGTTTGTACTGATCAGAAATTGTAGGAGGAGTGCTTGTGAAAATAGCCGTGTCAGGCAAGGGTGGGGTAGGAAAAACAACTATTGCCGCCAGTTTAATTTATCTCTTTGAAAATGATGATTTTGATGTATTTGCTGTAGATGCCGACCCCGATGCAAGCCTGGGGCTTACCCTGGGGATTAGTTCCGAGGAACTCCTTTCCTTGACTCCTTTAGTGGAAATGAAAGAAGTTATAGAACAGAAAAGCGGCGGGGGTGGGGCATTTTATTCCTTAAACCCCGAAGTGGAAGATGTAATCGACGACTACAGCATCAATAGAGGGAAAACTAAATTTTTATTAATGGGTGGTATCAAGCAAGGGGGGTCTGCCTGTTATTGCAGGGAAAACTCCTTTCTTAATGCTATCCTCAATTCTTTGTTGCTGGATAAAAAAGAGGTTGTGATCCTGGATATGGGCGCCGGAATTGAACACCTTACCCGTGGGACATCCAGGGGAGTAGATCTGATGATCATCGTTGCTGAACCTACCAGGGCAGGCGTAAAAACAGCTTTAGTGGTCCAGAAGCTTGCCCGCGAACTAGGATTGGATAAGATTAAAGTTTTAGGCAACAAGATCAGGCGTGAGGAAGAAAAGGATTTCATCCGGCAAAATTTTAGTGCTGAAGATATCTTGGGTTTTTTGCCGTATGAAGATCAGGTTTGGGCTAGGTCCATGGATACCCAGCCTACCAATTTCAGCGAGGACGACTTATTGTCGGGGATGAAAGAGGTATACCAAAAAGTTTTAAAGGAGGTGGAAAGCAGCGTAAAGGATAGTTAAGAACGGCTGAAGGTGTAGCTTTATTTTAATTTAATTAAATTAGGGGAGGTTAGTAAGGCTTATGGCTGAAAAGAAGAAGAAGAAAGAACTCGATCGCAACAGGACTATTGACCCCGCTGCTCTAGAGGTATTGGCCAAGACAGAAGGCAGTGGGATAGAAACGGCTTATGATCGCTACCTAAATATGCAGCCCCAGTGTAATTTTGGGGAACAGGGTGTTTGCTGTCATGTTTGTATACAGGGCCCCTGCCGCATCACAAAAAAAGCCAGCAAAGGTATTTGCGGTGCTCCAGCATATACCATCGTTGGCCGCAACTTGGTGCGTAGTGCTCTAGGAGGGTGTGCTGCACACTCCGACCACGGATTGCATGCTACCCTTTTAGCGAAAGCAGTTTCTGAGGGGCGTGCTCCGGATTATGCTATCACCGACACCAAAAAGCTTCATGCTGTTGCTGAACGCCATGGTGTTTCCACAGATGGTAAAGAAGACATAGAAATCTTTAAAGAAGTAGTTGCTATTGCCCTGGAAGACTTTAGCCGTGTAAGTGATGAAGAATCGAAATGGCTTCACAAAGTACTAGTTCCGGAAAGAATTGAAAAATTACAGGATTGTAATATTATGCCGTGTAGTATCCATCGGACTATTGCGGAAGGCATGGCCCAGACCCATATGGGGATGGACTCTGACCCTGTCAACCTTGTTTTTAAAGCTTTGGAAGTTTCATTAGCTGACTACTTGGGCGAACATATTGCTACCAGTTTGTCTGATATTCTGTTCGGCACTCCCAAGCCGGTTGTTTCCGAAGCCAACATGGGAGTTCTTGACCCGGATTGTGTCAATATTGCTGTGCACGGTCATAACCCTATTTTAAGTGAAATGATAGTTAAAGCTGCCAGGGAAATGAAAGAAGATGCTGAAAAAGCAGGTGCTAAGGGCATCAAGTGCATGGGTATTTGCTGTACCGGTAATGAAATCCTGATGAGGCAGGGAGTACCGATTTTGACCAACTTTGCTGCCCAGGAACTGGCTATTATGACTGGTGCTGTGGACGCTATGGTTGTTGACTTGCAGTGTATTATGCCCGGAATCCAGGCTGTATCCGAGTGTTTCCATACCCGGATTGTGACTACCATGTCATCGGTTAAGATTCCAAGCTCTTATTACGTAGACTTTGATGATGAGCGTGCCATGGAAAAAGCACGTGAGGTTATTGAAATTGCTATTGGTGCTTTTAAAGAAAGAAATAATGAAAAAGTAAGTATTCCTCAATTCAAGAATAAAGTTGTTGCCGGCTTCAGCGTGGAGGCATTGCTTGATATTTTTGCAGCCGTTAATCCGGAAAAACCAATCAAGGTATTAACCGATGCTATTACCTCAGGAGAACTGCGCGGAGTGTGCCTGTTGGCAGGCTGCAATAACTTAAAGCGTGTCCATGACAATAATCATTTGACGATTGCCAAGGAGCTTGCCAAAAATAACGTGCTGTTGGTAGCTACGGGCTGTGCAGCCCAGACTTATGCCAAGTTTGGCCTACTTAACTCTGAGGCAGTGGATCAGTATGCCGGGGAAGGTTTGAAAGCTTTTATTAACCGCTTGAATGAAGCCAATAAGGATAAATTAGTTGAAAAGCTTCCGCTCGTTTTCCACATGGGCTCCTGCGTGGATAACTCCAGAGCCTACGACCTGATGACCTACATGGCTGAAGAGCTGCAGATGGACACTCCCAAAGTTCCTTATGCTGCCAGTGCTCCAGAAGCTATGAGTGAGAAAGCTATTGCAATTGGCTGTTGGGCTGTCACCCTGGGTATGCCTGTCCATGTCGGTGTAGTACCGCCCGTTCCAGGAAGTCCACTGGTAGATGGTATCGCTCTGCAAATAGCCCAGGATGTTTACGGTGGCTACTTCATCTGGGAGACGGATCCCATGGAGGGTGCCAAGAAGATTCTGGCGGCTTTGGATGAAAGGACCTGGAAACTCAAGGTTCATCGTCAGGCTAAAGAACAGTATGAAACAGATGCCATTTCTAAAACCTGGTAATAAAAGTTATATAATAAAGGAGGTAAGAGCGTATGTCAGTAGTAGGTAGAGAATGGGAAAAATCCTTTGAAGAAATATATGACGGTGCTATAGATGAGTCAAATCCCCCTTTGGCGTTGTTCCAGAAGGTTTATGATGGGGCTATCATCGCCACCAGCTATGCTGAAATTTTGCTTAATAAGGCGATTAAGCGTTATGGTCCAGATCATCCCATTGGTTATCCCGATACGGGGTACTTCCTGCCTGTTATCAACTGTTTAAGCGGCGAGGAAGTTACCAAATTGGGCCAACTGCCTCCCATCTTGAACCGCATGCGTAATCAGATTAAGGAAGAATTAAATTTTTACAATGCACGCCTTTGTGGTGAATCCACGGCTTATGCTGCTGAAATTATTGAAGCTTTGCGTTATCTCAAAGGTGATGACCTTCATGTGCCCCCCTGGACAGGGTTTGTAACCGACCCGGTAGTTCGCCGTTACGGGATTCTGCTTGTGGACTGGACAATCCCCGGCCAGGCTGTTCTTGTAGGTAAGGCCAAGTCTACGGAAGCGCTGGCCAAGATTGTCAGCGACCTGCAGGCCAAAGGTTTCATGATCTTTATGGCCTATGAAGTAGTGGATCAGGCTATTGAAGCAGGCCTGAAGCTTGGTATTGACTTTATTACCTTTACACTGGGCAATTTCACCCAGGTTATTCATGCTGTTAACTATGCCCTGCGTGCCGGGTTAGCCTTTGGCGGGATCAAACCGGGTTTACGTGAGGAACAAAGAGACTACCAGCGGCGCCGTATCCGTGCTTTCGTCCTGCACTTTGGAGAAAGGGATGAAGTTCAGATTGCTGCCCACTTTGCTGCTATCTTCCTGGGCTTCCCCGTGCTGGTTGACCATGAGCTTCCTGAGGATGAACAAATACCTAACTGGTACATTTCCCATCCGGACTATGATACCTTAGTGCAGGTTGCTCTGGAGGTTCGTGGCATTAAGCTGAAGATCCTTGATATACCGGTACCCTTCACGGTTGCTCCTGCCTTTGAAGGGGAGGCCATTCGTAAGAAGGACATGTACTTCGAGTTTGGCGGTGCCCGTACGCCCTCATGGGAACTTGTAAAGATGGTTGGAGAAGATGAAATTGAAGATGGTAAGGTAGAGGTCATTGGCATAGATGTTGACCAAATAGAAGAGGGTTCCGCAATTAGTTGCGGTATTATGGTCAAAATCTATGGTCGTAAAATGCAGGAGGATTTCGAATCGGTCCTTGAGCGCCGTATCCATGACTTTGTGAACTACGGTGAAGGCCTCTGGCATACGGGTCAGCGCAACATTTGTTGGTACCGGGTCAGTAAGGATTGTATGGCCAAAGGCTTTAAATTACGTCACTACGGCGACCTGCTGATTGCCAAGTTTAAGGACGAGTTCCCTGCCATTGTGGACCGTGTACAGGTCACAATTTATACCGATCCCAAGCTCGTTGAAGAAGGGCTAAAGGAAGCTATGGAGGTTTACGCCCGACGCGATGCTCGCCTGGCAGGTTTAACGGATGAATCTGTAGATGTATTCTACTCCTGCACTCTCTGCCAGTCCTTTGCACCTAACCACGTCTGTATTGTTACTCCGGAGCGTTTGGGCCTTTGCGGTGCTGTTAGCTGGCTTGATGCCAAAGCTTCCAATGAGATCGACCCCACCGGGCCGAACCAGCCCATTAAGAAGGAAGGGCTCATTGATGAGAAGAAAGGTATTTGGCAGTCCATGAACGACTTTGTTTACCAACACAGTAACCGCACCATTGAAGAATGCTCCATGTATTCCTTTATCGACCGTCCCCAGACTTCCTGCGGTTGCTTTGAGTGTATCATGGGTATTGTTCCCGAATGTAATGGGGTAATGGTTACCACCCGTGAACACACTGGAATGACCCCTTGCGGTATGAACTTCTCCACCCTGGCCGGCTCAGTCGGTGGTGGAATCCAGACCCCCGGTTTTATGGGGCATGGCCGTACCTATGTTCTGAGTAAGAAATTTATCAGTGCTGATGGTGGATTGGCTCGTCTTGTCTGGCTACCCAAGGAACTAAAAGAATTCTTAGGGGACGACCTGCGGAAATCTGCTGAGGAGCAGGGCCTGGGGGCTGATTTTGTAGATAAGATTGCTGATGAAACAATCGGTGAAAGCGCTGAAGAAATCTTGCCTTTCCTGGAGGAAAAAGGACACCCTGCTTTAACAATGGATCCCTTGATGTAATGAGATAAAATATTCGGTTAAACCCCCTGCCCAAGGGCAGGGGATTTAACCGGTATTAAGAAAAAGAAAGGAGTCGAAACGATGGGTTTAACAGGATTACAAATTTTTAAACATCTGCCGAAGACCAATTGTAAGGAATGTGGTTTCCCCACCTGTTTGGCATTTGCAATGGCTCTGGCTAATGGACAGATTGCACTGGATGCCTGTCCTCATGTTACCGAAGAAGCAAAGGAGGCCCTATCTTCCGCAGCCGCGCCACCCATTCACAAGGTAATATTGGGGGTTGGCGATAACGTCATTGAAATAGGCGACGAAACAGAAATATTCCGTCATGACAAGCGTTTCAACCATCCAACCGTCTTTGCTATTGCCGTTAAAGATGATGAGGACGTTGCAGCGAAGGTTGATACATTTAATGGTCTCGCATTTGATCGTGTTGGACAGCACTATGAGGCCGACATGGTTGCTTTAATCAATGCTTCCGGGGATGCTGCTAAGTTCAAAGCTGCTGCAGAAACTGCTGCTGCTAAAACTACTAAAAACTTTGTCCTTATCTCTGAGGATCCGGCTGCCATGGAAGCTGCCCTTGAGGTCGTTGCCGATCGCAAACCTCTTATTTATGCTGCCAATAACGACAATTATGAAAAAATGACAGAACTTGCTAAGGCCAAAGAATGTCCTCTTGCTGTTAAAGCAGCTAACCTAGATGATCTGGCTGCCCTGGTAGAAAAAATTGTAGCCCTTGGTTATAAAGAACTGGTTCTTGATCCCGGATCGAGGGATACCAGCAAGGTTTTAGCCGACATGACTCAAATACGCCGTCTGGCTGTCCGGAAGAAATACCGTCCCTTTGGTTATCCTACCATTGCTTTTACTTCTAAAGAGGATCCACAAGAAGAAATAATGCAGGCAGGGATCTATGTTGCCAAGTTTGCCAGCATCGTGGTCCTTAATACGGATAAGAAAGAGCATTTGCTGCCACTGTTGAGTTTAAGAGCAAATATCTATACGGATCCACAAAAACCTGTACAGGTTGAGCCCGGCTTGCATGCCGTTGGGGATGTAAACGAGGATTCTCCCGTTTATTGCACCACGAACTTCTCCCTTACCTACTTCCTGGTAGAGGGTGAAGTTGATGCTACCCGTATTCCCAGCTATATAATTTCGGTTGATACGGGCGGTACTTCAGTGCTTACTGCTTATGCCGACAACAGGTTTACAGCAGAAAAAATTACGGAAACCATCAAGGCCGTTGGACTAGAAGATAAGGTAAAGCACAGAAAGATTGTTATTCCTGGTGCAGTAGCTGTTCTGAAAGGGAAATTGGAGGATGAGTCTGGCTGGGAAGTTATTGTAGGCCCCAGGGAATCTTCCGGTATTAACAAATTTGCAAAAGACTTGTTTGCATAAAAAAGCAGACAGATATTACTGACATGAAAGGAGAAGAGCGATGGGTGTGGAAATATTAAAAGAAAAATATAGAAGTGAAGTGCGGGAAGTTGTTTTAGGTGCAACCGCAGAAGAAGGTGGAACTCGCTCTCACACCATTAAAGTTGGAGGAGAAACCACCCTGCCTTTCCTGCATTTTGAAGGTACTGTTCCCAATCGCCCCGTTATTGCCATGGAGGTATGGGACATTTTTCCTGAAGATTGGCCTGAAAACTTAAAAGAAGCTTTTGGGGATGTTCTTTCGGATCCTGCCGCCTGGGCCAAAAAATGCGTAGAAGACTTTGGTGCCGATATGGTTGCCCTGCGTTTTAAGAGTGCTGATCCGGATATTAAAAATGCAACTCCTGAAGAACTAATACCGGTATTGAAGAAAGTCCTTGAAGCAGTCAAGGTGCCGCTGATCGTTTATGGCTGTGGTAAACCAGAAAAGGATAACGAAATCATTGGGCCGCTGGCCGAATCTGCCGAAGGTGAAAACCTGCTTCTAGGTGTAGCTGAGCAGGATAACTTCAAGGCTGTTGCCAGTGCAGCCATGGCTTACAAGCATAGTATTATTGCAAAGTCTCCCATTGACATAAATATTGCCAAGCAGTTAAACATTCGAATTTCCGAACTGAGTACCCCCTTACTTGATCGCATTGTCATTGACCCAACTATAGCAGCCCTTGGATATGGTCTCGAATATGCATACTCCATCATGGAGAGGGCCCGTTTTGGTGCTCTCAATGGCGACAGGATGTTAGCTATGCCGCTGATCGGCGATGTTGGACATGAAGTTTGGAGTAAGAAGGAAGCTGTTATTACAGACGAGCCTTCCTGGGGAGAGCAGGCTGAGCGTTCTCTAGCCTGGGAAGCCACAACAGCAATGGCCCTATTGCAGGGCGGGGTAGATATAGTTGTTATGCGTAACCCCGGTGCAGTTGCGCTGGTGAAAAAGAACATTGATGACCTAATGCAGGACAACAACTATTAAGAAACTTTGCCGGATCGTCCCGGGCAAGTAGTAAAGGGAAGATCCGGCAAAGTAATCTAAATATCTAAATAAAGGAGGAAATATTTCATGATCATTATTGGTGAGAGGATCAACGGAATGTTTAACGACATTGCTCAGGCGATCCGTGATAAAGATCCAAAGCCGGTCCAGGAGTGGGCCCGGAAACAAGAAGCCATGGGAGCCGGCTATCTTGACATTAATGTGGGGCCTGCTATTGCAGACAGGGTTTCTGCAATGAAATGGCTGGTTGAGGTCACCCAAGAAGCAAGTAAATTACCACTTTGTCTGGACTCCACTGATTATGATGCTATCGAAGCAGGCCTTGAACTTTGCAAGCAGCCTGCCATGATCAACTCAGTTCCAGCAATTCAAGAGAAAATGGACAGGGTTTTTACCATGGCCCAAAAGTTTAATGCTGAAGTAATCGGCCTGGCCATGAACGAGGAAGGAATACCCAAGGATGCAGAAAGCCGTCTTGCTTTAGCTATGGAACTGGTAGCCAATTGTGACGCCTACGGTATTCCCCTTGATAAGTTATACATTGACCCCCTGGCATTACCTTGTAACGTAGGGCAGGATCATGGTCCTGAAGTTTTAGAAACCCTGCGTCAAATCAAGTTGCTCTCCGATCCGCCACCCAAGACGACTATTGGCCTGAGTAACATTTCCCAGGGCACAAAGAACCGTCCATTGATTAACCGTATTTTTGCGGTAATGGCCATGGGCGCGGGACTTGATTCTGCAATAGCAGATGCCTGTGACGAGGATCTGATGGCTGCAGTAGCAACAGCCCGTATTATTTTAAATATGGATATCTACTGCGACTCCTATATCGATGTCTTTATGTCTCAAAATCAATAATTAATCCGGCGCTCAAAGGGGAGGGTGAATGAAATGATCGTTGGTGAAAGAAAACCATTGGCAGAAATAGCAGAGATGCTAAAGCCTTACCAAAAGATCTTAGTTTTAGGTTGCGGCACCTGTGTTACTGTCTGTTTAGCTGGTGGAGAAAAAGAGGCTGAGGAAACGGCAGCAGCTCTTTCTTTATTGGCTCAAAAGGAAGGTAAAAAAATAGATATCGATACACATTCCATAAAAAGGCAATGTGAATACGAATTTATTGATGAAGATGCCGAAAAATTAGCCGGCTATGATGTCATTCTTTCTTTAGCCTGTGGCGTGGGAGTCCAGACTATGACCGAAAGGCTTCCTGAAAAGATTGTTTTGCCGGGTTTAAATACGCAGTTTATGGGTTTTCCTCCGGAACAGGGAGTCTGGAAAGAAAATTGTCTGGGGTGCGGAGATTGCGTTTTGGATTTGACGATGGGTATCTGCCCTATTACCCGCTGCTCGAAGAGTATGCTAAATGGCCCCTGTGGCGGCTCCCAGGATGGCAAATGTGAAATCAGCAAGGATGTCGATTGCGCTTGGCACTTAATTTATGAGCGGCTTTTAAAATTTGATAAAGTTGATAGAATGGAAGCAATCCAGCCCCCGAAAAACTGGTCTACTTCCCATCATGGCGGCGTTAGAACAACTGTAAGGGAGGATGTCAGACTTGAAACCAGCAAGTAACCTTGAAAAAGTACTTAGCAGCGGGAATTTTGCGGTTACGGGGGAACTTGGTCCGCCAAAAAGTGCTAATGTGGATTTACTAAGACATCATGCTGAGGAAATGCGTAATTACGTTGACGCCTATAATATTACTGACAACCAAACTGCTATCGTACGTACTTCCAGTATAGGCGTAGCAGCAATGCTGATCCAAATGGGGCTGGATCCTGTTGTGCAGATGACCTGCCGTGATCGTAACAGGATCTGTTTACAGAGTGACCTTTTGGGCGCAGTAAGTTTTGGTGCAAGGAACTTTCTTTGCCTGCAGGGCGATCACGCCAAATTTGGTAATGAGCAGCAAGCAAAAAATGTTTATGATATAGACTCCATGCAGTTAATAGACGCTGTCAGGAAAATGAGGGATGAAAACGTCTTTATAGGAGGGGATGAGCTTGAGCATCCACTGCCAAAAATTTTTATTGGTGCAGTAGCCAACCCCTTCGCGGATCCCTTTGAATACAGAGCATTGCGCCTGGCCAAAAAAGTAGCGGCAGGGGCACAATTTGTTCAAACGCAGTGTATTTTTGACCTGGATCGTTTTGAAAAATGGATGGAAAAGGTCAGAGAAATGGGACTGCATAAAAAGGTTTATATTATGGGTGGGGTTACACCGATTAAGTCTCTGGGTGCTGCCCGCTATATGAAAAATTTTGTCTCAGGTATGATTGTCCCTGATGAGCTTATAGATCGTATTAAAGGTGCCCAGGATAAGAAAAAAGAGGGTATCAAAATTGCAGTAGAAACAATTCAACGTCTAAAAGAGATCGAGGGTGTTGCCGGCGTACACGTTATGGCAATTGCCTGGGAAGAAGTCGTTCCTGAAATAGTAGAAGCTGCCGGGTTATATCCACGTCCCAAGCTTGACTAGATTTTCTGTAAATCATCCAGAAGTAAAGCCAGCCCAAAGGAAAGGGTTGGCTTTTTTTATTTATTCTGCAGGATTTAGTCTTTAAATAAAGAAATAAATCCTATAGAGGAGGAAAGCAATGAGCAAACAATTTGTGAAGGATCTCAAAATTGGCAGCTTGGTCCAATCTTATTTTGTAGTTGTTGATATTCAACGAATTTCTTTTTCAGCTCCCTCAAAAAGAGGGGATTATTTTTTGAAATTAAGGTTGGGCGATATAAGTGGTACGATCAAAGCTGTTATTTGGGATCGATCCCTTGTTTCTGGAGTGATAGCACCCGATGATGTTCTTATGGTAACTGGCGAAGTCAACGACTACCAGGGCCCTCAACTGATCATCAATGATTACGAAAAAATTGACAGTAGTAATATAAATAGATACCTGTTACAGCCCACCTGTCCCCGTGACAGCGGGGAAATGTGGCGACAGCTGATTACAATTGCTTCAGAACTGGTTACCGATAAAAATCTTCAACTATTATTAAACTCTTTTTATGATGACTCTGAGTTGGTGGAAAGGTTCATGTTGGCTCCAGCTGCCAAAGTTATTCATCATAATTACCTGGCAGGCTTATTGGAACATACCCTGGAAGTGGTAGAAATCTGCAGGCATCTCTGTGGGCTTTATCCTGAATATGTAAATAAATCATTGCTTATTACGGCAGCAATATTCCATGATATTGGAAAGATTGAAGAATATGATCCCCATAGTTTTACCTTTCAGCAAACTGATAAAGGAAAATTAATAGGCCATATTACTTTGGGGTTAGGTATATTAAGGGAAAAGATTGCCTTATTACCTTCCTTCCCACAAAATACATTAACCGAACTAGAGCATATGATTATCAGCCATCACGGGGAAAAGGAGTGGGGTTCACCTGAGGTGCCTAAAACATTCAATGCTTATACTCTGTTTCATGCTGACTTGTTAAGTGCACGGTTAAAACAATTCACACAGGTAATGCAAAACTACGATCAAAAAAACAGTAGTTGGACAGAATGGGATCATTATCTTGGCCGCAGGATTTTTACTGGTTTTAAATAAACTTGAATATAATAGGAATTTATTGTATGATTAGTAAATCTGAGGTTCAGGATAAGTTATAGAATTAAGCTATTATTGAAGATTGGTGAGTGAAATGAAACGACAAAGTGCTTCTAAGAATGTAGTTCCCTTTTTACAAACTGCAAATTATTACTTTAAAAAAGGTAACCATTACTACCAGCAAAATAAATTAGAAAAAGCATTGCTTTTTTTTAAAAAGACCATTGAGGTTGAACCCGACAATGCCTTACATCATTATAACCTGGCCTGCCTTTTAAGCAGGATGGGCTACCTTGAAAAAGCTAACAACATATTTTCATTCATAGTCCACCAGATGGATCCAACCTTAACGGAATGTTATTTTCTGATGGCTATAAACTATGGGCTGGAAGATGATCTGGAAAAGTCTCGTTATTACCTGAACCTATATTTGCATTTTTCTCCTGAAGGGGAGATGGCTATGGATGCAGAGGAACTTCTTTTTGCTTTAAGTGAGGAAGATAGGATTAGAGAAGAATATCCAGTAAAGAAACCAAAAAAAGAACAGCTTTTTCCCCAAGCTTTTTTAGTGGAGGAAAAGGAACTAGTAAAAAGTTATGCTGAAAATCCGGAAAAACGGCGCATTTTATGGCAGGCACTTTATGGTAAAAAAGAAGAGGTTGTGGAAAAAGCAATAAAAACTTTTGGCTTGCTAAAGGGGCATGGTGGGGAAACACAACTACTTGAATTTGTGAAAAATCCCTGGGTTAAACAAAGGCTGCGCTTACAGGCTTTGTTAACGCTAAAAAATATGCAGGTTAAGGGCCTGGTAACTGTATTTATGGATGGAGGTTTAAGGGATATAGATCTATCTTTTTATCCTTTGCTTGCGCCCCAGTGGTTGAAAGAATGGCAGGAAGTGCTGGAAAAAACACTTAAAAACATGCGGCTTAGTAAGTCCTATAATGATAACTTTTATGAAGATGTTTTAGCTATCTGGCTGGATTATCTTAACAACATTTATCCACAAACGCCCAATATTAGGAAAATAGAAACCTGGTCTGCGGGATTGGAATATGCCCTTGCCAGATATCACTTCCTAAATTTGACACAAAAAACATTGGCTGAACAATATGGTGTTTCTGCGGCCAGCATATCTTCTAAATTCAGGCAAATAAATGAGGTGCTTCATATAGAGTACAGGGCTTACAGAAATATGTTCAAGTTTATATCTGAACGTGAGGAGGATTAACTACCCCAGGTTCCAGTCCGGAGTCTGGGGTAGTTATATCCTCCTTATTCCAGTATTTTTTCTAAAATATTTCTAACTTCAGCGGGAGAAAGCCCCTTTCCAAGGTAAGCATGATCAGTTGGCCAGATTTCAAAATGCAGGTGGGCACCTGCAGTACTGCCCTCTGCCCCATCGCTGGTACCAGAGTTGCCAATATTACCAATATAAGCCCCCGCTTCAACCTGATCTCCTAGCACTAATTCTTCGTTTACTTTGCTGAGGTGGGCATAGCGGGTAACCGTACCGTTAGGATGCAGTATCCAGATCTGCCTGCCCCTGAGTATGTCCAAAATATCTTCAGGCGTATCCCCTTCTGTAGCGCTTATCCTGAGCATTTCTTCCCTTTCTTCAAGATCGGGTTCTTTGTAGTTGTGATCAATGCGAATGAGAACACCTTCCCCTGCTGCAAAGACGGGATCTCCATAGTTTATCGATATGCCGCAATAACCATTATAATAATCAAGGCCTTCATGTGTCCCGTTACGATAGGGCCTTGGTGCTCCCGGTAGTTGTGAATCCCTGGTGGTGATCCGGGCTCCAGGTAATGGACTTTGGAGAAAAGAAAGTTCATCTATCAAGGTTTGATTTTGGATAGTATTTTCACCTCCATTCTGTGGGGGTATAACTTCCTGTGGAGCTATTACTTGTGTCGGCTTTGTTTCATTTTCAGTTTCAGTCGCTTTGGGTTCCTGTTCCTGGTTACTGGCAGGTTGTTCCGGGGCAATGGAACTTTCAGGCAAATACTTGTCCAGTTCTTCCCCGTTAATATCTATTGGTTCGTTGGGTTCAGGTTTACTATAAACGGCAAAAGAAAGAAAATCGGGCGAATAAAAATGAAAATAAGCTGCTGTAAAACATAGCATAATAAGAAGAATCAATACTGGTTTGGCCTTTTTCATTAGATAAAAACCTCCATGGAAATTAATTATAATTAATACACCTTTATTTTAACAGACTTTTACAGAGAAAAACATACTATTTTGCTGAAAATATTTAAACCTGGAGGAGTAGGAATAATTTTGCCGAATATACACTTTTGATGGGGGGATATACATGTGTTCTAGAAATGCATTACCAAAAATGTTAGAAGAATATGCTTCCAGGGATCCAGATATGATGGCAGAATTAAGTGGTGGAAAGTATGAAAATGACTCTATTTACCTAAAATACTGTAATATTCCACTCAAAGTTGGCTACCCTTCAGGTAAATTTACCTTCCTGCTGGATCATAAGGACCAGGAGGAAAGGGAATTAACAAATGAAGAGAAGGTTGTTATTATCCAGTATCTGATGTTCTCCTGTGGACTGCCGGCGCGGGGTAACTGGATCTCTTTCCTTGACCTTAAAGGAGGTCCACTACACTGGCTTCCTTTCCAAAAGGAAATTCTTATACCATTGGCATACCGCTACCATGATCGTCTGGCCTCGTTTTTACGTTGCGGGCAGGAATATGGTGGGACTCCAAGCGATCAAGGGGATGCCGGGATTATTGTTCCAGTATTTCCCCGTCTGGATTTGGCTTTTATAATCTGGGAAGGCGGGGAGGGATTTGAACCCCGTTCCATGATCCTTTTTGACTCCGTAGCGGAAGCCTATTTGTCTACAGCCACGCTTTATGTTCTTGCTATCCAGGCAGCAATCCGTATCTGGTTTCCTGGTGATACAAGGTTTAGTAATAAAAATGAAGGCATTGAGGAAAGGGAACTCCGATGAAGCTTAAAGAATCTTGTAGGGAAAGGATTGCTTTATTTCCCAAAGACCTTTTTAATCTGCAGCATTTTTCTAGAGAAGCTTTGGAGGAAATATTGAACAGGGCTGAATTTTATAAGGAAAGGGATGGTAAAGATACTTTCCAGGCCCTGAAAGGCAAAGATATTGCACTCTCCTTTTGGGAACCCAGTACCCGTACAAGTTTTTCCTTTCAGCAGGCTATCCATAAATTAGGTGGCAGGGTTATAGAATTCAAACCGGAAATTTCAAGCGTGCAGAAGGGGGAATCCATTGAGGACACGATTAAAGCTTTGCTATCGCTGGGTGCTTCTGCCCTGGTTTTCCGCCATAGATGGCCCGGTTTATTTCAACAGATTGCAGAAAAGATAGAAATACCGATTATCAGTGGTGGTGAGGGTTGCTACCAACATCCTACCCAGGCCCTTCTTGATCTATTTACTTTAAGGCAAACGGGCCTTGATCTCAACGGCCTGAGCGTTGTCCTGGTTGGTGATATTTTACATAGCCGGGTAGCCCGCTCTCTATTTTATCTTCTGCCCCTTTTTGGAGTAAAACTTACCCTTGTTGCTCCTCCAGTTTTTTTACCCCTTGAACTTGTTCCTCCAGGTGCAGATTATTCTTTTAATCTGGAAGATAATCTGCCCAAAGGTGATGTACTATATTTTTTAAGAGTCCAGAAGGAAAGGCAGGAAAGTGGTTTACTTTCTTCCCTGGGTGAATATGCAGCTTTGTATGGCCTAAATAAAAAAAGGCTTGCTCTTTTAAAAAAGGATGTCTATATTATGCACCCTGGGCCTGTAAATATTGGGGTGGAGATTAGTTACCATGCCCTGAAATATTTGGAGGAGAAGTTTCCGCAAAAGTTATTGATCCACAAGCAGATCCAAAACGGCGTTTATGTGCGTATGGCCGTCCTGGATTTACTGGTAGGGAGGAAGGTGTAACGATAATGGACCTGCTTTTAACTGGAGCAGTGCTGGTTGATCCAGCTGGTGGCTGGAATGGTGCAGCGGAGGTTTTGATCAGGGGGGATAAAGTAGAAGCAGTAGCTACTTCTTTTGGGACCGTTGATTTCCCCACCCTTGATCTCACTGGGAAGATTATTATTCCAGGCCTGGTAGATATGCATGTACACCTCAGGGAACCAGGGGGGGAACGTAAGGAAACGATTGCAACGGGTTGTGCAGCCGCAGTTGCAGGAGGAATAACCTCCCTTGCCTGTATGCCCAACACCTCCCCTCCTGTTGATAATAAGGTAGTAGTAGCCTTTGTTAAAGAAAGAGCCCGCCAGGCCGCTCTTGCCCGTGTTTACCCAATTGGTACTCTAACCCAGGGACAAGAAGGCCGCAAAATAGCACCGATGCTGGAGATGGCGAAAGAGGGGGCTATTGCCTTTTCTGATGATGGCCAACCGGTCATGGATAGTGCCGTGATGTTGCGGGCTATGCAGTCAGCCCTGGCCCTAGGGCTTCCAGTGATTTCGCATTGTGAAGAACTTACCTTGTCTGCTGGGGGTGTTGTCCATGCTGGGCCTGTTGGTTATCGGATGGGCTTGCCGACTATTTCTACAAATTCAGAGGCGATCATGGTGGCGAGAGAAATATTGCTCCAGCAAGAGGTTGGCGGCAAGGTGCATCTTGCCCACCTCAGTTCCCGGCAAAGTGTGGAACTACTGAAGGCCGCAAAGGAGAAAGGGGCGGGTATTACGGCAGAAGTTACACCACACCACCTGCTTCTCACTGAAAATGCCATAGAAAACTTTAATGCCAATGCCAAAATGAATCCTCCTTTGCGCACTGTTGAGGATAGGGATAGCTTATTGGAAGCTTTGCAACAAGGAATTATTGACTGTGTTGCGACTGATCATGCACCGCACAGGCCGGAGGAAAAGGAAGATTTTTTAAATGCTCCTTTTGGTGTTATAGGGCTCGAAACAGCCTTGCCATTACTTTGGACCAAGCTGGTTGAAAGTGGGCTCCTTACCCCTGCAAGGTTTGTGACCAGTTTTTCAACTGCCCCTGCCCGGATCCTTAACATTCCTGGAGGGACACTGGCTCCAGGTTCACCAGCAGATCTTACTGTTTTTGATCCACAGGGCGAGTATATAGTAGAAGCCAAAGACTTTTATTCCCTGGGAAGGAATACCCCCTTTCAAGGTTGGCGACTGCAGGGCCTTCCAATACTAACCATGGTTGGAGGGGATATTAAAATGTGGAAAGGTAGAGTAAAAGGTTTTTCCAGAGACTTTTCCTCGGAATTAGAAAAGGAATTATATAAATAAGTCAATTTAGAAACCATCCCCCTCCAGTAAAGGAGAAGGTTTAATGTTAAAAAAGGCACGGGTAATCAGCGTTGAAGAACTAAAGAAAGGATTTTATCATTTATTACTACAAGAACGGTGCATTGCCAGGGAAGCTGTTCCCGGGCAATTTCTACATATAAGAATTGGAAATGGTTTAAAACCCTTTTTAAGGAGACCTTTTAGCCTGGCAGGGGTTTCTGACCAAAAAGGAACACTGCAAATTCTGTTTAGGATTGTGGGGGAAGGGACAAAAATACTGAGTACGGTTTCTAAGGGTCAGGAAATTGACTGCCTGGGGCCCCTTGGCAGCGGGTTTCACCTTTCCAACAGAACGGATCCTGCCGTTTTATTGGCTGGGGGTATAGGAGTAGCCCCTTTGCTATATTTGGCAAATGCCCTGGCCAGCAAAAGGCAGGTTTTCCTTTTTTATGGTGCTGTTTCCCAAAGCGAACTTTTACCGGTAAAAAGGTTTTTACCAGAAGGGGTACAGGTAACCTTTGTTACTGAAGACGGCAGTGCCGGTTTTAGGGGCCTGGTAACCGAAGTTTTTGAAGAAAATCTGAAGACTGGCCTTGTCCCCGGTGATATTTTTGCCTGTGGCCCGGGGGCAATGCTAAGGGAACTCGCAAGGGAAAACCGCCTTTGGGGATATCCCCTGCAGATTTCCCTGGAGGAAAGGATGGCCTGCGGGGTTGGTGCCTGTCAGGGCTGCGTTGTAGGAATCAAGGATAAGGGCAGCATCCTTTACAAACGTGTTTGCAGGGAAGGCCCTGTATTTAAAGACAAGGAGGTGGTATGGCCGGATGTGTAGTCTTGAAGTCCAGCTTGGGCCATTGCGGCTCAGAAATCCAGTTTTAACTGCTTCCGGAACTTTCGGTTTTGGAGAGGAATATGCTGCTCTTCTCAAATTGGATGAAATTGGGGCATTAGTGGTCAACGGATTAACCTTAAAAGCCCGTCAGGGGAATCCTCCCCCAAGGATTATCGAAACCCCTGCGGGCATGTTAAATGCTATCGGCCTTCAGAATTCCGGGCTTGATCACTTTCTTTTACGGGATATGCCCCGCCTTATCAAAGCCAATGTCACTGTAATTGTCAATATTGCCGGGGATACTGAAGAGGAATATGTAACGCTGGCCCGGGAATTGTCATCTGCCCCAGGTATAAAGGCCCTGGAACTAAACGTCTCCTGCCCCAACATAAAAAAAGGCGGCCTCCAATTCGGCTGTTCTACTGCGAGCCTTTCCAATCTAGTAACAAAGGTACGCCAAAATACTCCATTACCTTTGATCGTGAAACTTTCCCCCAATGTAACGGATATTGTGGAAATTGCCTCTGCCGCTGAAAAAAGCGGCGCAGACATCCTTTCCCTCATTAATACCTTCAAGGGAATGGTGATCGACATCAAAAATAAACGCCCATTTTTAGGAAACATAACCGGGGGTCTTTCAGGACCTGCCATTCGTCCTCTGGCGGTCAGAATGGTTTATGAAGTCTACCGTGCAGTAAATATCCCCATCATTGGAATGGGCGGGATTGTGAATTTGGAAGACGCTCTGCAGTTTTTTATGGCCGGGGCCAAAGCGATTGCCATAGGAACAGCAAACTTTGTAGAGCCCAGAACCATCCCTCTTCTGCTCGCTGCCCTAAAGTCCTACATGGCAGAAGAAGGTTTAAGCAGCATTGAAGAAATAACCGGTGCAGCGCATTTGTAAATTGATTGTTCGCTAATAGAATGAACAAAAATAGTATCAATGTGGTGACATGGTAAGATAGTTAAGAAGCAAAAAAACCTTGTATATCAGAATATGTACAAAACATCCCCTGTCAAAGCTTTAGAAAGGAATGAAAACATGCTCATCCCCAAACCCGACAAAAAAAAGGCTGCCGAAAAGATCATCGTAGCCCTTGATGTTGATAATGAAAAAAAAGCATCTGCCTTAGTCAAAGAACTTTCACCGTTGATAAGTTTTTTTAAGGTAGGCATGAAGCTTTATACCGCCTGTGGACCCCGTATTATCACCGTTCTTAAAAAACTTGGCATTAAAATATTCCTTGACTTAAAGTTTCATGACATCCCCAATACCGTTGCAGCTACGGCCGAAGTTGTAACGCGCCTTGGGGTAGAAATGTTTAATATTCATTTAAGCGGTGGCCGGAAAATGATCAGGGCTACGGTTGAGGCCGCCAGGGAAACTGCCAACAAAAAAGGGCTACCTGTCCCTACGATATTGGGCGTCACTGTTTTATCCTCATTCGACGAGAAAATGTTAAAGGAAATAACCGGCGCAGGGAGTCTGGAAGAACATGTCGTCAGGCTGGCTTTGCTGGGCCGGGATAATGGTCTTGATGGAGTGGTAGCCTCCCCCCGGGAGATTGGTCTCATCCGTAAAAAATGCGGACCGGAATTTCTTACCGTCACCCCCGGGGTTCGACCCCTGTGGGCTTCACTTGATGACCAGTCAAGGGTGCTAACCCCACGCCAGGCCTTTGATGCCGGTGCCGATTATTTGGTCATGGGAAGGCCTATTATTGCCCACCCTTCTCCTTTAGAGGCAGTGCAAAAAATTCTTATCGAAATACAGGGCACTAACCAGCAAAATTGACATTGACGGTGTATTTATGTAAAATATTAAAATATAAGTAAATACCCGGCTATGCAGTCACTTTCAGCGGAATGGAAAGGTAGAAAATCCTGAAAGGCGATGCTTGAATGCGGTTTGGAATACATATGCCTCAAAAAGGAGGCTTTGAGCACAACGTTAAACGTGCAGCAGAGATGGGTTGCCAAACCCTGCAGGTTTTCCTGGGGGGTCCTACAACCTGGAAACCTCCAGCATTGAAGATTGATGAACTGCAACAGCGTTCCCGATTGCTTGAAGAATATGATATTGCCCCTCTTGTTGTCCATGCAGCATACCTAATTAATCTTTCCTCCGCTAAAGAAGAATTCTACCGGAAATCTCGCTTTCTACTGCAAAGTACAATGGAGAGAGCCAGCTACATAGGCTCTCCTTATGTAGTGCTTCATATGGGTAGCCATGGAGGGGCAGGCTTTAAAGAGGGGTTAGAATTCTTTATTGCAACCCTGAAGGAGGATTATATAAAATGGCCTCCAGGGGTGCAGCTTCTTTTAGAAAACACTGCTGGTGGGGGGACTTCTCTTGGGGGGACCTTTATTGCCATTGGTAAAGTATTAGAGGCCCTGGAGGATGCACCCCTTGGTGTTTGTCTTGATACTGCCCATGCCTGGGCAGCCGGGTATGACCTTTCCACCCCGGAAGGTTTGGAAAAAGCTATGCTGGAACTTGATGAACATATAGGAATGGAGCGTGTCAAAGTTATACACTTAAACGATGTAAATACACCACGGGGATCTCACCGGGATAGGCATGCTCATTTAGGAGATGGTTATATTGGTGCAGAAGGTTTCAAGTTATTTTTGGCCTACCCCTGGCCCGATGGTATACCGGTAATACTTGAAACCCCGGAAATGGGAAGTTCCTGGGATGCGGTTAATTTAGCCAGGTTGCGACTTTATGCTGGAAAGGAAGGTTAACTAACTTCTTAGTCAGGAAAGCCGGAAAATGCCCAATGCATTGAGTCTTTCGTGTTCACAGTCCACTATATTTTCCAGTTTAAAACCCAGGATATTGCAGACGGCGGCAAGATAAAAAAGCTGATTGCCAATTTCTTCTTCGATTATTTCCCGGCAGTTTTCACATAGTGTTCCCTCAAGATGGGTCGTGAGGTATTTTTTGTAGCTTTCCAGTGTGATGTCGGGAGGTATTTGTTGTTTATGGGCATTAATGGATACACAGCCACAGTCGGTCACCGCTTTTGTTATGGCACGATTGACCCTTACGGCTGACTCAACAAGCTTGGATATACTATCGAGTATACTATGGTGCCGGAGAAGCAATTCGGAAACCTTATCCTGGAACAAACAGATAGACTCGTTGTGATGGGTTTTCATGATCTAGACTAGCCACCCCTTGCCTTTATAATTAACTTCATTATACTTGCTATTTTGAAATCTTGTCAACTTTTAATCTTGTGAGTTTTTTAAGCTGTGTGTTTAAGGTAGGAAAATAATGTAGCAAATCAAGAAGTTCTGTCCCCTATTTTCTATTTTAAATTATTTTTCAACTTCTTAGCTGGAAAAAAGTGATGGCATTCATTTAATTTATTGCCCGGAAAAAACTAAAACAATTTGAATTTTCATTAAATGGTGATAACGTACTAACTTTTTGACACATTTCCTCGGATATGTTAAAATGGTTATATGCAGGAATTGTTAAGAACAATAAAAAAAAATGGATTACCCTGCTGTTTGAACATTTATTTTCTATTAGATGTCGTTTATAAGCATTTTAAGGAGGTAAGCAGGTGTTTAATATAGGTGACAAGGTTGTATACCCCATGCATGGGGCAGGCATAATTGAAGCCATTGAAGAAAAGGAAATACTGGGTGCCAAGAAAAAATACTATGTAATGGTTATGCCTGTAGGGGAAATGAAGGTGATGGTTCCCATGGATAATGTAGAAAAGGTAGGTTTGAGGGAAGTTATTGAAAAAGGATCTGTGAGCAAGGTCTTTAAAATACTTGAAGGTCCGGCAGAACTAACAAGTACTAATTGGAACAGGCGTTACCGAAGCAATATGGATAAGATTAAAACCGGCAATATTTTTAAAGTAGCAGAAGTCGTTC
Source organism: Dethiobacteria bacterium (assembly GCA_050942625.1). Taxonomy (GTDB): domain Bacteria; phylum Bacillota; class Dethiobacteria; order DTU022; family UBA8154; genus JBMNNS01. The sequence goes on from JBMNNS010000013.1 coordinate 21,532, forward strand.
GTAGCCTTCTTCTAAGGGAACAGGAAAAAGGCCTTTCGACCGGGGAAAGAAAAATGCTCGAAAGTGCCAAACAAATTTTGATGAGTGAGTTGCTGATGGTTCAGGGGGTTAACGCTGTGGAGATGAAGTCATCCCTTGAAAAACTGTTTAACCACCAGGTATCCTAAAAAAACCCAAAAAAGTATGAGTAATATAAATATATATATAAGAGATCAGTATGCTCCAAGTTTAAGCTTAGCTCCTTCCAGCTTTTACTGCATATTACTGTCAGGTTGCAAATAGCATTGAACTGATATCTTTTTTATTTGGTCAGGCATTTGCTACATTGATGATGCATAAAAATGCTTGCCTGAGGGTAAAACTATAAGTTATAATCAGCTATAATGTTTGACAAATATAATACGGAAGGAGGTGTTAAGAAATGCTGAAAGGTATAGTGCGCATTACATTAACAATTATTATATTTGTTGGGGGCTATGAACTTTTTAAGGTAGCGGTTCCTTCTTTGGTGCATGCTTCAGGACTTCCCATACCAATTCCTACAGGTTTCTGGTTTCCCATCCTGGGAGGAGCCGCCAGCGGACTCATTTTTTATTTTTCTGCCCCTTCCCTTGCCCGCCTTTTGCGCAAGCTTACTTCCTGGACCGATGGGAAGATTAAATTTATACCAACCCAGGATATTATTTTGGGTGTGATCGGACTGCTAATAGCATTGTTGATTGGTATGTTATTGTCTATCCCTCTTTCACGTATTCCCTGGGTTGGCCCCTATCTTGCAGTAGCTACGTCACTTGTGTTGGCCTATCTTGGTGTTACATTTGTTTTAAACCGTAAAGATGAATTTTCTTTTATTACATCCTATTTTCGTTCAGGGGCGTCTCAGGCAAAAAAAATGTCTTCCCCTGGAAAAATTCTTGATACCAGTGTCATTATTGATGGGCGGATTTTGGACATTAGTAAAACAAATTTTTTGGAAGGGGATATTCTAGTTCCTGGATTTGTCCTGGAAGAATTGAGACATATTGCTGATTCATCCGACCTATTAAAGAGAAACCGCGGCCGGCGGGGGTTGGATATTTTAAATCAAATGCAAAAGGAAATAAATACCGAAATCAAGATAATCAACAAGGACTACGAGGATATTGCAGAGGTTGACAGTAAACTCGTTAAACTTGCGCAGGATCTGGGCGGTGTTATAGTTACCAACGATTTCAACCTGAATAAAGTCTGTGAATTGCAGGGTGTGCCTGTTTTGAATATTAACGAACTTGCTAATGCCGTTAAACCGGTCCTTTTGCCCGGGGAGGAAATGAGTGCCCATATTATTAAAGACGGCAAGGAGGTCGGACAGGGCGTTGCTTATCTTGACGATGGAACGATGATCGTGGTCGAAGGGGGTAAACGCTATATCGGTGGGACAATAGATGTACTTGTGACAAGTGTGTTGCAGACAGCGGCCGGGCGGATGATTTTTGCCAAACCAAAATCCAGTTTTTCTGAGAAGGTCTCCTTGAAGCGTTAAGGTATATTGTTTGATGTGACTATTTTTATTGGTAGTATCTTTGAAATGGTGAGAAAATGAAGGACGGGCGTGGACCTGTATTGCTTATACCAGCTGCAGGCCAGGGGAGGCGCATGCAAGGCGATATTAATAAACAATATCTTTTACTGGCCGGAATGCCTGTGCTGGCACGCACATTGAAAACTTTCCTGGACTTAAATTTTTTTCTTCAGGTTATAGTAATAATTGCCCCAGGGGAAGAAAATATCTTTCGCAGTTTAGTGCAGCTCCCCTTTTTCCCCGATGAAAAAAGGATTGTTACTGTCCAGGGTGGTGAAGAACGCCAATCATCAGTTTACAATGGTCTAAAGTTTTTGCGACAGCAAAAAAGGGACGTTGTTGAGTCTATTGTTTGTGTTCATGATGGAGCTCGCCCTCTGGTTACGGCAGAACTATTTCACAGGGTTTTTGATGAAGCACTTATTTTTGGTGCAGCTATACCCGGTGTTCCGCTGAAAGATACCATCAAAGAGGTGGATCGAGATCTAAATGTAGTGGGAACCCCTTCAAGGGATAATCTTATGGCAATCCAAACTCCCCAATGTTTTCACTTTTCTTTGCTCTGGCGGGCTCATCAAAGGGCAAGGGAGGATGGTTTTCAGGGCAGCGATGATGCCTCCTTGGTTGAGCGCCTTGGTAAAAAGGTGAAGGTTGTTCCCGGCAGTAATGAAAACTTGAAGATTACGACACCAATAGATTTATTGCTTGCAGAAACATACCTAAATGCCAAAGCAAGGAGTTTGCGGACAGGACAGGGACAGGAAACTTTCCAAGACCACTGAAAAAAATGACAATAGCGGCAGTTTTTAATAAAACCGTCTTTTTCAGTGGTCTCAATTTTCTAACTTTCAACAAAGAGGAGTGGAAACCCGCATGAAATATCGCATTGGCATGGGCTACGATGTTCATCCCTTGCGGGAGGGTTTACCCCTTGTTTTAGGGGGGGTAGAAATTCCCTTTTCCAGTGGCCTGGATGGTTACTCTGATGCCGATGTTTTATTGCATGCTGTTATGGATGCTCTTCTTGGTGCAGCAGCGCTTGGGGATCTTGGAAGCCATTTTCCGGCTGGTGAGCCCCGCTACAGTGGTATATCCAGCATTACTCTTTTAGGGGAGGTTGCTGATCTACTTTCCAGATCAGGGTATATGATCAATAATATTGATAGCGTTATTGTCGCCCAGTCCCCCCGCCTTTCCCCTTTTATACCTACCATGCGCCGCAATATTGCTGAAGAATTAAAAATAGAATTAGGTGCTGTCTCTGTCAAGGCAACCACTACAGAATGGTTGGGCTTTACCGGCAGGGGGGAAGGTATTGCGGCTTATGCCGTTGTATTATTGTACCCTGTTTAACCATGCTGGTGTCCCTATTGACAGGAAATAAGCATAAGTCTATAATTATGAGGACCGTGAATTGGAAAAGCCGTCTTTGCCAAAAATAGGGACGGCTCTATTTTATGATGGGATCTGCAGGAGGGGAAAGCGTGGTTAAATTATATAATACTTTAACTGGAAAAAAAGAACCGTTGGTCCCGGTTAAAGAGGGGAAAATAGGCATGTATGCCTGTGGCCCTACAGTCTATGATTATTTCCATATTGGAAATGCCAGGGTTTTTATTATTTTTGATGTTTTAAGACGTTACCTGCTTTACCGCGGTTATGAAGTAACCTTTGTCCAAAATTTTACGGATATTGATGACAAAATGATAAACAGGGCGGCCCAAATGGAGATCACAGTCCAAGAATTAGCGGAACGTTTTATAGCTGCCTATCAGGAGGACGCCGAAGCGCTTGGTATCTTGCCTGCTGATTATCACCCCAAAGCTACGGATTTTATCCCACAAATTATTAATCTGATCCAAAAACTTGTTGAAAAAAATATGGCCTATGAAATTGAAGGTGATGTTTATTTTCATGTGGAGGCCTTTCCTTCCTATGGCCGGCTTTCACACCAGAATCTAGGAGAACTTTCACTGGGATCCAGAGTAGAGGTCGATCCCAGGAAAAAACATCCCATTGACTTTGCTCTCTGGAAAAAAGAAAAACCCGGTGAACCCTCCTGGGAAAGTCCCTGGGGCAGGGGGAGACCCGGATGGCATATCGAGTGTTCAGCCATGTCTATGCATTTCCTGGGCGAAACGCTTGACATCCATGCTGGGGGGCAGGATCTTATTTTCCCTCATCATGAAAATGAAATTGCCCAAAGTGAAGGGGCTACAGGCAAACCTTTTTCCCGTCACTGGGTCCATGCCGGTTATCTTAACATTAACCAGGAAAAGATGTCCAAAAGCCTGGGGAATGTGCTTACTGTCAGGGAACTTCGCCAAAAATATCCCCCGGCTGTTTTAAGATTTTTTATGCTTTCAGCCCATTATCGCAGTCCTATCAATTTTTCCGCCGAACAACTTGAACAGGCTGCCAGAGCGCTGGAAAGACTTAATTCCACGATCTATAATATAAAAGAACGCCTACCAAAAGTGGTAGAAGGAAAGCTTGATGAGGAAGAAGAAAATCTTTTGTCAATGCTTCATGAAAGCAAAGAAAAATTTATTGCGGCAATGGACGATGATCTCAATACAGCAGAGGGATTGGCCGTGCTCTTTGAATTGGCCAGAAAAACTAACGTTTATTTGAACCGTCCCGAAGGCCAGAAGAAAAACGTACTCGTTCCGATCCTCGATTTTTACCACAAAACCGATCAAATACTTGGATATATTAAGGATGATTCTCCGGCCAGGCTGGAAAATGAGATTGAGGAGTTAATTGCTGAAAGGGAAAAGGCTCGCAGCCAAAAAGATTTTGCCACAGCCGATGCCATACGGGATCAGCTTAAGGGGCGAGGTATTATTTTGGAAGATACTCCCCAGGGTGTCAGGTGGAAGTATTTATAGGAGGCTCTATACTATGAAAGAACGAAAAGTGTTGAATAATGGCTATGTCAGGTTAATAGAATATATGGGGGGCGATTTGGCTGTGATCCGCAACGCCCGGCGTTGCTGGAAAAGTGAATCAAAAGGGGAGGAAAGCGACCTTAAACTACTACGACATCTTCTTGCCAGGGGCCATAAGACACCTTTTGAAGCCATGGTTTTTACCTTTGACGTGAAATGTCCCCTTTTTGTGGCCAGACAATGGTTCAGACATCGCATGGCTTCCTATAATGAAGAATCATTGCGCTACTGCCTGGCTGAAAGGGATTATTTCATACCCGAGGATCTAGCCCCGGAACTTTTGGATAGCTGGAAAGAACACAATGAAAAATGTTTCGACCTTTATGAAACAATGGTTGGAGAACATTACGTACGCAAAGAACTTGCCCGGGCGATATTGCCCATCGGCATTTACACCCGTTTTTACTGGACCGTTAACGGCAATTCCCTGATGAATTTTTTGCTCCTTAGAACTGACAAACAGGCACAAAAGGAAATCAGGCTCTATGCAGAAGCTATCCTGGATATTGTTGAGGAGGTAACACCCCATTCCTTTTCTATTTTTAGCAGAATCGTTTTAAAAAAAGGTGAATGAACAGAAAATGTCTGAGTATGCCATGATCTGGGGAAGAAGGCCTGTCCTGGAAGCATTGCGAGGCTCTTTGCGGTTGCAAAAGATTTTACTTATAAGGGAGACCCGGGGACAGATCGTTGCCAGGATTTTAGAACTGGCCCGGAAAAGGGATATACCTGTAGAAATGGTAGAAAAAAAAGTTTTAGCCAGTATAGTTCCCAGGGAAAACCACCAGGGAGTGCTGGCATACCTGGTTCCTTATGAGTACTTCCAAGTTGAAGAAATCCTGCAAAAGGCACAACATAGCAATAAGTTGCCTTTTCTGTTATTTCTTGATCACATTCAGGATCCCCATAACCTGGGTTCCTTACTGCGGACAGCTTCCGGGGCAGGGGTAGACGGTGTTGTCATCCCCCGTAACAGGGCTACCGGAATAACACCTGCTGTTTTTAAGGGCTCTGCAGGGGCTTTAGCCCACATCCCTGTAGCCCGTGTTGTAAACCTGGTGAGGGAAATAGAACATTTAAAAAAGGAAGGACTCTGGATAATAGGTGCCGACATGGATGGGGAGCATCCCTTTTATGAGGTTGACTATAATTTTCCTCTGGCTTTGGTGCTTGGCAGTGAAGGCAGGGGACTTTCTAAGCTCTTGAGAAAAAAATGTGACTTTTTAGTACGCATCCCTTTAACAGGAACCCTTTCCTCTTTAAATGTTTCTGTTGCTGGCGCAATTATCATCTATGAAATATTTCGTCAGCGTCTCATAGCATCAAAGAGCTAAGGAGTTAATGATGTCCCTTCTAATTGTTGACGGTTATAATATAATTAATAGCTGGCCTGAATTTGAATCCCTGCGTAATGAAAGCATGGAGCTGGCAAGGCTTAAACTGGTAGAGATTCTCGAAGAATTTACCCCTCTGCTCTGGCCAAAAATTATTGTTGTCTTTGATGCCTATCTCGTCAAAGGGAAACCGTCATCCTTTGATACCCAAAAGGGTGTGGAGGTGGTTTTTACAGGGGAAGGTCAATCTGCTGATGCATTTATAGAACGTCTGGTTACCGTGATGTCGGAGTCCGGGGAAGAAGCAGAGGTTGCTTCTTCCGACTATTTGGAACAGCGAGTTGTCCTCTGGAAAGGTGGACGCCGGCTTTCTGCCAGAGAACTGCGCCGCTACCTGAAAGATACTAAGGTGGTTTTACGTAAGAAATATAAGGAAAACACCTTCAGAAATGTCCTGGACGAGGGTTTGTCCGAAAAAACAAAGAAGGTTTTGGAAGATTGGCGCCGCCGGTGATTGTTTTTCTACTAAACTTCTTGACGCCTATTCAGGCATGGGATATAATAGCTGAGGAGCCAGTCTCCCTAATATAAAAATGGAGGCGGTGTTTGTGGTTTTATCCCCGCAAAGCTTGAAGGAGGAAGATGGTGTATGTACGGACTTGGAGATGATCAAGGGAAAAGAGCTTATAGATGAGGATAAGGCCTATGAGGACAGGTCAGATGAAGAAATTGCCGCTGAAGCAAAAGGTGGCAGCGACATCGCCCTCGAATATTTAATTAATAAATATAAAAATTTTGTAAAAGCGAAGGCCCGTTCATATTTTTTGATCGGTGCAGACCGTGAGGATATCATTCAGGAAGGGATGATAGGGCTATATAAAGCTATCAGGGACTTCAGGTGTGACAAGCTATCTTCTTTTAGATCCTTCGCTGAGCTTTGTATTACACGTCAGATTATTACAGCGATCAAGACAGCAACCAGGCAAAAACACATTCCTTTGAACTCTTACGTTTCTCTAAACAAGCCTATTTATGATGAGGATTCTGATCGCACCTTATTGGATGTTCTTTCCGGGTCAAAAATAACAGATCCCGAAGAACTGATGATTAACCGGGAAGAATATAACGATATTGAGTTTAAAATGGGAGAAATCCTTAGCGAACTGGAATGGCGGGTGTTAACCCTTTACCTTGAAGGCAAGTCATATCAGGAAATTGCTGTAGATTTAAGACGGCATGTAAAATCAATTGACAATGCTTTGCAAAGGGTGAAGCGTAAACTGGAACGTTATCTAGAAATTAGGCGGGTGTAGCTCAATGGTAGAGCGCTGGCTTCCCAAGCCAGTTACGTGGGTTCGATTCCCATCACCCGCTCCATTAAATATTTGGGCCCTTCTTTAAAAATAAAAAAGAGGGGTTTTTCATGGCTTCATGTTCCGATAGCTTGACAAACTGTTTTTTAGGTGGTAAAATTACAATTGCTTGCGAAATTGGTAAGGCAGGCAGAGGAAATGTTAACGCGGGGTGGAGCAGTCTGGTAGCTCGTCGGGCTCATAACCCGGAGGTCACAGGTTCAAATCCTGTCCCCGCAACCAAGAAATTATTGTTCGGAAGCGTTTTTTACTTATAACTGACTTCCGAGCGTTTTTTATAGTAAAAGCTTAATATTCTTTTAACAACTAGCACTTCTCAGGAATACCGGATCTATTATCCGGAATGGTTTTGCTCACGTAGCTCAGGAGGCAGAGCGTATCCTTGGTAAGGATAAGGCCACCGGTTCGAATCCGGTCGTGAGCTCCAGGCGGCGTAGCTCAGCTGGCTAGAGCATGCGGTTCATACCCGCAGTGTCCGGGGTTCGAGTCCCTGCGCCGCTACCATTTTATTCTTCTTTGGAATTGTTTATTTTTTTTGGAGGATAATAGTAAATAAGGAGTCAGGAGTCTGCATAAAAGGAGGATTTTAGAAGATGGCCAAGAAGAAATTTGAAAGGACAAAACCTCACGTTAACGTAGGCACAGTAGGGCACGTTGATCATGGGAAAACGACATTAACCTCAGCGATCACTTATTGTTTGGCCAACCAGGGTTACG
>JBMNNS010000088.1:0-6370 GCA_050942625.1 Dethiobacteria bacterium
TTTCACCAGGAAGGGCGAAGTAGTCTTCTATATTTTCCTCGGCAAGTACTGGTAAACCTGCAGTTACTTGACCTACTAAAGGAACAAGCCTGGACTCCCTGTGAGGCATGTTAACAGCATGGGTTCCAATTAACTCTATAGCCCGTGGTTTAGTCGGGGCTCTTTTAATGTACCCTTTACGTTCCAGGGCCTTTAAGTGTGAATGAACTGTAGAACTGGAACTAAGGCCTACATATTCACAAATTTCTCTTACAGAAGGAGGATAGTTTTTCGAACTAACTTCCTTATTGATAAAGTTTAAAATTTGCTGTTGCCGTGGTGTCAGTTTCTCCATTACTTTACGAGCACCCCCAACTATTGTTTGTTTTATTTTGTTCTATCTAGTATACCATATGGGCTACAAAATAACAAACAACAGTTTGCCTGCATTGCCTGCAGAAAATATGCAAGGAGATAGTAATCCGTTAGCAATTATTAGTAATTATGGGGTATTTTGCAGTGGACTGGGGCTAGGTCGCCTGGGTTGCTGCGTTATTATTATTATTATTGTATTTTGTCATCCTGATTAGCTTATTAACACCGTCTAAATAAGCCTTGACACTCGCTTCCACAATATCAATACTGACCCCCCGGCCAATAATATTTTTATTGTCATAGGTGATTTTGATCGATACTTCCCCGAGGGCATCCCGGCCTCTTGTTACTGCCCTAATATTGTAGTTTTGTAGGCTGGGGTTTATTTTCGTTATTTTGTCTACAGCTTTATAAGCAGCATCAATAGGCCCAGTTCCACAGGAAACCTCTTCAATTATTTCGTTATCTTTACGTAGACGAACTACTGCAGCAGGTATGCTTTTAGTTCCACTTACCGTTTGAAGGTATTCCAGTTCATAAATAGGTTCAGCAAAGGAAACGTCAATTAAGAGGGCCTCAAGATCCTCCCTGAAAACTTCTTTCTTTTTATCGGCCAACTCTATAAAACGCTGATAAAAATGAGCGAATTCTTCATCATCTAGCTGGTAATTTAAAGCTTTTAGTTCATTGCGAACAGCATGACGTCCTGAACGTGCCGTAAGCTGCATTTGGGCAGCCTGCCCGCCAATAAGTTCAGCATTAATTATTTCATATGTCCTTTTGTCTTTTAAAACACCGTCCTGGTGAATTCCTGAGGAATGGGCAAAAGCATTAATGCCGATTACTGCCTTGTTAAGAGGGATGGGGATGCCTGTTAGTTTGCTGACAAGCCTGCTGGTCCGGTAGATTTCCTTTAAGTTAATATTTGTTGTAAAAGGGTACTGTTCATTTCTTATCCTCATGGCCATTACAATTTCCTCTAAGGCAGCATTGCCAGCTCTTTCTCCAATTCCATTAACGTTGCATTCTACCTGCCGGGCCCCATTTTTTACAGCTTCCAGGGAATTAACAACAGCCAGCCCAAGGTCATTATGGCAGTGCACGCTGATCGTTGCCTTGTCAATATTCGGAACCTCATTTTTGATACGCCTGATTAGTTCACCATATTCTTCTGGAGTGGTATACCCTACTGTGTCTGGAAGGTTGACAACTGTAGCACCGGCATCAATGACTGCTTCTACAACCCGTAAAATGTAATCTATTCTAGCCCGGGTAGAGTCCTCCAGGGAATATTCAACATCATCCGTTAAACTTTTAGCATACCTTACAGCTTGCACCGCTTCCATGAGGCAAGTTTCGGGATCCTTGCGCAATTTTTTTTCCATATGAATATCCGAAGCAGCCAAAAATACATGAAGGCGTGGTTTTGCTGCCTCCTTAATAGAATCCCAGGCACAATCGATATCTTCTTTAACCGCCCTGGCTAAAGCAGCTATTATCGGACCTCTAACTTTCCTGGAAATTTGTTGCACCGCTTGAAAATCCCCAGCAGAGGAAATAGGAAAGCCTGCTTCAATTACGTCAACATTTAAACGGGCCAACTGTTGTGCAATCTTTAACTTTTCCTGGGCATTAAGTTTGGCACCTGGTGTTTGTTCCCCATCTCTTAAGGTACTGTCAAAAATCATAATCTTTTCACCCACAATAATCACCTCAATGTTTATAAGTTATTAATGGATAAAGGAACAATGAAAAAAGAAATAAAAAACCTTTCGTCTTTAATCTTAAATAGAGACGAAAGGCCTTGCTTCCGCGGTACCACTCTACTTGACAGAAACAAAAAAATCTGTCCTCTTAAGCGTTCTTTTTTTAACGGTAAAGTTCCGTCCTGACTTACTTTCCTAGTAGATTTCAGCCGGCTCCTCACAGGGGAGTTTCAGAAAGAAGAAAGGTTGCTCTTTCACCAAACGGCAACTCTCTGCACATTTCTTAATTTCCTACTGATCCTGTTCATAGTATTTAAATTTATTTGGTTGTTGATTTAAAAAGGTGTGCATACATGTTACAAAATATTTCTTTCCCTGTCAACTCAGTTTTTGAAAAAATTTACTAAAACCCATTTTCTAAACAGACAGAAAGGGTTAGCGGGGTGGAGGTGGAGGACGAAAGCTAACCCAACCAAAATAACGTCCGATAATATATATTATGTTAACTTAAGAAAGGGAGAATAAACAAATAACCATAGAAATACCATAGAATGAAAATAAAATGGAAAAATATTGAAAAAGAAACTAAAGGATTTCGACACCCAGGAAATGTTACCTTTAAGTCTATTGGTTCTTTCTTGCCAGGATTGTTGGTTAATCAAGTTGCTCATAATTGATTTAAATTTAATTTTTTGAATCTGTTCAAATCCTTATTAAACTAAAAATTTCAGGACAGGATAAAATAAAGACCACAAATAGATAATTAAATATAGATAATTAATAATGAAATTAATATGGAATATGGAATTCAAATTATAAACCACATCTAACATTACTTCACCCTTCGCCTCCCCTCATATTTTATTGGTTAAGGTATTATGTAAACTAAAAAAGTGTTTTTATAATACCTCTTCTCTTCTATAAATTTCTTCTATAGATTAGCGTAATCCTGTATCGGAGACACCTGCCTCGTCAAAGGTGGCCATTTCCCTTACGATCTTTAAAGCAGCGTCAATTAGTGTAAAAGAAAGTGCTGCACCAGTTCCCTCACCTAAACGCATATTCATGTGCAGCATAGGGCGAACCCCGAGCCAGGTGATCATAACCTTATGACCCGGTTCCTCTGAAAGGTGTGAGGCAAGCATGAAATCAACAGAACGCGGAGCCAGTGCCCGGGCGATCATCGCTCCAGCTCCGGAGATAAAGCCGTCGATAACCACAGGAACCCGGGAAGCAGCAGCAGCCAGGATCACTCCGGCGATAGCACCGATCTCAAACCCCCCTACCTTGGCCAGAACATCGAGGCCATCCCGGGCATCGGGTTTATTTACCTCCAAGGCTTGTTCCACAATCCGTGCCTTGCGCTGCATGGCAGCATGATCAATACCGGTCCCCTTGCCAGTGATTAAATCCACGGGAAAGCCGGTAAAGGCAGCGAGTATAGCGGTACTGGGGGTAGTGTTGCCGATACCCATATCTCCGGTTGCCAGCAACTGTGTCCCCCCTTGAATCTCCTCAGTTGCAACCTCGATTCCGGCTTCTACTGCGGCCCGGGCCTGCTCCAGGGTCATGGCAGGGCCAGTAGCAATATTATTTGTACCTGGGCCTACCCTGTGTACCTTCAAGCGGGGGTCTTCTATCGGTTTTGCTATTCCCACATCCACACAGATTACCCTTGCCCCCACATGACGGGTTATGACATTAATAGCAGCTCCCCCGTTGAGGAATCCCCGTACCATTTGCTGGGTCACTTCTTGGTCGGCAACACTAACATTTTGGGCTGCCACCCCGTGATCTCCAGCACAGGTAATTACGGCTTTGTTTTCCAGGAGAGGTTTTGCCTCTCCGGTAATCCCTGCAATTTTGATAGCCACATCCTCTAGCATACCTAAGCTACCATAAGGCTTAATGAGATTTTTTTGGTAGCCACGTGCCTTTTCCATGGCCTCTTGATCCAGCTCCCTGATCCTTTCAATAGTTTTTTCCAACAGCATCTTAATACCTCCTATATTATTTATTATTTTTTATAAAAAAGTCCCCAACCCTATAATAATGGGCTGGGGACTTTTCCATCATCCCTTAGCTTGTGATAACAGGCAGGTCTCCTGGCTTCCAGTTCATCCTCCCCTGCACCTTCCCAGGCCGGTAGTCCGTCCCAGTGGTATCATGCAGGTTTGTTACTGGTTACAGTGGCGGGACCGCTCAAGGATTTACACCTGATTCCCTATTCTCCCTCATGGGCACCTGTCATCATTTTATTAATCTATTTTTAACTATATCTTACACTAGAAAATTACTTTGCACAAGAGTATAAATGTTACTGATGTTACTAGATTTACCCGTGCATCAAAATCAAAGGAGATCATCCTTTCTGTTTCGTTATTTTTTCTCCTTTTTGCGATTCAAATAAAAATTTCCTTCCATCCTCACTAATATATTAAGGTGCAAAAAACGTTATCACTTTTTGCTTAACTTTCACTAATCTCACCCGTTTCCAGGTCATACCATCCTAATTTACTTTCTCCTGGAATAGGAATTAGATTATCAACAGGTATTTTTATTTTCACGGTGTGGAATGGTAGTGTAATAATAGACCGCGGAACACCAACGAGTACACCAACATCAAGATGCGGAATATCCACTCCTAACTCTAAAGCACTTGTGCTTATTATCCCTCGCAAATTTCCGCTAGTTAACCGGCTTTGAACTATTTTCCTGTCTTCTTCTTCGAAACCTGCCCTATAGGGAAGAACATCAAGCTTTTTCAAATGATCTATTTCGGTCATCAGGCAAATCCTCAAAGGATGTGCCGGCAGGAATTTGGTTTTGTATAAATAATAAATGCAGGATTCCTGCCTGGCTAACAGAATATAAAAAAGGATAAGTCAAAAGGAGGTGTTTGCCCTTGGCTCTACTGGCCATCTCAGCGACCCCACGAAAGGGAGGCAACAGCGAACAGGTTTTAAACTCTTTCGCCGGCGGAGCATCGACAGCCGGACGAGAAACTGAAACAATCCGCTTAAACGACCTCAACTTTCGTCCTTGCCAGGCATGCGGGCTCTGCGCCGCTACAGGAAAATGCGTTCTCCAAAATGTTTATAGACCGCTTCCAATGCTGGTGGTATGCCAAATACAGGCTGAAAAAACCCTTTATACCTAACGATGGAAAGAAGTACGCCTTCTTTATCTCTGTTGGCGCACTAAAGAAAAAAGAGCAATATCAATCCGCTGAAGATGCGGTTGATGTCTTTTTCCATATTGCAAATTTTCAGAGAAAAGGCTCGCTCCTTTTTGGCGGTTACGACGAAAAGGGTAGCATCTCCAGGGACCCCCAAAACCTGCAAAAAGCTTTTCAAGCGGGATTTGATTTCGCAACATCTCTACGGAGAGACAGGGACTAGCCTGCTAGAGAAGTGTGTAACGTGCATTTATTAGGTAGCGCAGGAGGTGAGGTTAGCAATGAAATCATTCATAGTTGCCTCCCGCCCTCCCTCTTATCTTTCACTCACCGGGAAGCAATGGGAAGAAAAACTGCAAAGGGCGAAGGAAATGGCGTCTCCTTGTATGTTATGCCCGAGGCGTTGTAAGGCCTTGAGATACCAAAAATCCGAAGGGCCTATTCTGGGTGTCTGTAAAACTGCCGATAAGGCCATTGTATCCAGCGTTGGTCCTCACTTTGGAGAGGAACCACCTCTGGTGGGCACCGGGGGCTCAGGAACTATCTTTTTTTCCCATTGTAATTTGAAGTGCATTTTTTGCCAAAACTACGATTTGGCTCACCTGGGTGAGGGCCGGGAGGTCAGCGACGAAGAGCTTAGCGGGATGATGCTGGAGGTCCAGGATATGGGTTGCCACAACGTAAATCTGGTTTCCCCCACCCATGTGGTGCCCAACATTTTGGTTGCGGTGAAGTTGGCGGCAGAGCAGGGGCTTAAAATCCCTTTGGTGTACAACACCGGTGGATATGACTCCCTGGATACAATCCGCCTTTTAGATGGTGTGGTGGATATTTATATGCCAGACATGAAATACGGAGATTCGACTTCATCCGAGGAGTTTTCCCTGGCGGCGGACTATCCGGAAGTAAATTTTGCCGTTGTAAAGGAAATGCATCGCCAGGTAGGGGATTTGGTGATGGATCGAAAAGGTGTTGCTGTTCGGGGTCTCTTGGTAAGGCATCTGGTATTGCCCGGCGGTCTGGCAGGCACAGAGAAGGTGTTGGAGTTTATCGCCGGGGAAATATCAGGGGATACCTACGTAAACATTATGGCCCAGTACCGGCCCTACTATCGGGCTACCGGCCATCCGGT
>JBMNNS010000089.1:0-6282 GCA_050942625.1 Dethiobacteria bacterium
AATGGGTAGAGGGCGAAAATAATGAGTATGGACGTTTTATAGTAGAACCGCTAGAAAGAGGTTACGGAACCACTCTGGGTAATTCTTTGCGCAGGATACTGCTTTCATCCTTGCCTGGAGCAGCCGTCGTCAGCTTGAAGATCGAAGGTGTCCTGCATGAGTTTTCAGTGATACCGCACGTCATTGAAGATACTCCGCAGATTATTTTAAATCTGAAAAAACTAAGGTTGGCAATCTATTCCGATGAACCTCAGCTGTTGATTATTGATGCTGAGGGGGAAGGTGAAGTAAGAGCCAGTGATATTAAAGCACCTGCAGATGTTAAAATACTCAACCCTGATCTACTCATCGCCACCCTTGAAAAAGGTGGAAGGCTTAATATGGAAATTACTGCCAGTAAGGGACGTGGTTATGTACCTGCTGTACGCAATAAAATGCCCAACCAACCCATTGGCGTAATACCCGTAGACTCTATTTTTACACCAATTAAAAAAGTTAACTACACTGTAGAAGATACCCGTGTAGGGCAGGTAACGGATTATGACAAGCTAACACTTGAGGTCTGGACCGACGGTAGCATTAAACCGGATGAAGCTATTAGCATGGGTGGAAGTATACTGAGTAAGCACCTGGAACTGTTCATTAACCTTACAGAAAAACCGGAAGAAGTGGAAACCCCTGAAGACAAAGAAGAAGAAGACAAAGAAAAAGTATTGGAACTGACTATTGAAGAACTGGACCTTTCTGTGCGCTCTTACAACTGTCTAAAGAGGGCAGGAATAAATACGGTGGATGAACTGGTGCGTAAAACAGAAGAAGAAATGATGAAGGTAAGAAACCTGGGGAAAAAGTCCTTAGAAGAAGTACAAAATAAATTATCCCAATTGGGATTAAGCCTTAAGGATTCGGATACAGAATAAAAAGGGAAATACCTTAAGTAAGGGGGTGCGGGGCTGGTTTCAAGAGAGACCAGTGATAATCTATGAGATATCGCAAGTTTAATCGCAAAGTAGGTCCGCGGAGATCTTTGTTGCGAAACCTGGTCACGTCTTTGTTTATAGCCGGACGGATCGAAACTACGGAAGCTAAAGCTAAGGAGGCCCGGCGGATTGCTGAAAAGTTAATAACCCTGGCTAAAAGGGGCGATTTGCATGCTCGCAGGCAAGCCCTATCCTATATGCTTGATGAAAGTGCAGTTACCAAGTTATTTGAAACAATAGGCCCCCAATTTGAAGACAGGGACGGGGGGTACACCCGTATCATTAAGAAGGGTTTTCGCCAGGGGGACGGGGCACCGGTGGTGTTGTTGGAGCTAGTAAGCTAGCTGGGTGGTAGCGGCACTGCAGCAGAAGGCTCCAGGGTCAGGTGGCCAAGGTCCCCCTGACCGAAGTCGCTTCTGCAAGCAGCACCGCTACCATCTGGCGCGGCGCGGGGAAAGCTGTGAATTGGCTGGTGATATTAATTTGGTTTACGTTGACATCCAAGCTTGGTGCATGTGTGGCAGATCATGTTGGCTTCTGCGGGCATCGCCAACCTTCAGAACCGGTTTTTTTAGCAGGTAGCCTTCTACTGAGCTATTAGCTGGTGATATTAATTTGGTTTACGTTGACATCCAAGCTTGGTGCATGTGTGGCAGATCATGTTGGCTTCTGCGGGCATCGCCAACCTTCAGAACCGGTTTTTTTAGCAGGTAGCCTTGTTACTGTTTTACCATCTATAATTCTGGGAGTTATAAATGTGTGCAGCGCTTTTAGAAGTAAAAAATGTTTCTTATAAATATCTTCTGGGCGGGGAGAAAAAAATCCTGGCATTGCAAAACCTTTCCCTGAGGGTTAATGAGGGCGATTATGTAGCCCTTATTGGGCCGAATGGGTCGGGGAAGTCAACCCTGGCCCGGCTTTTGAACGCCCTTTTGTTACCAACTGAGGGGGAAGTTCTGGTTGATGGGTATAGCACTTCCCTGGAGGAATACCGGTGGGAAATTCGTCGCAGGGTAGGGATGGTTTTTCAGAACCCGGATAATCAGATTGTGGCGACGACGGTGGAGGAGGATGTAGCTTTTGGCCTGGAAAATCTGGGTTTGGAGCCGGATCTTATCCGCCGGCGGGTTGCAGAGTCTTTGGAACTCGTAGGTTTGCAGCCTTTTGCCCGCCATGCCCCCCACCTTCTTTCGGGTGGGCAAAAACAAAGGTTGGCTATTGCCGGTGTTATTGGAATGCGTCCCCGTTGCCTGGTGCTTGATGAGCCTACAGCCATGCTGGATCCCCAGGGTAGACGAGAGGTGCTTGAAACAATTAAAAGGCTTAACAGGGAAGAGGGTATCACGCTGGTCCATATTACCCATTTCATGGAGGAAGCCCTGGATGCAGATACTGTTTTGGTGATGGATAAGGGGCAGGTTGTGCAAAGTGGCAGCCCGGTTGATATTTTTGGCGGGGAAAAGGATCTAGATGCCCTGGGGCTTGAAATTCCAACCATTCCCAGATTGGTTCAGATTTTACGGGCCGGTGGGATAGAGATACCCCAAAGTATATTGACCGTTGATGATCTGGTGGCATTTCTATGTTAATAGAAACAAAGGATTTGTCCTATACCTACATGCCGGGGACACCTTTTGAGGTGGAAGCATTGAAGGGGGTCAATATAGGAATTGAGCAGGGGGAATTTATTGGCATCATTGGGGAAACGGGATCGGGTAAAACTACCCTAATCCAGCATTTTAACGGCTTACTAAAGCCGACTGCCGGTGAAATATTCATAGATGGCCAAAACATCTGGGACAAGGATACGGACTTACGCAAGCTACGTGCCCAGATCGCATTATTGTTTCAATTCCCTGAACACCAGCTTTTTGAGGAAACTGTTTTTAAGGACGTTTCCTTTGGACCCAAAAACCTGGGGCTGGAAAATGCAGAATTAAGAAAACGAGTTCTGGAGGGGCTAAGGCTCGTTGGCCTGGACGCCGAAGAGTACGCTGAACGTTCCCCCTTTAGCCTGAGCGGTGGTGAAAAACGCAGGGTGGCCATGGCAGGTATTCTAGCTATGCAACCGGAAGCAATTATTCTGGACGAGCCGACAGCCGGCCTGGATCCTGCAGGAAGGCGCAGCTTTCTGGAACAAATTAAAAGACTGCACAGGGAAAAAAAGATTACGATCATCATGGTGACCCATAACATGGAGGAAGCTTCCCTTCTGGCAGGCCGGCTTTTTGTCCTTTCCAGGGGAAGCCTGGTACTGCAGGGTAGTCCTGCAGAAATATTTCAGTCAGCAGAAACCATTAAGGAAATAGGACTGGATCTGCCGCCACTTACTACTCTGTTGCAGGAACTCAAAAAATCCGGCAAAAATATTCGCACCGATATTTTTACCGTGGAAAAAGCAGGGAAGGAAATTCTTAACCTCTATCGGAGGTGTAGGCGGTGAACAGATGAAAAGCATAACATTGGGCCATTACCTGCCTGGAGATTCACTTTTGCACAAGATGGATCCACGCGTAAAGTTAGTGAGCCTCCTTTTTCTTATTCTGGCTCTTTTTTTGCTTAAGTCATTCACAGGATTTCTTTTTTTTGCTGCCTTTGTAGTCGCTATTTTTTTTGTTTCCCGCCTTCCCTGGCGCTATTTTTTGCGGGGGTTAAGGCCTATTTCATATATAATAGTACTGACTTTGCTTCTTCATATATTTTTTACGAAGGGGGGGCGCGTTTACTGGCGCCTGGGTCCGTTAACGATCGAAGAGACAGGTGTTTATTTAGGGGTATTTATGACCCTCAGGCTTACCCTGCTTGTTATTACTACCCTGCTAATCACGTTGACCACCTCCCCAATCGCCTTTTCCGATGCCATAGAATACCTGCTACGGCCTTTTCGCAGGTTGGGGATCCCGGGGCATGAAATAGCTATGATGATGACCATTGCCATAAGATTTATTCCGACGCTTATGGAGGAAAGCGATAAAATTCGCAAAGCCCAAATGGCAAGGGGAGCCGATTTTGAAACGGGCAACATATTTAAACGTGCCCGCAATATGGTCCCCCTGCTGGTACCGCTTTTCGTTAGTGCCTTCAGGCGTGCTGACGAACTGGCCATTGCAATGGAATCCCGCTGCTACCGTGGGGGGGAGAACCGTACCAGGATGAGGGAGCTTAAAACTCGGCCCCTTGATTACTTTAGTTTTGCGGTAGTGCTGGGATTTGTGGTGACTATTGTACTGGCTGGGTGGCGTTGATGCTGATTCACTAATCTATGAAATGGGTGTCGGTTTTGCAAAACTACATGGTTGTTATTTCCTATGATGGTACGGCTTACCATGGGTTCCAATACCAAAAAAATGCACTTACCATTCAAGAGGTTTTGGAAAAAAACCTTACTAAGCTTTTCCGTCAGCGCATCAAGGTAGAGGTAGCGGGCAGGACGGATGCGGGGGTACATGCACGGAACCAAACCATTAGCTTTTTTGCACCGCCACTTATTCTTCCGGAGCGTTTACCACTGGCATTAAGGGGCCTGCTGCCTCCTGATATTGTTACACTATGGGCAAAGGCAGTACCCGACAGCTTTAATGCCCGCAGGAGTGCTTTGGCAAAGGTATACTCTTACACTATCGACAATGGTAAATATCCCGATGTTTTTAAAAGGAATTTTGCCTGTCACATTCCCTACCGGCTGGATTTAGAGGCCATGGAGGAAGCTGCTTCCTACTTGATAGGGGAACACGATTTCAAATCATTCCAAGCAGCAGGCAGCAAAGTTAAAAGTACAGTGCGCACCCTATACAGGCTGACTATTACTCAAAAAGATAATTTTATTGTTATTGCTTACACCGGGAATGGTTTTCTTTACAAGATGGTACGCATCATTACCGGTACCCTTATCAATGTAGGCCTTCAGAAAACCCATCCCCAGCAGCTACAGGAAATTTTGGAAAGTAAAAATAGGGCTGTTGCCGGGGAAACAGCCCAAGCAAAGGGCCTTTGCTTGGAAAAAGTGCTCTATGGCGATCTATAGCTTGACGACCTACTATTATTATATTAAAATAAGCGTTGTAACTAACGGTATATTCACTGCAGGAAGGAGGTGTGCTTGCTTGCCGGAAAAGGCTAGGTTATGGCATTTGGATCCGGCAGGCTAAAGCGATGCGGACAACATATATGGCCAAAGATAAAGAGATTGAACGCAAATGGTATGTGATAGATGCTACAGGTATTCCTCTGGGCAGATTAGCCAGTGAAGTAGCCCGGATACTAAGAGGTAAACATAAAAGTATTTATACGCCCCATGTTGATACCGGTGATCATGTGATTGTTATAAATGCTTCCCGTGTTTTGTTAACCGGCAATAAGTTGCAACAGAAATTTTATTACAGGCATTCCGGCTACCCCGGGGGCCTTAAAAAGGTTCGCTACGATCGGTTGCTGGCTCAAAAGCCGGAGAGAGTGGTTTATCTTGCAGTTAAAAGAATGCTGCCGGCTAACCGTCTGGGAAGAAGTATGCTTAAAAAATTGAAAATTTACGCCGGCGCGGAGCATCCCCATGCTGCTCAAAACCCGGATAAACTTGAATATAACCCCAAAA
This sequence comes from Dethiobacteria bacterium, assembly GCA_050942625.1. GTDB lineage: Bacteria > Bacillota > Dethiobacteria > DTU022 > UBA8154 > JBMNNS01. The sequence continues at coordinate 5,572 of JBMNNS010000089.1, forward strand.
GGGTTGCCAAGTAGGCCTGTATAAACAGGCTTGGAAGGGAGGGTAAATTTTGGCGCAAGTACAATATACAGGTACAGGCCGCAGGAAAAAATCAATTGCCAGAGTACGGCTTGTTCCTGGTGACGGGAAGATAATAATTAATAACAGAGATCTTAACGATTATTTTGGACTGGAAACACTAAAGGTGGAGGTTCGTCGTCCACTGAATATAACAGGCACAGAATCAAAATTTGATGTTATTGCCAAAGTTGAAGGTGGCGGTGTTAGTGGCCAGGCCGGTGCCATCAGGCACGGTATCGCCAGGGCGCTTATCAATGCAGATGTTGAATACCGCCCTTTCTTAAAGAAGGAAGGCCTGCTAACAAGGGATCCCCGCATGAAAGAACGCAAGAAATATGGCCTAAAAAAAGCCCGCCGGGCACCACAGTTTTCCAAACGTTAAATATTACATCAATCTATACCAGAATCTGTTCTATATTTTAAATTTGCTTATTGCAAACACCCAAACCGTCAGTGGGAAACCGCCCTTGGCGGTTTTTTATGTACAGAAATCCAAAAATATTTAAAAAATGATATAATATCCATATAAAAAAAGTGGCCATGAAGGACGGGGTGTTACAATACAAAATGTTAGAATATAGGTCAACAATCAAGGCCAGATCCTTTCTTTATTTAGAACTAAAAAAGGCTGCAAGCCTTTATTTACAAGGG
>JBMNNS010000090.1:0-6131 GCA_050942625.1 Dethiobacteria bacterium
AAAAACCGCCCTTGAGATCAATACTAATTGATTCACATCCACTAATGCAGGGTTTTCCCATACCACGGGCTACCACAGCTGCGTGGCTGGTCATCCCCCCCCGTGTTGTTACCACACCCTGGGCTGCTACAATACCGTGAATGTCATCCGGTGTGGTTTCGGGGCGCACCAGAATTATTTTTTCGCCCTCCGTTCCTAACCTATCCGCCGTATTTGCATCAAAAACAACCTTTCCTACGGCAGATCCAGGGGAGGCAGGCAGGCCCTGGGCTATAGGCTCCAGGCTTATCTTAGGATCCATACGCCTGTGCAATAATTGTTCCAATTGTCCCGGATCTACCCTTAGAAGGGCTTCTTCCTGCCCATATTTTCCTTCCCGCACAAAATCGACAGCAATTTTAACGGCAGCAGCCGCTGTCCTTTTACCATTTCTGGTTTGCAGAATATAAAGTTTACCCTTTTCAATTGTAAATTCAATATCCTGCATATCGAGGTAATGTGATTCCAGGGTGTCACAGATCTGCACAAATTGGTCGTAAAGCGCTGGGAAACCTTCCTTCAATGCTGAAATATCCAGAGGGGTGCGTGTCCCGGCAACCACATCCTCCCCCTGAGCATTAAATAAAAATTCACCGTAAAGCTCTTTCTCCCCCGTAGAAGGGTTTCTGGTAAAAGCTACGCCCGTTCCACTATCCTCACCCAGGTTGCCAAAAACCATTGCTTGAATGTTAACGGCTGTACCCAGATCATCGGGTATTTGATGAAGCTTGCGGTAAACTATTGCCCTCTGGTTATTCCAGGAAGCAAACACGGCTTCTATGGCCATAAGCAATTGCTCAAAGGGATCGCTCCAAAAATTTTCAGGGCTTTTTTCAGCTACAAGGGCTTTAAACCGTTCAACAACCTTTTCCCAGCCTTCCAGGGAGACCCCCGTTCCTCCTTGTACTCCATGAGTCAGCCTGATCTCATCGATAATTCTTTCAAATTTTAGATGTTCAATTTTAAAAACAACGTCCCCGTACATCTCCAGAAAACGCCGGTAGCAATCCAAAGCAAATATTCTGTCGCCTGTAGCCCTGGCCAATGTTTCTACTGTATTATCATTTAAACCAAGGTTTAAAATAGTATCCATCATCCCGGGCATGGAATAGTAAGCACCGGAACGGATAGAAAGTAAAAGTGGGTTCTGGTTATCACCCAGTTTTTTACCTGTCTTGAGCTCTAATTTATGTAGGGCGTCCCGAACTTCTTTTTTTAATTCTTCCGTTAGTTTTTTGCCTTGCCTGTAATAATCGTTGCAGGATACGGTAGTAACAGTAAAACCAGGCGGAACCGGCAGACCTAAGCGAGTCATTTCTGCCAGGTTTGCTCCTTTCCCACCTAATAATTCTTTCATCCCCACATTACCCTCTTCAAACATGTAAACTTGTTTAGTAGCGCTCATTCTCCCTCGACTCCTTTATGGCATGTAATATTTTACTGGCCATTTCTTCTACCGCTTTGTTGGATACATTAAAAACCTGGCAACCAAGGCGGCGCATAATTCTCCTGGCATACTCCAATTCTTCTAAAATGCGCTCCATGTCGGCATAATTTGCTTGATCCCTCAGGCCAAGGGTATTAAGCCTTTCCAGCCGGATTTCACGAAGCAGCTCAGCATCAATGGTAAGGCCGATGATCTTATTGTTGGGAATCCAAAATATTTCCTGTGGCGGCTCAACCTCTGGAACAAGGGGCAGATTTGCCACCTTATATTTTCTGTGAGCAAGGTACATACTTAAGGGGGTTTTTGAGGTTCTAGAAACCCCTACCAAAACCACATCGGCACTAAGCAAGCCGCGCGGATCCTTGCCGTCATCGTACTTGACAGCAAATTCCACAGCAGCAATCCGGCGAAAATAATCTTCGTCCAGCCGGCGGACCAGGCCAGGCTCCAAGCGGGGATCCGCCGGCATTATTTTGGCAAATGCTTCCAACATGGGACCCATTACATCGACAGAAGGAAGGTTATACTTTTGGGATTCCAAAATGATTGCTTTTCTTAATTCAGGCCGAACCAACGTGTAGGCAATTATACTTTTATACTGGGCAGCTTCTTTAACAATTTTCCGGAGGCGTTCTATGTCATCTAAAAATGATTCTCTGCGTATTTCCACCCGACCCTCATTGAACTGACTTGCTACAGCATAGACAACCAATTCCGCTGTTTCTCCTACCGAATCAGAAACAATATAGACAACGGGTTTTTCTTTTTTATCCAACCAGCAACCCCTCCTAGCTCTGGTTCCGAAATACAATTTTGGAAAAGTCAGCGACGGTTAAATAAAGTTTTTGTATTTTCTGCAAAAGTTTTAGCCTGTTATTACGGATAATTTCATCCTCAACCATGACCATTACCTCGTCAAAAAATATATCTACTTCGTCCTTGAGACCTGCTAAAACCAAAAGAACACCTTGCAAGTCATTTTTAGGAAGCAACCTGGTAGCCTTTTCCCGGGCGATAAGATAGCTTTGATAAAGCACGCCTTCAGCCTTATCAATGAGCAGTTCCTCCTTCAGGATATGATCAGGAGAAGCCTGCCGCGCTAAATTGGCAACACGGACATAGGATTCCGCAACTGAGGATAAGACCGAAGAGTCCCTATTATTTTGTAAAAATAAAGCCCGCTGCCATAAGGGTTCAATTATTCCCAGAGGTATGTTCAGTACCGATTCTACAATGTCATAATCAATTCCTTTTTCCTGGAAAAGATAACGCAACCTTTGCCAGGCAAAACTTTTAATTTCAGCAACCAAACTAACCTCGTCCAGATCATTGAGTTTGGTTTTTAATAATGTCAGGGCGCGTCCAATTATCTCTTCAAAAGAAACAGGCACCTTGTGTTCAAGCAGTATCTGTAAAATACCAAGGCTTTGACGCCTGAGGGCATATGGATCCTGTGAACCAGTGGGCCGTATCCCAATCGCAAAGCACCCGGCAAGGTGATCTGCCTTATCGGCCAGAGCCAGGATAATACCTGCAGAGGTCACAGGCAGAGCATCTCCGGCAAAGCGGGGAAGGTAGTGTTCATAAATAGCTGTTGCAGTTGCTTCCCTTTCCCCTGACTTGAGAGCATATTCCCGTCCCATAATACCTTGAAGTTCTGGAAATTCGCCTACCATGGAGGTTGCCAGGTCCGCTTTGGACAGATAGGCAGCCCTCAAAGCCGCTTTTTGCTGTTCTTCACCTATGCAAGGAAGATGTTCTGTCAAAAACCTGGTTAAAGAAACAAGGCGTCTGGTTTTGTCATAAACTGTACCTAACTCTTCCTGAAAGAGGATCTGCTCCAGCTTGGTAACCTTTTTTTCCAACGGTGTTTTTAAGTCCTCACTATAAAAAAAGCGTGCATCAGCAAGCCTGGCATTTAAAACCTTCTCATTGCCCCTTCTAACATTGGAAGAAGGTGCCTGGCGGTTATTGGAGACAGCTACAAAAAAAGGGCTGATTTTCCCTTTCTGGTCCTCAACGGGGAAAAAACGCTGGTGCTTTTGCATCGTTGTCACCAACACTTCACGTGGTAATTCCAGGTACTCTTCCGGGAAGGAACAGGGAATAGCCTCAGGCTGTTCTACCAGAAAAGTAACTTCCTCCAGCAAGTCAGGATCAATACAGGCCTGCTTTTGAAATTTTTCTGCAGCTGCTTTTACCCCTTCCAAAATCATATCTGCCCTTTTATTTTGTGCAACGATCACGCCCGCCTCTTCCAGGGACTTAAAATAATGGTCGGGGTTTTTAATAACCAGCGGGTCAGGTACAGTGCGGTGCCCTCTTGTTTCTCTGCCTGATTTAACCCCTGCAAAAGAAAAAGGGATAACTTGTGAACCATAAAGGCAAAGTAACCAGCGTATAGGGCGGGCAAAACGGACCCCATTTTGCTGCCAGTACATATTTTTAGGGAAATTGATGCTTTTAACCAGGGTGGGAAGCAACTCAGCTAAAAGCTGGGGGGTTTTTTTGCCTGTAACCTTTAAAACAGCCATCAAATATTCCCCCTTGTCTGAGCGCTCAACCTGTAATTCTTCTACTTTTAAGCCCAGTTTACCGGCAAAACCAAGGGAAGCCTTTGTAGGGTTCCCCTCCTGGTCAAAAGCAACATCGATTGAAGGCCCCTTCTTCTTTTCCTCCCGATCGTCCTGTTTCCCCGCCAGATCCTTTACAAAAAGAACAAGGCGGCGGGGTGTCCCATAGGCCACAACTTCTCTAAAATGGAGCCTGTTGTCCCTGAATAGTTCCGCAGCCTTTTCCTGGAGCTGTTTTATGGCCCCAGGCATAAATCTTGCAGGAATTTCTTCGGTGCCAATTTCAAATAATAAATCCTGTGTATCCATTTTCTCCACCACCTTATAGTGATGCCTGTTGTTGTCTATAATAAGGGATATTTTGCTTCCTCCCTCTGCTGCAAAAAGGTACGGCCACAGCTGCGGGCCAGTTCCCTGATACGGGCAATATATCCGGTACGCTCCGTTACACTGATTGCCCCCCGCGCATCCAAAATATTAAAAATGTGGGAACATTTTAAAATGTAGTCATAGGCAGGCAAAACTAAGTCTTTCTTCAACAGCCTGTCGGCTTCCTTCTCATAAAGAGTGAAAAGCTTGAAAGTTAGGGAGGTGTCGGCCTCCTCAAAGCTGTACCGTGAATGTTCTTCCTCCGCCTTCTGAAAAATTTCCCCGTAAGTAATCCCCGGGGTCCATGTTAGATCAAAGACATTATCACACTGCTGAATAAACATAGCAATACGTTCCAGACCATAAGTAAGTTCTACGGGGACCACTCCCAAGTCAAAGCCACCAACCTGTTGGAAATAGGTAAACTGGGTTATTTCCATACCGTCAAGCCAGACTTCCCAACCCAATCCCCAGGCCCCCAGCGTTGGGGATTCCCAGTCATCCTCCACAAACCGTATATCATGTTGGGAAAAAGTTATATCCAGACAAGCAAGGCTTTCCAAATAGAGATCCTGAATATCAGCAGGCGCCGGTTTAATAATAACTTGAAATTGGTGGTGCTGGTAAAGACGGTTAGGGTTCTCCCCATAACGACCATCACCAGGCCTGCGAGAAGGTTCGACATAGGCCACTTTCCAGGGTTCAGGTCCCAGAGTACGCAAAAACGTAGCGGGATTCATTGTCCCTGCTCCCTTCTCCACATCGTAGGACTGCAAAAGAAGACAGCCTTGCTTGACCCAAAATTCTTGCAGTTTAATAATTATTTCCTGAAAATTCACATAACTTCCTCCTTTCTGCATTATGATCTATTTAACACTAAAGCTTGTGGTCAAAAAGTTTATCCTGAAGTAACTCCTAAATAATAAAATAAAAAACCCCTAGCTTATCACAGGGATTGAGGTAAACATCCTGATCCTTTTACAATGAAGGAGTTGCATACTTCAAGAAGCGTTTCACCAACAAAACTACCTCAGAAAAATATCCCAGGGCAACCCCTTTTTAGACGCCTCCCAAACCCTTTGCTAAAGAAGTTACTTCCTCAAGAGCAACTAAAATTTATCAAAAAAATAACATGGTGTCAAGAAAAAGATAGTTTGGGAGCCCTAAAAAATGTAAGCACACGCCCGCCCCTCCAGGAAAAGATAACCCCCTCAACGTTCAAGCTGCATTGAACAACGGGCTAATAGCAAAGCTATTGTACCCCAAGCAGCAACACGGGGGAAAAGGGCTGCTCCAGTCAAGCCAAGAGGAAGGGGTATACGAAAAATAGTCCCCCTGCGGCTGTTCACCCGTATCTTTGCATTTATGGCCTCTAAAAATAATTTTCGCCAAAAAACACCGTTCTTCTTTCTAAAACGTGGCATTTTATCTTCTTTTTCCAGGAAAATAAGTGCTTTAATAAGATCCTTTCCTGTCTTTTCAAGCACTTCTACAGCTTCAGTATAGGTAAGACCGGTTTTTTCCCTTAGGGTTTCAACCTGATCCAGGGTAATTGCCATATACAAAAACACCCTTTCAACAATTATGTTCGTAATATTACTATTCTAGGTTTTTTTCGTTATTTTATCCTTACTTTCCCTGTTAATTTCCTCCAAGAAGGCAAGCGTTTGAAAATGTTCTACTTCTACACCTGTCCAATACTG
>JBMNNS010000091.1:0-6043 GCA_050942625.1 Dethiobacteria bacterium
CAAAGGACATCGTTTACATCCGTTTCAAATTCCAGCCAGGCACCCCTGTTGGGGATAATAGTACCGGTAAAAAGCTGTTTTCCGTTATACATCTGGCTGTTAAAGTAGACACCAGGCGATCTAACCAACTGGCTGACGACCACCCGCTCGGCACCGTTGATAATAAAGGTCCCGTTCTTGGTCATGAGTGGAAAATCACCCATAAAAACTTCCTGTTCTTTCACCTCACCAGTTTCACGGTTTACCAACCTCACATGCCCTTTGAGGGGAGCCGCATAAGTAGTATCTCTTTCCTTACATTCTTCTACGGAGTATTTGGGCTCACCAAGAGCATAGTCCACAAACTCCAACACTAAATTTTGCGTAAAATCCTTGATAGGGGAAACATCATGAAATACTTCTTGCAAACCTTCTTCCAAAAACCAGCGGTACGAACTCTTTTGGATTTCGATCAAATCAGGAAGGTCCAGAATTTCGTTAATGCGGGCATAACTTTTCCTAGTCCTCTTCCCCGCCTCGACCTCCTTATACATATAAATGATCACTCCCCCGGGTTATTTTTTAAACCAGGTAAACATAATAGTTACTAGAAACAAGAAAAAAGAATAATACTTTTTCATAGGCATCAGTAGCATATTGCCCAACCCTGCCTGCTGAAAAAGCTAAAACAACCTAAGAAACTCAACCCTTAAAACATGAAATTCCGTCCGGTAAATTCTGAATATAGTAAGGAAAAACAAGCAATACAAGTATGCTAACCCTGGCATATCTACACAGGCATATCTACACATTAACCTATTTTTCCCTGTAAAATAAGTTAATATACATAAAGGGCATTTTTATTATAAATGGGAAAAATGGGAAAAATTAATGAGCTTAACGGGTTATTTTTAGCTGCTTATAAGATAGTTAAACACTAGAAAACCCAATAGCTCATCTTATTTAAGACACTTCGATCTATATATCTTTACACATTGAATTATAATATCATACCATAAACGTTAAGTCAAATGATTTTGGAATTTTTTTGGGAGCCAACAGCACCCCCGTCGTCGGTAGATATCTTCTTTTGAACTAATATTAAGTGTGCCTTTCTTGACTCTGATACCTGTTAGGATTGCCATTTCTGGCATCATTCCATAATTATCCATAAAAGTTCATAATAAAGGGGCTTGAATTCCCTCAGGTACACCCTCTTTATAAGGGTCAAAATAAGGGTCAAAATATTGCTCAGGTGGTATTATCTTATATCCATCTTCAACCACATACCAAATACCGGTAGCCTCATTGACGTACCGTCCTGTTTGTTCATCATAGTTGTATCCCGCAAGCGATTGGAATTCAGAATTCAGCGATTTTAATATTTTCTCGTACTCATTCTTGTTATTCTCGTCATTCACAAGCATATATCCTTGTATATAAATTCCATTTTTACTGAACTCATATTGACATCTGTATTTCGCCCAAGGATAGACATCACTAACTTTACCTGGTGCTTCTAACTTGTTAGTGAAGATTATTTTTCCTTCTGAAGAAGATGTAGCATCACCCTTCATCAATGTTACCGTCAACACTTCGTTTTTCTCGGGGTCATACCACAACTGTCTTACCATCTTTTCAGTTAGTATTCCCGGATTATCCTTGATAAATATTCCGTGATGTTCAAAACGCTCCGGTAGATATTGAGGAATAACAAGGCTATAACCAACCTGATTATTAACTTCCTCAACAGTAACCTGTTCGTATCCCTCTAATAACTCACTTCTTATATCTTCCATCATAATTTCTTTTATTTTTCCAGTTTCATCAATTATCGCTGTACTACCGTCCAGCAATCTTTTCTCCTGTGTTTCCGCTCCATTACAACCAACCAGACAGACAACTACCAGCCCTAAAACAAGAAAGAGACTTATCCGCCTCAATTGTATCACCTCCATCGTTTATAATTTCATTGGCAAATTTGTCCTACCGATTTCTATATCTGCCCCGGAACAAGGAAAATCGGCATAGCCGGTAATACATACCAAACTATACCGATATTTTTCCGAGATTAAAATCCTTAAGACGTATCCCCTGAGTGGGATGTTTTTTGGCATAAAATATGGTTGGAAAGTATGAACTATTTTATTTCTATAGTTGCGCCTGCTTCTTCAAGTTTTGTTTTCGCTTCTTCGGCTTCTTCTTTGCTAACTTTTTCTTTTACTGGACCCGGGGCTTCATCAACAACTGCTTTTGCTTCTTTTAAGCCCAGTCCCGTTAACTCCCGCACAACCTTAATAACCTGGATTTTCTTTTCCCCAATGTTTGTCAGAATAACGTCAAACTCTGTTTGTTCCTCTTCAGCAACTTCTTCAGCTGCCGGGGCACCGGCAATGGGGACGGCGGCAACGGGAGCGGCGGCGCTAACACCAAATTCCTCTTCAAAGGCCTTTATAAGTTCTGATAGTTCTAATACGGTCATACCCTTTACAATTTCCAGCACATCTTCTACTTTAGACATTTTTTTTCCTCCCTTATTGTTTAGGTAAAATATCATTTTTTATATTGTTAGGCAAAACAATCAGTGATGCAAAGGCTCTATTCTATGCTGCCAAACCGGTCTACTAAGCCGATTCCTTTTTCTCCTTCACAGCATTAAGTACAGATACCAGCCCCCGCATATTGCCCTGTAAAACGTTTAAAAATCCGGCCAGGGGTGATTGCAAGGAACCAAGTGTCCTGGCAAGAAGCTCGCCCTTCGGGGGAAGCTCCGATAGGCGACGTATTTCGGTTTCATTATAGACGACTTTATCTAGAACCCCGCCTTTGATAGTCAGGTCTTCATGTTCCTTGGAAAACTTCACCAAAAGTTTAATAGGGGTAACAGGATCATCATAGCCATAGGCTATGGCAGTTGGACCTTCCAGGTAGGGGTGCAGCTCTTCCAGGCCCTCCTCTTTTGTTGCCAGGCGGGTAAGGGTATTTTTCAAAACTTTGTACTTAACACCCTCCCCTTTTAGGATCCTGCGCAGCTGGTTGATCTGGGAAACAGTTAATCCCCGGTACTCCGTTAAAACAACCACGCTGGCCTTTTGAAAATCCTCTTTTATTTCCCTGACTATTGCTTCTTTTTCTTTACGGCTGGCCATACTTTTTCACCTCCCTTACAAAAAATACAAAAACCTTCCGCAGACATGGGAAGGCTTCCTAGTAATGAAGAATATAAAGCCTGTTTACCTCGGCAGGCGACTCCAGGTACATTAAGCATAAAACACCTGCTGTCTGTGGTACGAACATGATTTATTTTCCTAATTTAATTGTCTTTAGTTGTCTTTAAATTGTCCAACGGAAATGGGCCACTTTTTTACCCTATCCTGCTTTGCCAAGGCTAGCAGCCTTTTGGGGACTTATTTTGATTCCCGGACCCATGGTAGTACTAATAGCTACATTTCTTAAATATTGGCCTTTAGCTGCTGCAGGTCTTGCCTTAATAAGTGCTTCCACTAAAGCATAAAAGTTTTCCAGAAGTTTTTCTGGGGCAAAAGAAGCCTTGCCAATAGGCACATGGATATTACCTGCCTTATCAGTACGGTACTCTACCTTTCCAGCCTTTATTTCAGCGATAGCCCTTCCAACATCAAAGGTAACCGTTCCCGTTTTAGGATTTGGCATCAGCCCCCTGGGTCCCAAAATACGCCCAAGTTTACCAACCACACTCATGATGTCTGGCGTTGCCACAGCTACATCGAAATCAAGCCAGCCACCCTGAATTTTTTCGGTCAGATCCTCTGCACCAACGACATCGGCCCCAGCCTCCTCGGCTTCCTTCATTTTGTCTCCTTTAGCAAAGACAATTACCCTGGTTTCTTTCCCAATCCCGTTTGGCAAGACCACCGCACCCCTTACCTGTTGATCAGCATGTTTGGGGTTAACTCCAAGTTTGATGGAAACCTCTACGGTTTCATCAAAAGAAGCACTGGCTGTTTCCTTAAGAAGTTCAAAAGCAGAAAGCGGATCGTAATAATTGTTACGATCAATCTTCTTTTTTGCCTCCAAATACCTTTTACCTTGTTTTGCCAATTTTATTTACCTCCAATGTGGTGCAAACGAATAATGGTTATTCTCCCACTGTACTTAGTGCATTACCTATAAAATTTATAAAAAACTATTCCACAACAATCCCCATACTCCGGGCGGTCCCTTCAATAATCTTTGTTGCTGCCTCAAGATCAAGCGCATTCAAATCTTCCAGCTTTTGCTGGGCTATCTCTTTAACCTTTTCCCGGGAAATAGTTGCTACTTTAACCTTATGGGGTTCCCCCGAACCTTTCTCAATATTAAGTGCTTTTTTTAACAGAACCGCAGCCGGGGGGGTCTTGGTAACAAAACTAAAGGAGCGGTCTGCATAAACTGTTATTTCTACCGGGATAATCAGGCCACTCTGTGAAGAAGTTTTTTCATTAAATTCCTTACAAAAAGCCATAATATTGACACTATGCTGCCCCAATGCAGGCCCAACGGGAGGGGCCGGAGTAGCTTTGCCGGCGGGAATTTGTAATTTTATCATTCCGATAACCTTTTTTTTAACCTTAGCCATTCATGCACCTCCCCTCAGAAAGTAATCTGTCGGTTACTGCTTTTAAAGTTTTTCTACCTGTTCAAAGTTTAGTTCTACAGGGGTTTCACGGCCAAACATGGATACGCTAACCCTTAGTTTGCCTCTCTCAGGGTTGATATCTTCGATAATGCCGGTAAAATTGGTAAAAGGACCGCTGATAACCCGTACCTGTTCCTTAATATCAAATTTAATCTTGGGCTTGCCCTCGACCATACCCATTTGTGTTAGGATGTTATTAATCTCCTCTTCGTTTAGCGGTACAGGCTTAGATCCTGGGCCTACGAAACCGGTTACCCCTGGTGTATTGCGCACTACAAACCAGGAGTCGTCTTCCATGATCATTTCTACCAAAACATAACCTGGAAAAACCTTGCGCATGATTGTTTTCTTCTGGCCATTTTTAGTTTCAATTTCTTTTTCCATTGGGACAAGAACCCTGAAAATTTTATCCTGCATTTCCATAGATTCTACACGCTTATCCAGGTTGGTCTTTACCTTGTTTTCATAACCCGCATAAGTATGGATAACATACCAGCTTTTCTCTTCCATAAAAGGAGGAAGCATTTACCTAGCTTCCTTTTACTCCTCCTCACTTAATTTTTTTAGCGAATGATAAGTTTCAACGCGGCAGTAAAACCGGTATCAAGAACCCAGAAAAAAGCCCCAATGATTAAGATGACTACAATAACAACAGCAGTAAAAACAGTTAATTCACGTCTGGATGGCCAGTTCACCTTTTTAAGCTCTATTCTTACCTCATGAAAAAACCGCCTAATTTTTTTTATCAACGCTATCAGTGTTCCCTTCTTTAAGGAAAATTTTTATGAGTTAAGTTTTATTTTGTCTCCCTGTGCAAGGTATGGGTACCACACCTGAAGCAATATTTCTTTAATTCAATACGATTGGGGGTTGTACGCTTATTTTTTGTAGTATCATAATTTCTTTCCTTGCAATCTGTACAAGCCAATGTAACTTTAACACGCACCGAAAAACACTCCTTTGGCTCCATTATTACCACGAAGTTCAATTTACCATAGTTTGTAGGCAATGTCAACAAGACAAATCTCCAGGCCGATGTTTTAAGAATGGGGTTAAATTAATATTATATCCCTGAAAAAGAATATTATGCTGGTCGGTAATGTTTCCGGGAGCATAAACAAAGGACGAAAACCGGGCATAATGCTCCGGTTTCCGTAATATATTTTACTAATTAACTTTTATATCCATGTTGTTATACCAATTACTGCTATTATTGTGAGACCAATTGCTTTTATTGTTTCCTAAAAGAAGGCCAAGAAAATGTTTCTGGCTTTCCCTATTCCAAAATGGACGTAACCACACCAGCACCAACTGTCCGGCCGCCTTCACGGATCGCAAAACGCAAACCTTCTTCGGTGGCAATGGGGGTGATTAGTTCTATGATCATGTTGACGTTGTCCCCGGGCA
>JBMNNS010000092.1:0-6005 GCA_050942625.1 Dethiobacteria bacterium
GGAAAGCCGATCGAGCTAGTCAGGTGTGAAATGCACGAAGACTTGCTGGTCCCGGCAACTGCTGAAGTCGTCCTGGAGGGCTGGCTGGAAATGAACCCAGAAAACTTCCGCCTTGAAGGTCCATTTGGTGAATATACCGGTCACCATGCCGGCCGTGCCACTCCAAAGCCGTGGGTTGATGTACAGTGCATGACCTTTAGGAATGACCCGATCTTCCAGTTTATGGTCCGCAGTAAGGCACCTTATCCAATGGAGGAAGAAGTTCGTATCCACTGCCTGGGCATGAGCGCACACTATTGGAACGTCTGTGAAAACGCCGGCATCCCTGGCATTACAGGTGTTTATAGCCCACTGTCCAGTTGTGCTACCAACTTCCGCGTCCAGGTCAAGCAAAGCTATCAGCAAATGGCAGCACAGATTGGCGCTACCATTCTGGCGGCACGTCCTTCCTGGACAGCCAAACACATTTGGGTTTTTGATGAGGATATTGATATCTGCGATGACGGTGAGTGTGACTGGGCCATGGCCTACCGCTTCGACGGTACGGAAGACTACCACTGTATGAGGTTGCCGGGCTCTATTCTCGATCCGCGTACTCCACCTGAAAATAGGCACCCGGTAAGACACGGTACCGGCGTCTGGACCGGTGATGTCTTCGACTGCACTAAGCCCTTTACCTGGGAACCAAGGGAAGAATGGCGCGGCGAAAATTATCCGCCAACCATCCATACAACACCCAAGCTGCTTGAAAAGATTGAAAGCAGATGGGATGAATATTTCCCCAACAAAGACGTTTAAGACTGTAGCCTAGCCAGCAACTGTCTATTGTCGTTCTCATATAAGAAACTATACTGGCACCCGGAGAATACAGCAATGTTTCTCCGGGTTGCCCGTCACATATTTTTTTAGCATCAAAAGGAGGAGACAACTTATGGCATTGAATCTTGAAGGGGCACATGCTTGGCCGGAGGATTTAGCAAATTATTACCGTGAAAAAAAATGGTGGCTGGGTTTAACGTGGGGCGACATACTGGATCGTAATGCGGATATGTATGGTTCACGGACAGCAATAATTGATGACGAGACCAGCCTGACTTGGGAACAGTTCCGGGATAAGGTCGATCGCCTGGCCTGGGCTCTTCTAGAGTTGGGTGTTAAGAAAAATGATACTATCGTAGTTCAAGTTAAGAACAACCACGAGTATCTGGTAAGCTTGATGGCCATCTGCCGCATTGGAGCGGTTGAGCTGCAGGCTTTGACTAACCATGGTGAGCGTGAAATTTCTCACTTTATTAATATGACAGATGCCGTAGCGTGGATCGTCAGCCTGGATGATAAAAAGAAAGACTTGCGTTCATTAGTTAGTGAAGTTAAACCTAAATTCAACAGCTTGAGGAATGTTATTTGCATAGGCGATAATATACCAGATGGTTGTGAGGATTTCAATAAGATGATTGCGGAGGCTAATCCTCCCAAGAACCGTGATTTTTGGACATCCATTCGGCCGGATCCAAACCATGTTTACCTCATTGGGCTGACAGGGGGCACCACCGGCCTTTCTAAAGGTGTTCCACGTACTTATAACGATCATATCCTGGATGGTTACTATTGGGGTAAGAGCCAGCAGTTGACCAGTGAAGACGTAGGTCTGGTATTGACGCCGGCCGGCCATAACCTGGCGCATGTGTGCGTTATGTTCCCGATGTTGCTGGAAGCCGGTACAATAGTAATTGCTAATATACCCAATCCTGACAGGACGATGGAGATTATACAAAACACCAAGTCCACCTTCCTCTGGTGTGTACCTACACAGTTATCGCGTATGCTGGATTCCCCCAACTTTGATAAATATGATTTAAGTTCACTACGCTTCGTTGGCTCAGGTGGTGCACACGTGCCTGCTGAATTGATCCGTGGACTTAACAAGAGGGTTGGTTGCGACTTTGTGAACGGTTTTGGCATGATTGAAGGTCCGTGTACCTGTACCCGTCTTTGGGATACCTTCGAAGCCAAGTGTAATACTATTGGTACTGCGACCTGCCCGTATGTTGAATTTAAGATTATCGACCCGGTTACGGAAGTTGAGTTGCCGCGTGGTAAAGAAGGTGAAATGGTTGCCAAAGGACCGCATGTTTTCCAGGGTTATTACAAGACCAGCAGGGAAGGCATCTATACCAAGGACGGCTTTTTCCGCAGCGGTGACCTTGCAAAGATGGATGAGGAGGGGCGTATCTCCATTACCGGTCGTATAAAGGATGTTATTAACCGTGGTGGTGAGATGATCAGCGCCCGCGAAATAGAAGAAATAATGATGACTCATGCTAGAGTTGCTGAGGCTGCGGTCATCGCTATGCCTTGTCCTGATATGGGTGAGCGCGTTTGCTTATATGTCAGAACGAAGGAAGGGGCTGCTGACCTTACTCTGGAAGAGGTACAAAAGCACTGTGAAGAAGCCGGTTTAGCCAAGTTTCAATGGCCGGAACGCGTTGAAAACCTGTCTGAACTGCCGTTAACCAATGTAGGCAAGCCTGACAAAAAGAAAATGCGTGAAATGATTAGTAACATATTGAAAGAAGAAGGCGTCATATAATTTAAAATAACATCTTGAAAAATAGGTAGGTTATGGTATAATATAAAAAGATATGAAAAAATTATAGATTCTGAAAAATAGCAAAGGACAGCAGATTCGGACTGTCCTTTGCTATAAATTCAGATTGCAGAAAATTCCAAGTAGTTAAACAAAAGGAAGGGGGATGTTGATGTATAGTTCAAGGTCTTTTCGCTTGATCGTGGGTATGAGCGGGGCCACCGGCCAGATTTATGGTATTCGGTTACTGGAGGTTTTAAAAAATGATCCCAGGGTTGAAACCCACCTGATCATGTCCGAGTGGTCTGAAAAGACCATTGGTATGGAAACAGACTGGCATGCAGACGATGTTCGGGCTTTGGCAGACAAAAACCACGATCTAGAGGACCTGGGGGCGACTGTATCCAGCGGCTCTTTTCATAGGGATGCCATGGTAGTTATACCCTGCAGCATCAAATCGCTTTCTGCTATAGCTTATTCGTTGAATTCCAATCTTTTGGTGCGGGCTGCTGATGTAACGCTCAAGGAACGGAAACCACTTATACTGGTAGCCAGAGAAACTCCCTTGCATTTGGGGCATCTCCATACCATGGTTAAGGTAACGAACATGGGTGCAACTTTGGTACCCCCTGTTCCGGCTTTTTACAATCACCCCATGACTCTTGACGACATCGTGCTACAAACCGTAAATAGGGTGCTTGATCTGGTTGGGTTACACAAAGAATTAGCTCCAAGATGGTCAGGAGATCCTGCGGACTCCATAGACCAAACAGCAAAACAGAGTCAAATGGAAATTGGGAGAGTAAGGAGGTCATGAAACAGGAACGCACAGTAACGGTGTCGGTGGGAGAGGGAAAGTACCGTCTTTGGGCCACGGCGGTATCTACAGGTGGTGAGGGTATTAATGTTACACTGGGGGGCGGTGAGGTGCCTCATCTTGGAGCTGTAGCTATAGCGATACCTCGCCCAAGTCTTCAAGATCCTTCAAAGGTTAGCGCCACCACCTCTGTTTATCTTTTAGTGGGCCATAAGGATGATGCGTTGGCTAAACCTCTTGCTGACCGGATGGCCCGGGCCCTGCAGCAGCCGGTAGTGGTAGCAGCGGGAGTTCATCTGGGTGCGCCGGGAACCTATACGGTTTCCCCCGAAGAAATTAAAGAAGTTTTAAGAACAAATGAAATTTTGGCTGAAGAGTTGATACGGAGGCTTAACAATGAAAGTTGATACAGTTATTTTTGATCTGGACGGAACGCTGATTGACTCTCTAGAAATATACTACAAGGTGTTAGCCATGGCTTTTTCTGAGCTGGGTTTGCCGGTAGTAGATCGGGATATAGTTATTCGGCAACTGGGCAGTGGTTTGCCGGATTGGGACGTTTTGTTGCCTAAGGGAACCAGGAATAAAGAAGAAATTATTTCACAGTGCCACCAAATTATTTTGGGACTATGGCCAAAAGTATACCGTGAAGAAGCAGATTTATTCGAAGGCGTTCCTGAAATATTAAAAACACTGAGAGATGCAGCTTTGACCATAGGGGTTGCCACCTCAGGTCAGTTAAAAGAACTCATTGTTGAATTATTGACCCGGCGTAAAATTTATCATTTTATTAGTGCGATAGTTAGTAGGGATGATGTCCCGGAACCTAAACCCTCTCCAAAAAGTATCCAGGAATGCCTTCGCCTGTTGGAGGCCTCCCCTGAGAAATCAGTTTATGTCGGTGATAGTGTGGTAGATATCCAGGCAAGCAGGGCGGCTAGAACAAGGAGCATAGCAGTATTGAGTGGGGCAGGAAACTATGAAATGCTTTCCCGAGAAAAACCGGATTTTATAATAGAGGATGTCCGTGGTTTAGTTGATGTTTTAGATCTATCCAATGATTAAAACAGAAAAAGGGGGTACAAGTGTGAGCCAGAAGTTTACTATTAAAGGAAAAATATTTACAGATCTTGGCCAGGGAGCAGGTTTCACAAGTATACCGTGGGTGCGGGAGGAATTTATAAAACGGGTTGGTGTTGATCCCTATCCCGGCACCCTTAATATTAAGGTTGAAGATGAGGAGACCTTGCAACTGGTTGCCTGTTTAAGAGGACTTTCCGGTATTACTATTCCTCCGGGCCAGGAAGGATTTTGCAGTGCAAAATGTTTCAAGGTGACGCTAGAAGGTATTTCCGGTGCAGTGGTATTTCCTGAAGTAGCAGAATATCCCCTGGAAAAGTTTGAAATGATCTTTCCGGTTAATATAAAAGAAACACTGGGTGTTCAGGATGGGGATATATTAACGGTAGAGGTTCAAACTTAAACAGCGCTATTTAAATAACCGGCTTTTTTTACACAATCTGAAGGAGGCTTTCATCATATGTTTAAAAGCCTGAGAGAGTTTTTAGATCATTTGGAAAATCAAGGCGACCTCTTAAAAATAGACGAAGCGCTTTCTCCCATACATGAGATTCACGCTGTCTTAAAATATGTTGACAAGGGTGCCGGCCCGGCAGTTCTTTTCCCCAACGTCAGGGGTTATCAAGTACCAGTAGTAGGCAACCTTCTGGGTCGCCGGAGACGGTTGGCCATGGCCCTGGGGGTGGAAGAGGAACAGATCGTAGAAGAATATTACCGCCGGCGCCAGCAAATTCATAAACCACGGGTAGTGGCCGATGGTCCCATAAAAGAAGTTGTTATCCAGGATGAGATCGACATTACGAAGGTTATCCCGGTGCTTACTCATCATGCCAAAGATGCCGGTCCCTACTTCAGCTCCGCTGTCACCATTGCCAGGGATCCGGAAACCGGAGTACAGGGCATGGGCATCCACCGCATACAAGTAAAGGATCAAAATACCCTGGGGCTTTTCCTGGCGACTCCACCGCTTTCAGTTTATCTCAAAAAAGCTGAAGAACGCAATCAACCTTTGGATATTGCTGTTGTCATTGGCATGGATCCCCTGACATTTTTTGCTTCGGTAATATGGGCACCCCCCGGGTTTGACAAGTTCGATATTGCTGGTGCCCTGGCACAACAGCCTATTGAACTTGTTAAATGTGCCACCGTCGATCTATTAGTTCCGGCACAGGCAGAGTTTGTGTTGGAAGGACGTGTTTTGCCAAATGTGCGTGATACCGAGGGTCCTTTTGGCGAATCCAGCGGTTACTATTTTACTTACCAGAATCCTGTCGCCAGGGTCCAGGCTATTATGCATCGCAAAAACCCTATTTACCAGGCTCTTTGTGTTTGGTCGCAGGAAGGATCCACTCTTATGGATGTGGGTTGGGCAGTCGATAACCTTCGTCCATTATGTGCAGAATTTCCAAATATAAAGCGTATTGAATTTAAGGAAATAGGCTCCATAGGGATTGTGCAGATCGACAAAAAATCTGAAAATGAACCCCAAAAAATCATTGAACACCTCCTGTCAACTATTTT
>JBMNNS010000093.1:0-5956 GCA_050942625.1 Dethiobacteria bacterium
GGACAGAACAAGGTGGAAGCACGATTACGCAACAATTAATAAAGAATACTTTTTTGACATCTGAAAAAACGCTGCGCCGCAAGATTCAGGAAGCATGGCTGGCTTTAAAAATGGAAAGACAGTATTCCAAAAGCGAAATCCTGGAAATGTATTTGAATCAAATATACTTTGCCCATGGCGCTTACGGCATTGAAGCTGCGGCAGACCTTTTTTTTCAAAAAAATGCGGACGAGCTTACTTTAGCCGAGGCAGCCCTGCTGGCTGGGATTCCACGCTCGCCAAATTATTATTCCCCCTTTATTAACTTTGAGCTCTCCAAACAAAGACAGGAACTTGTGCTTTCCAAAATGCATGATCTTGGTTTTATTAACCACCGAGAAAAACAGGAGGCCCTTGAACAGGAAATAATCCTTGCTGAACCACCCTCCCGGGAATACCCCTACCCTCATTTCATTGACTATGTTTTACACCATGAACTGGTCAACATACTTTTGACACTACCACAATATAACACCCGCGAACAAGCTTATGAAGCTATCTATAATATGGGACTAAAGGTCTATACTACCCTTGATACAGAGATACAGGAAATGGTAGAAGGTGTTTTAAACGACAAAAGCCTATACCCCCAGAACTTAAGGGTGGATATGGGCCTTATGAAACAGCTACTTAATAACCAGGATTATTCAGGCTATCCCAAAGAAGTTCTTCTAGAAGAAGGAGGGGTATTGCAGCCCCAGGCAGCTGCTGTCGTAGCAAACACGCAAACTGGAGAAGTTTTGGCTCTAGTGGGTGGCAGGGGTTATAACAAAAAGGATAACCAGGACCTGCGTTTTTTAAGCCACAGGCAACCGGGCTCCTCCATTAAACCGATCGCAAGCTATGCCCCGGCTATGGAAGAAAACCTGATCACCCCGGGATCAATTATCGACGATGCACCTTTTATCAGGGGCAACTGGGCCCCCGAAAACTTTGATCGGCGGTTCAGGGGCCTTGTCACCGTAAGGGAATCATTGGTAAGATCACTAAATATCCCGGCAATTAAAAATTTTGAACGAGTCACCCCGGCTGTGGGACTAAGGTACGCCCAACAAATGGGGCTTTCCACCATTGGGGCAGACGATCATAACCTGGCAGCTTCCATAGGTGGTCTGACTAACGGTGTCACAGCTTTTGATATGGCACAGGCATTTGCCGTACTAAGTAACCAGGGGATAAAAGTGGACCTGCATACGGTAAAAAAAATAGAAGGACGGGATGGGGAAATTATTTACGAATACCACAGGAAGCCCGAGGCAGTCCTTTCACCACAAACGGCTTACTTGATCACCGATATTTTAAAGGACGTCGTGCGCAGGGGAACGGCAACGAGATTAAGGGTGGGACATCCCCTGGCAGCAAAAACGGGGACTACAACCAACAACCGGGATGCATACCTGGTTGCTTATACCCCGGATATCGTGGTTTCATTTTGGATGGGCCATGATCTTCCCAAACTTGGGGTGATTCAGGGGGGAAGCGGCACTACCATGCCCTTCATGAACGCCATACTTTCCGGGGTATTAAAAGGCAAAAACCCCAGGGACTTTACCAAACCGGCCGGCATCAGTGGCCCAATCAGTATTTGCAATAAATCCGGATTAAGACCAGGGAAATTTTGTCCTCCGGAATGTATTGTCAGTGAAATTTTTCCAAGTTCACAGGTCCCACAAGCAACGTGTGATCTACATATAGAACTAAATATCTGCAGCGCAAGTGGGCTTTTAGCCGGTGAAGGTTGCCCTGAGGAAGGAATCGAAACCGGGGTTTTTCTCCGTAGGCCTGCTTTTGAAGTAACGGATCAGCGCTGGAGGGGAAGTGCGGGCAGGAGGCCTGAAGACGCGGGTTCTATGCCGCCAACAGAAACCTGTGGCTTACATGGAGGTTCTTCACCAGAATCAACCGGACTGGGATTCAACGGTTATTTACTTGACAACCCCCTTAGGGCCCACCTTTCATGGGAAGCAAATCCTACAATAGAAGAATATTTGGTCTACAAACAGGTGGAGGGAGAAGAAAAACTGATAGAACGGCTGCCTGGTGGTATTAACCAGTACCAGGACACAGACATCCAGGGGGATACGGTATATACCTACAAACTTGTTGCGGTCGATTTTGATGGTAATAAAACACCACCTGCCAAAATAACTTTAAAGGTACCATCAGGAAATGACAACCAAAATAACGGTACAACAGAAAACAATGGGGAAAATAATGGTGATGGGGACAGGAATAATCATAATGGTGAAGATGGGAATGATGAAAATGAGGAAGAAGGTGAAAATAAAAACAAAGGGGGAAAATCCCCACCACATAAACCCCCACCACATAAAGGAAAAAGAATACCAGGAGATAGATAGTAAAACGAAACCACTGAAAAAGCCCGGAACCCTGTCATTCTGAATGAACGATGTGCCTGTCATTCTGAATGAACGATGTGCCTGTCATTCTGAATGAACGATGTGAATGAAGAATCTATTAAGCAGCTTAAAACTAAGATCCTTCGCTACCGCTCAGGATGGCAATAACGGCAGTTTTTTATAAAACTGGCTTTTTCGGTAGTTTCAGTAAAACCTTCCCGGTACTGTCTATCCTTTTTTTAAATTTACTATTGTAACGCCGCTGCCGCCTTCGCCCTCAACGCCAAGGCGGTATTTTTCTACATAGCCCTCCTCATCCAAATAGCGATGTAAACCCTGCCGCAATTTACCGGTGCCCTTGCCATGAATTATTTCTATTTTATCAAGGCCGGCTAAGATGCAATCATCAAGGTGCTTTTCTACCCTCGTCACAGCTTCTTCCAGGGTGAGCCCCCTCAGGTCAAGACGAGGACTTACAGAAGCACTTTTTTCCCACATTATATTGCTAATTTTATCCTGGGAACTAGGGGGAAAAACATTACCCCTTTTTTCCACCTTGTTCCCCCTGTAAGCCTGGATATCGGCTAAAACCGTGTTTACCTTCAGGGCCCCGGCCTGAACCTGGATTTCCTCTTCCGAGTCGATACGAAGCACTTCGCCATAGCAACGCAATTTTTTAAGGTAAACAGTTTGCCCTTCCTTAATATCCTGAAGCCCAGGCGAACAGCTTTCTTCCTCCTTCCAGGGTTCCAGTTTTTCCAGCTCTTCTTCTACAGTTTTTAGCTCCTGGCGTGTTTCTTCACCAAGGACAAATGCACGTTTGCCCCTTTCCTCTCTTTCAGCCCGGTGTAATTTTTTTATAATTTCATCCGTCTTTTTCCTGGCCATACGAATTATTTCACCGGTTTCCTGCCTGGCTTTATCGAGGATTTCTTTTTTCTTTTGCCGGAGATTGTTAATTTCCCTTTCCAATTCCAGAAGGCGGAAGTTCAGCTCCCACTTCATTTCCTCCATTTTTTCAGTATCCTGGGTAAGCCTTTGCCTTTCCTTAACAAGATCTGCAAGCACTTCTTCCAGGTTAAGGAAGTCTTTCTGCAGGAATGCCCTAGCCCTTCCTACCACCTCCGAAGACATACCCAGCCTTTCAACAATGGTAAGTGCATTGCTTTGCCCTGGAACACCGATCAGTAAACGAAATGTGGGGCTGAGTGTTTTCAAATCAAATTCCATGGAGGCATTTTCCATACCCTCTTGCAGGTGGGCAAATACCTTTAACTCATTAATATGGGTGGTAGCAATAGTCCTCACCCCCCGGGAATGAAGTTCTTCCAGGATAGCCATGGCCAGGGCAGAGCCTTCTGAAGGATCGGTGCCCGCTCCCAGTTCATCGATAAGCACCAGCGAAAGGGGGCGAACATTGTGCAAAATATGAATAATATTAGCCATGTGCCCTGAAAAAGTACTTAAGGATTGTTCTATGTTTTGTTCATCCCCAATATCGGCAAAGATTTTTTCAAAAACTGATATTTCCGTGCCCTCACCTGCCGGAAGATGCAATCCACATTGCGACATTAAGCAAAAGAGCCCTACCGTCTTTAAGGCAACCGTCTTACCACCCGTGTTGGGGCCAGTAATAACAAGAGTATGGAAACCCTTTCCTATGTTAATATCCAAAGGAATAACCTCCTCAGGAGGTAAGAAAGGGTGCCGCCCACCTTTAATATGGATATAGCCGTCTTCATTTATCAAGGGCTGCCTCCCTTTTAGGGCCAGACTTAAATAACCCCTGGCAAGGATAAAGTCAAGCTCCCCATAGATCCGGTAATTTGTTGCCACCTCATTGCCCTCAACAGCAACAAGGGCAGTAAGCTCCCTCAGTATCCTTTCTATTTCCTCCTCCAGGCGGCTTTTGGTTTCCCTTAAGCGATTGTTAAGCTCCACAACAGGAAAGGGTTCAATAAAAAGGGTCATGCCACTTGCAGACTGGTCATGGACAATGCCGGGAAGGTAATTGCGAAACTCCTGTTTTACAGGCAGTACATACCTGTTGGATCGCAGGGTAACTATATTTTCCTGCAGGTATTTCCTATATTGCTGGGAACGAACATAGGAGTCCATGGTCTGCCGGATACTATTTTCCAAATTTTTAACCTCTCTCCGTAGTGAGGCCAGAAGGCTGGAAGCTTGATCCTTTACCTCCCCGTTAGAAGCAAGGCATCTTTCCAATTCCCGTTGCAAACGATCAAGAGAATTTGCCCCGCTTACCAGCTTAAAAATGTGTGGGAAACGTTCCGCCATATTGTCTTCAAAAAAAGAGGCCCTGAGTGCCTCTATTGATTTTAATAAATGCAGTATTTCTGTTAGCTCGGCGGGGCTTAGCACCCCACCCTTTCCAGCCCGCTGCAGGGCCGGTAACAGATCACCACATTCTTTAAAAGGCAATTTTTTCTGCAGAATGAGCTGCAGGGCCTCCGATGTTTCCTGCTGCAAATCCCTAACTTTTTGATAAGAAGAGGAGGGCTTCAATAACGCAGCCTTTTGTGCACCTATACCGGTAAGGGTAAAATTCTGAAGTTGTTGTCTGATTTTTTTAAATTCAAGGAAATGCATTGTTTTTTCCATACCATCACCCCAAACGTGATAGAAAAGGATTGTCCTTAATAAAAAACCTTAGGGGTTTATTCTGGGCAACCCTGATGCCGATTCGGCCGGAGGTGCCAATACTGTTTTCGGAAATTTTCTTCCCCCGTGCTATAAAAAGAGGGGGCCCCGATAAAAAAAGGCCGTTATGGTTCTTATTAACAGCCATGGCGGCACAGAGCTTACCCGGCCCATTGGTCAAGTTTGTCTGTTTGTGTTTATGACCACGCCTTTGCCACATCAGGTTTAGACCATGCACAGGTTCAAGGGCACGGATCAGGACGGCCTCGCCAACGCCTTCCCTGTTGGAAACAATATTAAAACAATAATGGTTTCCGTAAATAAAATAAACATACGCCGTCCCAGGAGGCCCAAACATGGCGGCATTTCTTTTTGTTTTACCCCTGGCAGCATGACAGGCTGGATCATCTTTACAAAGATAGGCCTCAGTTTCCACGATATAACCCGAAGTAAGACCGGCAGGTGAGAAATGAACCATGAGGGCCCCAAGCAAAGAGCGGGCCAGCCTGACCGTGTCTCCTTCATAAAATTCTGAATCCAAAATATCATATGCTGTGATATCCCAGCCAGAATCTTTTTTTATGGTCAAACAAACGTTCCCAACCTTTTCATGACATGATCAAAAATAAATCCATAAAGAAGCGGTATATAATGATTTGAAAGAGCAACCACAGCAGATGATTCCATAGTATTCATCCAAAATTCCGTTTTAATTAAGGTAAGCAAGGAGATGATCAAAAACATAATTAGGAGGCCTTTAACCCCACCTGCAGCTGCACCCAGAAGAGCATTAACGGGCCCTATGATGGGGACCCGGTTTAAAATTCTGAGCCTTTTCCCAAAATATTTCAGTACAAAGTAAAAGATAAAAAACAGGACCAGAAAAGCCAGCAAGT
>JBMNNS010000014.1:0-27574 GCA_050942625.1 Dethiobacteria bacterium
AATTACCGTCGTAAAAATCTCGTCTTAATTATATCAATCTTTTTGCTACTTATTATATTCTTTTTACCTCTAGAAGTAAAAATTAATCTTGATGAAAACATTCGTTTATTTGAAGGCCAGGAACATTGCTTCCAATTAAAATTTCCTCTGGATCTATATGTTAAGGCAGACAAAGCCGGTATCTTGGATCTGAACGGCACCCCTTTGACAGATAGTGAATTTAACCGTCTTAAATATCATCATGACTTTGCTTTAACAGGTTTATCCCGCGGAAATGTTAGCCTGGAATTCAGCCTTTTTAGGGGGTTAATACCCTTAAGACAATTAACAGTGAATGTGTTACCGGAGATGAAACTCATGGCTGGTGGGCATTCCATTGGGATTAAACTTCATGAAGAAGGTGTCATCGTTGTAGGTTACTATTATTTACAAGATAACGAGAGGCTTTTTTCCCCCGCAGAGGAAGGCGGCTTGCAAATCGGCGATGTTCTCATTTTTGTAAACGATAATAAGCTCAATGATATTGATAAGGCTGCAGAAATAATCAAAAAAGAATCCCAAAAAGGAAAATTATCTTTTAAAGTAAAAAGAAATGGGCAACTACTAACAATTGTAGTTAATCCTTACCTGTGTCCTGACACGGGTGAATATTGTATAGGATCTTATATAAGGGACACAGCAGCGGGTGTGGGAACTTTAACTTTTTATGATCCCGAGAAAAAATATTATGGGGCGCTTGGTCATGTTATTACCGAATTAGATTCCAATGCAAAAGTACAGATAGATGACGGTCAAATAGTTAGAGCCGATATTATCAATATCAAAAAGGCACAAAGGGGTCAGCCTGGGGAAAAGGCAGGGATTTTTAGGGAAGGCAGGGATATTGTCGGGACGATTGAAAAAAACACTTATTTTGGTATTTTTGGCAGGCTCCAAAATATGAAGGATTGTATAACTCCCTATCCGGATCCCCTTCCTGTAGCTCTTGCTTTCCAGGTTGAAAAAGGTCCTGCAGAAATATTAACAGTCATAAGAGGAAATAAAATAGAAAGTTTCGCTATAGAAATAGAAAAAACAACTAACCAAAATAAACCCGGCGATCGTGGTATTATTATCAGGATTGTTGATGAAGAATTGCTGGAAGCTGCTGGTGGAATAGTCCAAGGGATGAGCGGTAGCCCTATTATTCAAAATGGTAAGCTGGTGGGGGCTGTAACCCACGTTTTTATCAATGATCCAACTAGAGGATATGGGATTTATGCAGAGTGGATGATCCAGGAAACCGAAATAATTCCAGTTTCTTAAATAAAATTTTTGGATAAAGAAGGAATTGCTTTCCAATTGTCGAATATTTATTTGAACGGAACTATAGTTAAGAGGAGGCCCTTTTTGTGCTGAAAATATTAATAGCGGATGATAACAGAGAATTTAATGAATTATTGTCGGAATATTTTATGAAAGAAGAAGGCATGAAGGTAGTAGGCAATGCTTTTAACGGTATGGAAGTCCTTGAATTAATTGAAAAAGAAAAACCAGATATTGTCTTATTGGATATTATTATGCCCCATCTTGATGGAATAGGTGTACTTGAAAAACTGTGGGAGAAAGACTTTTCTCCAAGGCCTAAGGTTATTATGCTTACGGCCTTTGGGCACGAAAACATTACTCAAAAGGCTGTTGAACTGGGTGCTTCTTATTATATATTGAAACCGTTTAACCTGGATATTTTAGCTGAAAGAGTACGCCAGTTGGCAAACGATCATGTAGAAGGGAAAAGGCCCCCTGCTGAGATATTAGGTATCAAAAAGGAAAAAAGTGATAATTACATTGAGGAAATAACTGCTATTATCCATGAAATAGGTATTCCAGCTCATATAAAGGGATATCTGTATTTAAGGGATGCTATTTCCATGGTGGTAAAGGAAATTGAACTTTTAGGCTCAGTTACAAAAATTCTTTATCCAAGGATTGCAGAAAAATATGAAACTACCCCAAGCCGTGTCGAACGAGCTATTCGTCATGCGATCGAAGTTGCCTGGGCAAGAAATAACATCGATACAATCAAAAAATTCTTTGGGTATACGATCAATACTGAAAAAGGCAAACCTACTAATTCAGAATTTATTGCCCTGGTAGCTGATCGCATCAGGCTAAAAAATAAAAAATATGAATACAAGGTTCAATAAAAAGGTTGCCAACATAAAACGTTCTATCTCCTTATTAGTTTGAAAATGAAAAAACCAGCAATGCCGGTCTGTAATCGGTGGCTGGTTTTTTATTTTATATAAATCTATAAAGTTCATGCTTATTAAACATACTAACATAAGACATAAGACATAAATTTTTTTCATATAGTAAAGGTTCGTGAGGTTATGGCTGCCGTCTATTTAAGTGGGATAGTTAAAAAGGATTTAAAAACAAAGCTCCTTTGTAAAAGGTTGCAGCAGGGTGATATTGCCTTGATCTCTCACCATAACCTTGATGAACTGGCCGCCCAGGAGTTGGTTGAAAAAAAAATCAAGGCAGTTATTAATAGCGTCAGCATTTTCGATGGGGAGTACCCGGCACGGGGTACGGAAATATTGTTAAAAGAAGGGGTTTATATTCTTGACAATGTAGGGGAAAAAACGTTTTCACAAGTCATGGAGGGTGAGGTTATTACCATAAGAGGAAATAACCTTTTTGCAGGCAATGTTTTTTTGGGACAGGGGAGAGTTATTAAAGCAAGTTATTTGCAAAGCAAAATGTCTCTTGCAGAAAAAAATTTGAAACGCCAGTTGGATTCTTTTGTTCAAAACACCCTTGAATATGCCCGCAGGGAAAAGGACTTGATATTGGGAAGTTTGCAGTTTCCTACTTTAAAAACTGCAATGGAGGGCAAACATGTTTTAATAGTAGTCAGGGGAAAAAATTATAAAAATGATTTGCGGACAATAAAAGCATACATAAAAGCAGAAAAGCCAGTACTTATTGGTGTTGATGGTGGAGGAGATGCCCTTTGTGAAATGGGCTTTACACCGCATCTAATTGTTGGTGATATGGACAGTGTGGGAGATAAAACTCTGCAGAGGGCAAAAGAAATTGTTGTGCATGCTTACCCAAATGGGGTAGCTCCCGGGATGTCACGTATTGCTAAGCTGGGCTTAAAGG
Organism: Dethiobacteria bacterium; assembly: GCA_050942625.1. Lineage (GTDB taxonomy): Bacteria > Bacillota > Dethiobacteria > DTU022 > UBA8154 > JBMNNS01. The sequence goes on from JBMNNS010000014.1 coordinate 3,151, forward strand.
CCAAGGTTGTAGCAGCTCCTGGTACCAGTGAAGACATTGCCCTTTTACTAGCCTATGAAAATAAAGCAGAGCTAATTGTTGCTGTGGGTACACATTCCCATATGATTGATTTTCTTGAAAAAGGGAGAAAAGGCATGGCTTCTACCTTCCTGGTCCGCCTAAAAGTTGGAGACAAACTGGTAGATGCAAGGGGATTGACTCATCTTTACAGGAAAGGGTTAAGCTGGCAGGATTTATCGGCACTTTTAGCTGCGGCTTTTTTCCCGGTTGTTATTCTGGTGGCATTTTCCCCCCTGGTGCGGCATATTCTATACCTTTTGTGCTATAGACTTGGTTTTCCGGTAGCTCACTAAAAGTAAAGGGTAATGGTGTGAAAATGGAATCAAAAAATTTCCTTTTTTCCTTGATTGCAGTATTTTTAGCACTGGGCATTGGGATTCTGGTCGGCGCCTCTATGGGGGAAAAAGCCCTTGTTATGAACCAAATTGTTGTGATTGAAAAACTAAAAGAAGAAATCATAAATTATAAAAAGGAAATTGACCATTATTTTTTACTCACTTCCCGCCTGCAAGAGGAACTTGGGCATTGGGAGTCCTTGGAAAATGACTTGGCTCCACTTTTAATTAAAAACCAGCTTCAAGAAGTTTCCCTGAAGGTTTTTTCCCAGGAAAAGTTGTCCCCTGAGGTTGAAAATTTTCTAAGGTTAAGCGATTGCACATATACAGCTTATATATTTGCTAACATTGATGCCTTTGAGGAAACAGGTATTTTAGAATTATTAAAAAAAGAACTGCAGTATGGGCCTGATACTAACGTAGGTGAGTTATTAGCAAATGAGTTAGGCAGATTGTTATTGGATGAAGAGCCGTTGTTTGGTCATAAAGTAGCAGATATTCTTCAGGCTGGAGGATTATTAGATATCCTGGAACAAGGTCCGGAAAAAGCTTTGTTTTCATCCGCAAAAAAAGAGGATATTGGGGAAAAGATGCTGTTTATTGTTGCAGGTAAAATTGAAGTTTTTCTGCAGCCAATTATTAACAGGGTTATTGAAGAAGGCGGAACAATTATTTATCTTTCCTGTAGTGACGATGAGGGTAAAAAAGAAGGTTATCTGGATGTTGTCAGCAACGCTGGAAATGTCTATCATATCAATGACTTTAGTAAATTTTTTAACAGGTTGGAACTTTTAAAGATAATACAGGAGGTAAACAGTAAAGGTTGATGTTAAATGTACGTTTCGGCGATAGTACCGGCATTTAATGAAGAAGGTTGGGTGGGTAAAACAGTAGAAACCCTACTGAAGCTGCCCGAAATTGGGGAAGTTATTGTTGTGGACGATGGCTCAACGGACAAGACTGCCCAGGAGGCTCTGGAGGCGGGGGCGACCGTATTTAGTTTTTCTACTAACAGGGGTAAAAGTCAGGCACTTCGAGAAGGTGTCCGTTTTTCAAAAGGAAAAATTTTGGCTTTTGTCGATGCTGATTTAAGAGAAAGTGCCCTTGAAATTAGGAAACTGATTCATGTTGTTGCTAAAGACGAAGCGGATATGAGTATAGCATGTTTTAAAGCCCCCAGGCGGGCAGGCCTTGGTTTTGTGAGGACGCTAGCCTACTGGGCAATCCGTTTACGAAGTGGGGAAAGGATGGCTGTACCGCTTTCTGGACAGCGTGTTTTAAAACGTTCCCTTTGGGAAGCATTGTCATTTAAGGCTGAAGGGTTTGCTGCTGAAGTAGCATTAACCATAGAAAGCAGCAGATCTGGGTACAGGATTAAAGAAATACCGCTACAGATAACCCATCGTTTCACAGGTAACGATCTATATTCTTTTTGCCACCGGGGACGCCAATTCTTAGCAGTTTTAAAATACATCATGAAAGGGCAATAAGATGCAAATTCCGGATAGTCCAAATTATATGGAACCACTATCTGTTTTAATAGTATTGTTGCCACTGTTTTGTACGTACTTATTGACACCTTTGTACATTAGATGGCAGGAACGTAAAAATAATCTGGCTACTAATTACCAGGGGAAAAGCATTGTTTCTACAGGCGGGGTTATTTTTTTAATATCATTGCTTGTTCTTATTATTCCCCTGCACTATTATTTTAGGGAAGGTAAAACAATCTGGGGTTTGCTGTTTATTTATATTACCGTGGTAGGGGTCCTGGGCATAATAGATGATCTATGGGGGGAAAAAGATTGTAAGGGGTTCCGGGGACATTTAAAAAAACTATGGCATGGAAAAGAAATATCAACAGGTTTATACAAGGCAATCGGGGGTTTTCTAATTGCAGTTTTTGTTTCTTCTCGGCTAGGGGGGGAGATTTGGCCAGATTGGTTGGGTAAAGCCTTGTTTCTTGCCCTCTTTTCTAATTTTTTTAATCTCTTGGATACTAGGCCTGCCAGGGCAGCAAAAATATTTTTCCTTATTTCTTTGCTCCTCATCTTGCTGGGCAGGGAATACATCTGGCTTTTAATACCCTTCTGGAGCATGCTGCTGATCTATTTGTACTGGGAACTGGAAACAAAAATTATGCTGGGTGACACGGGGGCCTATATTTTAGGGGGGGCGCTTGGTTTTTACGGTATTCTTATTTTACCTCTATATATAGTTTTTATTGGAAATGCCTTGTTTTTAATTTTACATTACTACTGTGAAAAATTTTCTCTGGGTAAATTTATTGAGGATCATAAAAGTTTGTTCTTTCTGGACAGTTTAGGCAGGAGAAAATAAAGATGATCAGCACAAAGCAGGCTTATGTAGAAAAGGTAATTTGGTCCCGGGCAGGTCTGCAATGTTTAATGGTGAGCCAGGGGGATAAAAAAGAAAAGGCCTATAATTTCCCTGCCCTAACAGGTGTAGCTGAACAGGGCAACAGAGTGGTTTTAAATACTACTGCAGTAGAGCTAAACCTTGGGAGTGGCGGTTATCACTTTGTAATTTATAACTACGCGCAAAATAACCTTCAATTATCCCCTTCAGGACATATCATTAAATTACGGTACACCCCTTTCCAGCTAAAGGTCCAGGCTTATGAAGAAATTTTAAGCCGCAGGGACCCTGCGGCTACCTTGCAAAGGTATAAAGGTATGGGGAATACTCCAGTAGTTATTGGTGAGCTTCATAGTATGGTTGCACCCTTTGTTTTAACCATAAAAAAGTTGCACCCCGGCAGGAGAATAGTATATATTATGACCGACAGTGCTGCTCTTCCTCTTTATTTGAGTAATGTTATACACCATCTCCAAGAAGAGGGTTTGTTAAGTGGGACAATAACATGTGGCCAGGCCTTTGGTGGCGATTTAGAAACTGTAAATATCTATACTGCTTTAATTGCTGCCAGGGAGGAGCTAAAGGCAGATATTATTCTTATTACCCCTGGCCCAGGGGTAGTGGGAACTGGAACACGTTATGGTTACAGTGGAATAGAACAGGGCGAGCATATCGATAGGGTTCACAAGCTTCGTGGGATCCCCATAGTGATCCCGCGCATAAGTTTTGCCGATAAGAGGTCAAGACATTACGGCCTGAGCCATCATACCCTGACCTCCCTTCGTGAAATTGCCTTGAATAAGGCTTTTTTACCTTTACCTTCTTTTGATAAAAAGAAGACATCTTTTATTTTAAAACAACTGCAGGAAACAGGGCTTCACAAAAAACATGATATCATTATTGTCAGACAGCGTTTATTTCAGTTTTTAAAAAAATCACCCTGTTATCTTCAAACCATGGGCAGGAAAGTGAAAGAGGATCCTGCTTTTTTTGCTGCAGTCACGGCAACAGCCATCTTTGTGAACAGATTCTGTAACTGGCCTGAAAGGTTTTTGCCTTAAAATGGAGAAATATAACTTGAAAGGGGGGTTTGTTTTGGATCTTGTAGAAAAAACAATAAAGACCAGGCATGTTTATGAGGGAAAAATTTTGAACTTAAGGGTTGATGATGTTCTTCTACCCGACGGTTCACAGAGCAAAAGGGAAATAGTTGAACATCCAGGGGCTGTGGCCATAGTTCCAATCAATGATAAAAAGGAGGTAGTCTTTGTCAAACAGTTCCGTAAACCTGCAGAAAAGGTTTTACTGGAGATCCCTGCCGGGACGTTAAAACCTGGTGAAACGGCAGAGTCATGTGCTCAAAGGGAATTAGCGGAGGAAACAGGTTACAGGGCCGGAAGGTTGCAAAAAATAGCTTCTTACTATTCCTCCCCTGGTTTTGTAGGGGAAAAAATATCTATTTTTTTAGCCCAGGACTTAATAGAACAACAGGTTGAAAAACCTGCGGGAGAATTTGTTATTAAGGAACTATTCCCCCTTAGTGAGGCTTCTAGGATGATAAACGAGGGCATTATAGAAGACGGCAAAACCATCATTGGCCTTTTGTTGGCTTTAGAATATATAAAATAAAGTTAATACATATTCTCCATGGTGGTTACATAATTATTATTTAGAGGACAACCCAAAAAAAGGAGAATACTGTGAAGGCTTTCCATAGAGCTATCCTGGAATATTTAAGGGAAAATGTGGGCATCTATATGCTTGTTAGCACTTTTTTTCTGACTGGGGTTTTTTGTGGAGCCTTATTAATCAGGTTTATGGAAGAAAGCCAGTTAATGGAGCTAAACACTACCGTTACCCACTTTATGGATAGTTTACATGGCGAGACCAACATCTTAAATCCAACCCCATTGTTGAAAATGTCTTTACAAAAAAATGGAAGATTCATTTTAATTGTTTGGTTATTGGGTCTGCTACGCCTGGGTTTTCTTCTTACGTTATTATATCTTCTACTTAAAGGTCTGGCCCTTGGTTTTACGGTCGGTTTTTTGGTAGATCGTTCGGCACTAAAGGGCGTTGTTTTTTGTTTGGCCGCTGTTTTACCACATAACTTTCTGCTTATACCTGCTTACCTTTCTGCTTCTGCCATTTCGACATCTTTTTCTATTTTAAAATATAAAAACCATCTGGCATGGAAAAAACAAAGTTCTAGCTATTTGTTTTTACAATACTCTTTTTTTATGTTTTTAATTTTTATTTCCATGATTGTGGGGGTACTGGTGGAAGCCTATATTACTCCTGTCTTTATTAAATTAGCTTCTTCCCTTTTTTAAGGTATAACAAACATAATATGTTGAAAAAGGGTTTTATATGGCCGGCGTGGAATATCATATTATAATTGCTATATTTTAGCTAAAGGGGATAAGACTGGTATGGATAGTACCTTAAAAGACTTCATTAACTATCTTTCTGTAGAAAAAGGGCTTGCAAAAAACACTCTTGATTCATACCAAAGGGATCTAAGGGACTATCTTAAATATTTACATAATAATAATATAAAGGATGCAAACTGTGTTTCACGGAAAATAATATCGGATTATTTGTTGCACCAAAAAGAAAGAGGGCTTGCTCCTTCTACTATTACCAGGAACTTAGCTTCCATCAGATCTTTTTACCAGTTTCTTTTAAAAGAACAGCTGATTCAGGAAAACCCAACCACTGATCTGGAGTCTCCCCGCCTGGAAAAAAAATTGCCGCAGGTCCTTTCCCTCAACGAAATGGAATTATTGCTTGAACAACCAAAAACAAAGAATGCAGCTGGACTGAGGGATAAAGCCATGCTTGAACTTTTATACGCTACAGGTATAAGAGTTTCGGAACTGGTCTGCTTGAATGTAAGTGATGTGCACATTAAAATGGGTTTTTTAAAATGTAATGGTAAGGGGGGTAAAGAAAGAATTATCCCTCTTGGTTCCATTGCAATTAAAAGCCTCCAGGACTACTTGCATAAAGGGCGGGTCAAGTTAGTAAAAAGAAAAGACGAGGTTTCACTATTTTTAAATTTGCAGGGTAACCGGCTTACAAGGCAAGGTTTCTGGAAAATTTTGAAAAAATATTCTATAAAAGCTGGGCTAAAGACGGAAATTACTCCCCATACACTGCGGCACTCTTTTGCAACACACCTTTTAGAAAATGGTGCGGATCTACGTTCGGTACAGGAAATGTTAGGTCACGCAGATATTTCAACTACACAGATCTATACCCAGGTAACAAGACAAAAAATAAAACAGGTCTATAATCAGACACATCCCAGGGCTTAAGGGCAAGGGGGAAATATTGTGATAAAAAGGGTCTTTATTCTTGTTTTAGACGGCTCAGGGGTTGGAGCCTTACCTGATGCAGGGGATTATGGGGATCTTGGCTGCAATACCCTTAGCCATGTTGCTTTGGAATGTGGCCCCCTTAAGATACCAAATCTCCTCTCACTTGGGCTGGGAAGGGTTGTTTACCTGCAAGGGACCTCCAGCTTAGATACATTTATAGGTGCTTATGGAAAAATGGCAGAATCGTCCCCCGGCAAGGATACTACAACAGGGCACTGGGAACTTGCAGGGCTGGTCCTTCAAAAACCTTTTCCCCTTTTTCCGGAAGGGTTTCCCAGGGACTTGATTTCAGGCTTTGAAAAAGCAATTGGAAGAAAAACTTTGGGAAACTATGCCGCCTCAGGAACGGAAATTATCCAGGTATTAGGTGAAGAACATTTAAAAACAGGATCGCCAATTGTCTATACTTCTGCTGACAGTGTTTTTCAGGTTGCTGCCCATGAAGAGGTGGTCCCCTTAAAAACCCTTTACGAATGGTGTTTGCTTGCCCGGGAACAGATTTTTACCGGAGATAATGCTGTTGCCAGGGTTATAGCCAGACCCTTCAGGGGAACCCCCGGACAATTCTGGCGTACAAAGGGACGGCGTGATTTTTCTTTACCGCCTTTCAGCAATACATTGCTCGATCTGGCTGTGGAGGCGGGATATGAAGTCTGGGCAGTAGGTAAAGTTAAGGATGTTTTTGCCGGTAAAGGCATCACACGCCATCTTCTGGCCTCTGACAATAAAAGTATTATGAAAGCTGTCAGCCAGGCTCTGAGGGAGGACTTTAAGGGCATTTTATGGGCTACCCTGGTAGATTTCGACATGTTGTATGGTCATAGAAATGATGTAAAAGGTTTTGCTCTGGCTTTGGAGGAATTTGACATTTTCTTGGGGAAAATAATGCTTTCCTTGCAAAAAGAGGATCTGCTTGTTATCACTGCTGATCACGGTTGTGATCCAACCCACCCGGGAACAGACCATACCAGGGAATATGTGCCTTTGCTGGTTTTTGGGGATAAGGTAATCAATGGCCCACTGGCAATAAGGGAAAGTTTTGCCGATCTGGGAGCTACTGTAGCAGAGTTGCTCAACACCAGGCCAACGGCTAATGGTCAAAGCTTTGCTGTTGAATTAATTGGGCAGGAAAGATACCTGGAGATAACCGGGAACCAGTAGTAATATTGGAAAACTACAACTCCAAAGAGGGTGGTCAGATCATGGGGTTTTTAGATCTAATTTTAAAGAAAAAGGATGGGCAAAGCCTTTCTCCTGAAGAAATTAGTTATATGATCCAGGAATTTAACAACGGTAACATTCCTGATTATCAAATGGCAGCAATGTTGATGGCAATCTGTTTTCAGGGGTTAAATGCCAGGGAAACGAATGCTCTAACTGCCGCCCTGGCCGAATCAGGGGAAGTTCTAGATTTTGACTTTAATGATAAAATAGTTGTCGATAAACACAGTAGCGGAGGTGTAGGCGATAAGATAACGCTGGTGCTGGCTCCCCTGGTTGCTGCAGCAGGTGTACCCGTGGCAAAAATTTCGGGAAGGGGCCTTGGTTTTACAGGAGGAACTATTGATAAGTTGGAGAGTATTCCAGGTTTTAAGGCAGATCTATCAATAAAGCAGTTCAAAGAACTTGTGGAAAAAAAATATTTGGCCATTATGGCCCAGACTGAAAGTTTAACGCCGGCAGAGGGCAAACTTTATGCTCTCAGGGATGTAACAGGAACAGTAGAAAATATGTCACTTATTGCTGCTTCGATTATGAGTAAAAAAATTGCTGGTGGAGCCGGTGCTATCTTATTAGATGTGAAAGCAGGTCGGGGTGCCTTTATGAAAAATAAAGAGGCCGCTTTTCATCTTGCTGAAATCATGTTTAGGATTGGGAAAGATATGGGAAGGCGGGTTGTTTCAGTAGTAACGGATATGAGCCAGCCTTTAGGTTTCGCAGTTGGTAATGCACTTGAAGTCAAGGAAGCGGTAAATGTACTGGAAGGGAAAGGACCTGGGGACGTAAGAAAACTTACCCTTATTTTGGGGGGTCATATGTTAGCCATGGCCGGTAAGGTTAGGAATATAGAAGAGGGAGAAGCGGAACTGGCGAAATTAATCAATAACGGCATGGCGTTGGAAAAATTTAAGGAAATGGTCATTGCCCAGGGAGGAAACCCTGAATTTATAAAGAATCCTTCTTTATTTGTACAGGCAAAATATATAAAGAAAATTGTAGCTGCAAGAACAGGCTATTTGCGTGAAATTGATGCCAGACGTGTTGGCAAAACGGCTAAACTTTTAGGAGCTGGAAGAACATATAAAACCGAAAAAATAGATCCAGCTGCCGGGGTGGTTTTAAACTATAAAGTAAATGATTATATTGTCCAGGGTGATATACTTGCTTTTTTACATACTAACAGGGAGGATATCCTTGAAGAGGCTTGTAAGGAAATTAACAATGCTTTTGCCATTGGTGAAGAAAAAGCAGAAACAACTCCCCTGGTGTATGGTGTTGTTCCCCCCTTTCCAGCATGAGGCTTGATTAATATCCAACATCTTTAATACCTTTTTATAGCCAGCCTTGCTTCTAAATATAAATTAGCGGGCTTTTCTATTTGTATCATTTTTGAAAAGCAAGGGGATAATAAGTGAGAAGGAGGGCTGTCTATGAAAACAAAAAAAACACGTCAGGTTGTTTCCCTTTTCCTCACTATTTTGTTCCTTCTAACAGTTGTCTTTTCCTTTGGAAACGATAAGGTTCAAGCGGTGGAAATGGAGATTAAATCCAAAGCTGCACTATTGATGGAGTACCAAAGCGGTGAAATAATATTCGGCTATAATGAACATGAAAAGCTTTACCCGGCAAGTACAACAAAAATTATGACTTTATTGCTGGCACTTGAGGCGTTAAGTAAAGGGGATATTTCATTGGAAGATGGAGTACCCATTACTGAGCATGCTTCTTCTATGGGTGGTTCTGAGTTATTTTTGAGCCCGGGTGATGTGGTGGACATGGAATCATTGTTAATAGGGATTACCGTGCATTCCGGCAATGATGCAGCCGTAGCTGTTGCAGAATACCTGGCCGGCAGTGAGGAGGCGTTTGTTGAACGGATGAACCGACGGGCTACTGAGTTGGGAATGAAAAATACCCATTTTATAAATTCCAGTGGCCTTCATCATGATGAACATTATACTTCTGCCTATGATTTGGCTCTGCTAAGCCGGGAATTGTTAAAACACCCTATTTTTTTTCGCTGGAGTAAAATATGGATGGATGAACACTTTTTAGAAGGGAAGATAAAAAGTGGCGGTGTTTTCTTGAGCAATACCAACCGCCTTATTTACTATTACAAGGGCTGTGATGGTATAAAAACCGGTTTTACCCCTGAATCCTTACATAGTATTGTAGCAACTGCTGAAAGAAACGGAACACGGTTTATTGCTGTTATCTTAAATGGGCCAACCAGTGAAATTCGTTATGAGGAAGCTACAAAACTGCTTAATTACGGTTTTGCTAATTATTACAGCATCCTATTATTAGGTAAAAGTGAAAAGGTTATGACCCTCCCTGTGGAAAAGGGTTCCATAGAAGAGGTAGATGTTATTACTGCAGAAAACCTGAGTTTGCTGTTGAAAAAAGGCGATGAAGTTAATTACACAATCCGGACAGTATTACCGGCAAGGTTAAAAACACCTTTAAAAGCAGGAGAAATAGTCGGTACAATGCAGGCTGTGGAGGAAGAGAAGATCCTCAAAGAGGTGCCACTCATAGTAACTGCCAATGTAAAAAAAGCCTCTCTTATGGAGCTATTTTGGAAATATCTGAGTACATGGTTGCGTTTTGGCCGCTAAAATATTTTTTGGAAAAGCCCTCAGGGGCTTTTTTTATTGCAGGAAAATCCTGATAGATGCAGAATTAATTTCCAGTAAGTAGTTGGTAGGAGGTTTTACAGGGTAATGAAGGTACAATTAATCAGGCGAAAAGATTGTCTTCTAGTAAGATTAAAAGGGGAACTTGATCACCATTCTTCCATAGGATTTAAGGAAGCAGTAGAAAGGGAATTACAAAGGGATGAAATCCGTAATCTGGTTTTAAATTTTGAACACTTAACTTTTATGGATAGCTCAGGGCTTAGTGTAATTTTAGGCCGCTATAAACAGATCAAGGCCAGAAGGGGTAAACTAGTTATTTGCAGCCCTGGCGAACATCTTAAAAAGATACTTCAGATCGGTGGGCTTTTAAAGATTATACCTATTTACAGTAGCGAAGATGAAGCCTTGTCCACCCTTTCCTAAACTTTTAAAAACCCCTCAGGAGGTGTCAAGGAATGGCTGGTGACTTACAAGCCAGGCAAAAAATGGATTATATGATACTTGAAGTACCGGCACGATCGGAAAACGAAAGCTTTGTGCGTGTTGTTGTGGCTGCTTTTGCGGCACGTTTGGATCCGACCCTTGAAGAATTAAACGAACTAAAAACTGCTGTTTCAGAAGCCGTTACCAACTGTATTCTTCATGCTTATGAAGGGAAGGAAGGAAAGATCATGATCAAGGCAGCCATTGAGAAAAACAAATTTATTGTAGAGGTACACGATACGGGGAAAGGTATTAAAGACATTGCAACTGCACGTGAGCCCCTTTATACAGAAAAACCCGAATTAGAAAGATCAGGGATGGGTTTTACCATAATGGAAAACTTTATGGATGAGGTGACGATCAGCTCCAGGCCCAATGAAGGAACAGTTATTAAGATGCTTAAATATTTTAATAACAATTCCAAGGATAGCACCCATTAAAATGCAGGGTTTTAAAGGGGATAAATTTATGGATAGGCTAACTACAGAAGAAATAAAGAAACTATATCGCAAAAATAGAGAGGGCGACCTGGAAGCAAGGAAAGAACTGATTAAATATAACATCCCCCTTGTACGGGCCCTGGCAGGAAAATATGCTTTCAAAGCAGGCGATTATGATGACTTATTCCAAGAAGGTTGTCTGGGTCTGCTTAAAGCTTTGCAAAAATATGATCCGGACAAGGGGGTAAAGTTTTCAACTTATGCTGTTCCCTTTATCCTCGGGGATATGCGTACCTATTTAAGAAAAAACAGTAGCCCTCTCAAAGTGTCCCGTTCAAATTATGCTCTTTATAAACAGGTGATAAAAACCCAGGAAATAATGGCACAGGAGCTAGGACGTAGACCCAGGTTGGAGGAAATAGCCGCTAAAATAGGATGTGAAAAAGAGGAGATTGTTTGGTTGATGGAATTGCAACACACCCCTTTATCGTTGCAGGATGAGAATGCTGACGAGATTGTTGCTATCCTTGGGCGAAGGGATTTTTCCTTCGATCAGACTGCTGATAATCTTTTTTTAAAAGAGATAATTAATGACCTTCCATTTCGGGAAAGGCAGATTATTGTCCTGCGCTATTTTTTGGACAAAAGCCAGAAGGAGGTAGCCAAAGTTTTAAATTTGTCACAATCCTATATATCACGGATCGAAAGAAAAGTTTTACAAGACTTTAAACGGGAAGTGGATTAGTTTTTTGCAAAAATCCGGGGAATAAGAGCTCAAGTAATTTGAGCTCTTTTTGTTATAAATGTAGTGTTGCTGACAAATAATAAAAGCAGGTTCCAAGATCAAGGAATCATTCAGGGAAAAAAATAAAAATGGGAGGGTAGAAGGTGACAAAAGATACACATTACTACATTGTTCTGGTGATGGTAGTTTTAATAGTTGTTGTTTTCACCCTTTGTTTTGCATATTCTCTTTTCCCCGGCAAGGATCGGATTCCACGGCGTTCCAAGCCTGTAATAGGGTTGCAGGATACTATTACTGATTACCGTTTGGCAACTAATCACCTTCTTTATGGAAATAATCTTGAAGAATAAAAGAGAAAAAAGGAGGTAAACTAACTTCATATGATAAATCAGAAAGGAGGGAAGTAAATGAGCGTAGCCAAAATAATTGAACTTGTTGGTGAGTCAGAGATGGGTTGGGAAGATGCCGTAAAAAATGCTGTAAGAGATGCTGCCCAAACTGTGGAGGGCATCACTGGGGTTGAAATCTTAAATTTAACGGCCCATGTGGATGATGGTGATGTCAGTGGATATAAAGCAAATGTAAAATTGGCTTTTGGTGTAAACGACAGGTAGTAACTGTCCAACAATTAGTTATTAGGGTTGTAGATGGAAATGAGCTTCTGATTGGTGGTGAGTTCCTATAAGTTCGCTAGAAAATGAAGATAATCTTTTAATAAAGGAAAACTGGCTCAAGGACTGGAACCGTTTGAAACAGCCAAAACCCCCCCTGGTTAAAAACGTTTTTTATGCTTTTGTGTTCGGAGGGTCTATAGCTGTCCTTGGTCAATTTATCCTGAACCTGTATATATCCCTGGGGATACCTGAAAAGGAGGCAGGAAACCCAACGGTGGTTACGATAATTTTCATAGCAGCCCTTTTAACCGGGTTGGGTGTATTTGACAATATTTCACGTATTGCTGGGGCTGGTTTAGCTATACCGGTAACCGGGTTTGCCAATTCAGTAACCTCCATGGCCATAGAATTTCGACGGGAAGGATTGGTTTTAGGAACAGCTACCAAAATGTTTGCTTTAGCCGGCTCTGTGATTGTTTTTGGTGTAGTTACTGCCTTTGTTATTGGCTTAATTTCGGCCATTTTTTGATCCAGCGAACCAAAATCCAATTATAAAAAATGTAATGACTAGCGGGGGTAAGAATTGCCAGAGTTGCTTTTCAAAGAAAAAAAAACTGGAAGACAAAGTATTCTTTTTGAAAAAAAAACCACGTTACTTTCTGCAGCAACTGTTGCCGGTCCCAAGGAAGGCCTGGGACCCCTGGCAACAGAATTTGATCGCACCTATACAGATACTATTATAAAAGAAAAAAGCTTTGAAGATGCCGAGTGCCATATGATGGAGGAGTCCTGTTATCTTGCCCTGGGTAAAGGGGGGTTAACACCCGAGGATATCGATTTTTTTATTGCTGGCAACCTTTTGAACCAGATCATTACCCCTTCCTTTTGTGCCAGGAAATTATCTATACCCTATATTGGAATTTTTAGCGCTTGCTCCACTTTAACTGAAGGCATAGCCCTTGGGGCAATGCTTTTGGAAGGTGGGTCTGCCAGACATCTACTTATTTCAACCTCCAGCCATAATTTAACCACAGAAAGACAATATCGTTATCCTACTGAGTACGGCTACCAGAAACCTGGATATTCGCAGTGGACTGTAACCGGGGCGGGAGCCGTAGTATTAGGTTTATCAGGAGATGGGCCAAGGGTTGAGTCGGCCACGATAGGCAAGGTTGTTGATGGCGGCATTAAGGATCCCTACAACATGGGGACGGCTATGGCCCTTGCTGCCGCAGATACAATCTATAACCATTTTATTGATCTTGGAAGAGAGCCCTCTTATTATAACCTTATTATTAGTGGTGACCTGGGGGGATTGGGCAAAAAGGCTAACGAGGATATTTTAGCCGGAAAAGGTTTTGATATAAGTCCAAACTACACAGATTGTGGCGTTTTGATGTACTATCCTCACCAGTTGGTGGATGCTGGGGGTAGTGGGTGTGCCTGTATAGCTTTAGTTTTTTTAGGGCATTTCTATAAAAAAATGATGAACAAAGAGCTTAGTAAAGTCTTGCTTGTTGCTACTGGAGCCCTTCATAGTCCTACTTCATATTTGCAAGGTGAGAGTATTCCTACCATTGCTCATGCTGTTTCCTTAGAAATTGAATAACAGGGTTTTTTTATTTTAGTATAACAAGGTAGGTCGAGGTAATGAGTACTTATTTGTTGGCTTTTTTAGTCGGGGGGCTTTTTTGTGTGATCGGGCAATTGTGTCATGACTTAACAACTCTTACCCCCGGTCATATCCTTTCCGGTTTTACAGTGGCTGGGGGTATACTGGGGGGGTTGGGTCTTTATGACAGGTTGGTGGATTTAGCCGGGGCAGGAGCTCTTTTACCTATTTCTAGTTTTGGAAATTCGCTTGTCAAAGGTGCCATGTCCGAAGCAGCCCGTTCCGGGGTAATTGGAGTTTTAACAGGCATGTTTGAACTAACGTCTACAGGGATTACTGCAGCAATAGTTTTTGGTTTTGTCATGGCCCTTATTTTCAGGCCTAAGGGATAATAGGAAGGTGGATTACAGGTAAACCATATGAATTCCCATAGCAATACACCGGTTTTAGAAAAACTAAAAGAAAATCTTGACTATATTGGACAGCAATTGGGTATTGGTACAAGTTTTGACGTTATCACCAGAGAATTTAAAATAGGCCGTAAAGATGGGGCATTTATTTTTATTGATGGGTTTGTGGATGCTAACATATTGACCTTAATTATGAAGACATTTAGTAATATCACCCAGAAAGAAATAGTACCCAATACCCTGGACAAAATCAAGTTGCATTTTTTACCTTATGGAGAGATTTCTCCTGTAGATAACCTGGAGGAAGCTATAAAAGAATTGTTGGCAGGACTCCTTCTTTTTTTTATTGACGGTGAAAATAACGCCCTGTTGATCGACATCCGTCAATATCCATCACGATCCCCGGAAGAAACTGATATTGAAAAGGTAACGCGTGGATCCCGCGATGGTTTTGTGGAAACCCTGCTTTTTAATGTTACTTTAATCAGGAGAAGGATCAGGGATCCAAAACTAAGGACAGAAATATTCAAAATAGGTACCCGTTCCCAAACGGAAGTTTGTTTGCTTTATATAGAAGATATTATTAACCCTTTAATATTGGATAGAATAAGGGAAAGGCTCCTAAAAATAGATGTTGATGGTTTACCTATGGCAGAAAAATCAGTAGAGGAGTTTATTACCAGCGGGTTTTGGAATCCTTTCCCTGAAGTCCGTTATACAGAAAGGCCTGATGTAGCAGCAGTACACCTACTTGAAGGCCATGCCTGTATTGTTGTTGACACTACCCCTGCCGTAATCCTTGCACCGGTAACATACTTCCATCATATGCAGCATGCTGAAGAATTTCGTCATACCCCAATTGTAGGAACATATATTGGTTTGGTCCGGTTTATTGGTATTTTAATTTCAATATTTTTATTGCCACTTTGGTTGTTGGTAGCAAAAAACCCGGAAATTTTGCCCAAAACCCTCCAGTTTTTAGGGCCAAAGGAAACACCGAATGTCCCCTTGTTTATTCAGTTTATTATAGCCAATGTTGGCATTGATCTATTACGAATAGCCAGCATTCATACCCCCTCTCCATTGGCTACAGCTCTTGGCCTGGTGGGGGCTTTGTTGATCGGGCAAATAGCTGTAGATGTAGGCTTGTTCTCACCTGAGGTTTTACTATATACGGGATTAGTAGCTGTGGGCGTTTTCTCAACGCCAAGTTGGGAACTGGGCCTGGCCAATAGGCTGGTTACAATAGTTTTACTTTTGTTTACCGGTTTATTTGGTATCTATGGATTTACTGCCGGCTTAATTATATTAATCTTTAGGCTCCTGAAAACTCATTCATTTGGTATCCCCTATTTATGGCCTCTGATACCATTTGATGCAGCTTCGCTTTTTAATGTTCTTATCAGAAAACCGGTTCCGGTAAAGGGGTTCAGGCCCAAAATTTTAAAAACCAGGGATAGTGATACCTCTCCGCCTGGTGAAAAATAAACGCAGTTGATGTTTTAGTGCTATTTTTCCCTTTTTATACTATAATGGTGGTAGTTTATTTTGGACAAGTATATAATGAATGAAGGTACAGTGAGTATGGAAAATCTTACCCCCCTGATTAATAGTGCCCTTTCCAAGGAAATGCAATTAATGCTTTATCTTTTAGGTTCTTGGGCTCAGAAAAAATCTATGCGGGTTTATGCAGTCGGAGGTTTTGTGCGTGATCTTTTGCTGGGGAAAGAAAATAATAAAATAGATCTGTTGGTGAACAATTCTGCAGTTGAATTCGCCAAAAGTCTGAAAGTGATACTTCCCGGCAAATTTTCTTATTATGAAAGGTTTGGAACAGCAACCCTGAAGTTGCCAAAGAATGTAATTTTTGATATGGTTACAGCAAGAAATGAGCTTTATTCCCTGCCAGGTACACTATCCGTGTCTGAGCATTTAAAAATAAAAAATGATCTTTTCAGGCGAGACTTTACTATTAATACCCTGGCCTGTACTCTCAACCCGGATAATTTTGGTTTATTACATGACTATTTTGGTGGGGTGAATGATTTAAAAAAGGGTATGATTAAGGCCCTTTATAAGTTAAGTTTTGTCGATGATCCCCTGCGCATTTTGCGTGCTCTTAGTCTTGAGCAAAGGTTTGACTTTCAGATCGAGGAAGAAACCTTTTCCTTATTACATTCGGCCATAACAAAACGTCTTTTGGAAAAGGTAAGTAAGGAAAGACTATATCAGGAAGTAAAGCTTATTTTTCTGGAACCCTCCCCTTCCAGAGTATTGGAACGTATGCACGAACTGGGCCTTTTTGGGGTTGTTTTCCCCAGGGTACCCTTTAATCTTTTGCTAAAAAACAGCGTTGAACAGCTGGAGTTATTTCTAAGAAAATGGGAGGTAAAGGGATGGGGGAAAAAACCAGATCCAGTTATTCTTTTCCTGAGCCTCCTTCTTTATGGTTTGTCGGAGCATGACCTCAAATATCTTTGCTATGTGATGCGTCTCAAAAAAAAGGAATGGCTTACGATAATTACGATCCTGGATAAACTACCTGTCCTCCTAAGGCATCTACGACAAGGTAACTTAAGGTCCTCAGAGGCTAATTTTTTTCTAAAAACGATGCCACCTGAGGGCTTAGCTTTAATTTTTGTTCTTGAGAAGGAGCAGCGGATCCGGAAGCGAATCTTATCTTTTTGGGAACGTCAACGTAGCCAAAAACCTTTTTTAAATGAGAAAGGGGAAGGATAGTATGGGTGGAACAGAGATGTTATTTCGTATTCCTGCCTTATTGATTGCCATTACTTTTCATGAATATGCACATGCAAGAATGGCTTATGCCTGGGGTGATCCTACTGCTAAACTCCAAGGAAGGTTAACCCTTAATCCCCTTGCCCACCTTGATCCATTAGGGTTGCTCATGCTTTGGATCTTGCGTTTTGGATGGGCAAAGCCGGTGCCAATCAATCCCCGTAATTTTAAAGATCCCCGAAAGGGATTATTTTGGGTTTCCTTTGCCGGGCCGGGAACGAATTTAATACTGGGTCTTATTGCTACTTTTTTATTGGTTGTTTTCTGGGACTTTGGAGTTACATACAGGATCTTTATGGAAAATATCATTATTTTTAATGTGTTTTTGGCTGTTTTTAATATTGTTCCCCTACCACCTTTAGATGGTTCAAAAATTCTTTCTACATTGCTGCCGCCAAAGTACCGGTACTACTATTATGCCGTAGAACCCTATGGACCATTTCTTTTGATCATTATGCTGGTATTTGGTTTGTTGCCTATTTTTCTCCTTCCCATCTCCAATTTTATTATTACCTTTTTTAGAAACATAGTTTTGTTTTTCTTGAGATTTTAATTCAAGGAAAGGAATGAAGATGTTGTTGGGAAAAAAAATACTCCTGAGCGGAATGAGACCCACAGGTAAACTTCATCTGGGAAATTTATTTGGTGCACTTGAAAATTGGGTGAGGCTGCAGGACGATTATCATTGTTTTTTCTGTGTGGTGGACTGGCATGCGCTAACGACAGGATATGAGGATCCCCATAGTATTAGGGCAAATGTTAGGGAAATGGTTTTGGATTGGTTGAGCTGCGGAATAGATCCCCAAAAATCTATTATTTTTAAACAGTCGGACGTGAAAGAACATGCTGAGCTACACCTTTTACTTTCAATGATAACTCCTTTGTCCTGGTTGGAAAGATGTCCAACATATAAAGAACAGTTACAACAGATAGAAGGCAGGAATATTGCTACCTATGGTTTTTTGGGCTATCCTCTTTTACAGGCTGCTGATATTCTTATTTATAAAGCTGATGCCGTCCCCGTAGGGGAGGATCAGGCTCCCCACCTTGAACTTGCCAGGGAAGTTGCTCGCCGCTTTAACTACCTCTACCAACGAAAAGTTTTTCCGGAGCCAGCAACTCTTTTTAATGAATATAAACTGGTTCCAGGCCTTGATAACAGAAAAATGAGCAAAAGTTATAATAATGTTTTAGAAATTTCAACTCCACCAGAAAAAATAGCCCCCATGGTAAGAATGATGATTACGGATCCAGGTCGAATTAGAAAAAATGATCCTGGCAATCCAGACATTTGCAGCGTATATTCCTTCCAGCGTATTTTCAACCAGGAAGGATGGGCCGGTATTGAAGAAAGTTGTCGTAAGGGGGAAATTGGCTGTGTTCAATGCAAGAATTCTCTTGCCCGGTGGATAGAGCGGTACCTGGAGCCTATTTATGCCAGGCGCAAAGAGCTTGAAAAGGAGCCGCAGAGGATTGATGCTATCCTGGAAGAAGGCAAAACAAAGGCTGTGGAGGTAGCACGCAAGACTATGGAGGAAGTCCGTACTGCAATGGGGATTTAAGGGGGAAATGGGGTGAAGCAGTGAGTACCGTTGTTAAGGATGTTGATAGCAATGGCTGTCATATTAAGCTGCCGGATTTTGAAGGCCCCTTTGAACTTCTATATAATTTGGTTTCTAAAGAAGAACTTAATATCTGGGATATTCCGCTCGCACGTATCACCAGGGAATATCTTGAATACCTTCAAACTATGCAGGATCTCCAGGTTCATTTAGCTGCTGATTTTATGGTTATGGCAGCTTCTCTACTACATCTTAAGTCCCGTTTACTTTTGCCTTCGTTACCGGCGGAATCCCCGGAGGGGTTGAGAGAGGAACTTTATTTTGGCTCTAAAGAAGAACTTGTCCGCTGTTTATTGGAATACAGATTTTTTAAATCTATTAGTATTGAGCTTAAAAAGAGAGAAGAAGGTCAAAAAAGGATTTATTTGCGTGCTTTAAACCCCCAAAGGACTGTTTGCCCTGTTGGGCAGTTAAGCTTATCCCCTTTTTCCTTGGAGCATTTAAAAATTGCCCTGCAGAAATTAAAAGAAAGAAAAAGCAAAAAAGCCCAGGCAGGTACAGTCCCTTTTTCCAGGGAAACAGAAATTACTCTCAGTGCTAAAATACGTCAGTTACTGCAGCTTTTTAAAAGTAGATATGCTGCTTTGGAATGTTATTTGGAGGATTTTTTACTTCAAGGTAAAAAAAACGAAAATGTTGTTACCTTTGTAGCATTTTTAGAGTTAGCCCGACGTGGGAAAGTGTCCTTACTGCAGAAAAAATTATTTGGGAAGGTGCGTATCATCAGGATCCCTGATAGAAAATAAAAATTTTCTATGCTTAAAGGCCGGTGTAACAGATGCAGGGAAAAGAAAATGAAAGTTTACCGGTTAGTGCCCATAAATTGACGCTGGCAATTGTTGAAGCTGCCCTTTTTCTAAGCCATGCTCCCCTCACTTTTGAAAAACTAAGGAAGATTTGCCATGTAACTGCTCAACAACTCCGGGATTCATTAATTATTTTGAAAAAAAACCTTGAGGCGGATGAAAGAGGACTAATACTTTTAGAAACTGATCAGGGGTTTCAGCTGGGTACGAAACCGGATCTGGCTTCTTATTTGGTTACGCTTCTAGGGGAGAAGGAAGCAAACCCGCCTTCTTTATCTGATGCCGCATTGGAAGTTTTGGCTATCATAGCTTTTAAACAACCTGTAACACGTTTGGAAATTGAAAAAATTCGGGGCGTAAATTCTGAAAGCGTCCTTGAAAACCTTTTAGCAAGGGGCCTGGTGGAGCTCAGGGGGCGCAAGGAGGCTTTAGGAAAACCTTTCCTATATGGAACAACGTCAGAATTCATGCAATATTTTGGTCTAAAGGATATTAAGGATTTAAGGGAGCTGGGGCAAATAATTGAAACTGACCGGTAAAAAGAGTGAATTTTCCTTTTAAGGAAAAACTAAGTGGGAAGGCTAAAAAAAGGCAGGTGTATTCTGTTTTGCAATGTGTGTCTTCCTGCTACATGTTTTTCCTTTTATTTTTACCCCTCTTAGTCCTGTTGCTTTTACTTTGGCCGATAACGGTGTGTATAAAAATAGATAATTTGCGGGAAAATAAAACCATAAAATTTTTACTGGAATTATATATTTTTAAAAGAACAAAAGTCTTCAGGGTAAAAAAAGGGATTAATGTTGACAATAAAATTGATGGGCAAAGGCTTAGTACTTTTTTTTGTAAGCCGGAAGCGTCAGGAAAAAGTAAAGGTAGCAGGATATTTCAATTCCTAAGGAAGTATCAATGGCCGACCTGCTATTTCTTAAGAACCCTGAGGTGGGATGAACTGGATTTTTTTCTCCGCCTTGGAACCGGGGACCCAGCCTGGACTGCAATTATTACAGGGTTTTTGCGTTCTTTTGCAGGGCTTCTATCCTTCTACCTGTCACGCTATTTAATTTTTATTGCCCAAAAACCCCGATTATTAATTTATCCTTCTTTTTTTAAACAAGAATTTTCTTTTATGTTTTCAATAGAATTTAATTTTAACCTTTTAAAAGTTCTCTTGTTTTTAGCCGCAATGTTTATTGTGAAATTAAGGGAAAGGTGGTTTCGGTATGTCAGATCATCCCATTCAGGGCTTAATGAAAACAGCCATGGAAAATTTGAAAGAAATGGTGGATGTTAATAAAATAGTGGGTGATGCTGTAGAAACCCCGGACGGACAGGTTATTATACCTGTTTCAAGGGTGAGTTTCGGGTACGTTACTGGAGGTACCGAATTTGACACCACGGACGAGGAACACCCTGGTGACAAAAATGTATTTCCTTTTGGGGGGGGGAGTGGTGGAGGGGTTTCTCTGCAGCCGGTAGCCTTTTTAGTTTCTGCCCCTGGTGAAATAAGGGTCATACCGGTTGAACGCGGCGATATTCTGGATCGTTTGGTTGATTTAGCCCCTCAGGTTATTCATTACATTCAAGACATGCTGAAGCCTGATAATTAGGATAAAGAAGTAGCGGGGTATTTGGATCATTTTAATTTATGTTTTAACTTTTAGGAATGTGCTTAGGCCTGCATTACAGCAGGCCTTTTTTAGTTTCATAAAAGGGATAGTGTAAGAATAAGGTTTATTAAATAAGGAGCATCAGGTAAGAAAGGAGTGGATGAAGATAAAATGAAAAAAAGGTTAATTTCTGCCGTTTTATGCTTTTTAGTCCCACATATTTTTGTAGCTGTTGTGGGAGCGGCAAAAGACCTGCCGGATATTTCTGCAGAGGCGGCTATTTTGTACGACTGGAACAGCGGCAGGGTTTTATATGCCAGGAAACCCCATTTACCCAAACCTATGGCCAGCACGACGAAAATAATGACTGCTATTTTAGCCCTCGAAAGGGGAAATCTGCAGGATCGGGTTATTACCAGCCCGGTAGCAGCCCATGTTGAAGGTTCTTCTATCTGGCTGGAGGAGGGAGAAGAAAAAACCCTCGAAGAATTACTATTCGGTTTAATGCTTTATTCTGGTAATGATGCAGCTTTGGCCATTGCCGAGCACTTATCTGGTAGCGGGGAAAAATTTGCTGAGGAGATGACAGCCAGGGCAAGGGAATTGGGTGCGGAAAACACTGTTTTTAAAAACCCCCATGGGCTTCATCACCCTGAGCACCAAACGACTGCTTATGATTTTGCCCTTATTGCCGCCCATGCCATGGGCATGAAAGAATTTCGCCGCATTATTACCACACCCCATGTAACAATTTCCTGGCCCGGACACCCCTGGGATCGTTTTTTATACAATCAAAACAAGCTCCTGGATAGTTACCCGGGGGCTGAAGGTATTAAAACAGGTTGGACTACCCCTGCAGGACGTTGTTTCGTCGGCTCAGCAGAACGCAGCGGGCGCAGGTTGATCACCGTTGTTTTGAATGCCCCGAATATGTGGGAGGATACCATTGCCCTGTTTGACTATGGGTTTGATAATTTTACTTACCATACCCTGGTAGAAAAAAACCAGTACTTAAAATCGGCTCCCGTTTTAGGAGGTGTCAGTGGGAAAATAGAAGTTGTTGCTGCTGATAACTTCTATTATCCTTTTGCAGCAACGGAAAAAAAAACGTTACTTACCGGTTCCAGATCAAAGAACCACTTAAGGCTCCCCTGAGAAAAAATGAAAGAATTGGTGAATTGGAAGTTTATGTTAATCGCAAGCTGGTAGGTGTTATTGATCTGTTGGCAGGCAGTGAGGTAAAAAGATTGACCTTTTGGCAGAAAATAAAGGGCAAATTCAAAGGGGGAGGGGCAAGTGGTTAATTTACTCTGGGCGGGTATGATCGTGTTTGCAATTATTATTGCAGGTATCAATGGTAAAATTGATATCATAACCCAGAGTATTTTTAGTTCAGCAGAAAAAGCAGTTGGTATAGCCCTTAGTTTGATTAGTGTCATGGCTTTCTGGCTAGGTATGATGAAGATCATAGAAAAATCTGGTTTTATACGCATTATTATTTTTTTTCTAAAACCCCTGGCTCATTGGCTTTTCCCGGGGGTTCCCCGCAACCATAAGGCCATGAGTACAATGTTGATGAATATGAGTGCTAATTTGCTGGGCATGGGCAATGCTGCCACGCCTTTTGGTATCAAGGCAATGGAAGAATTACAAAAATTAAACAGTAAACCAGATACGGCAACCGATGATATGTGCACTTTTTTAGCTATCAATACGGCCAGCCTCACCCTCATTCCTACGACTATTATAGCAATTCGTTCAGCCACTGGGGCGCAAAATCCCACGGATATTATCGGTACAATTATCATTGCCACATCATGTTCCACTACGGCTGCGGTGTTGATCGATCGCCTTTTCCGTTATTACAACAGCTGGAAAAATAAAGGATTATAAAAATAAACGACTTTAAAGATAACTATAGGCCGGGGGCTGGGTATGGATCTGCAAGGTTTTATAAATTTTATCTCCGCATGGGTCGTTCCTACTTTGATCCTTCTTGCACTACTTTATGCTTATTTTTGCAAGGTGAATTTATTTGATACCTTTGTTGAAGGTGCAAAAGAAGGGTTTGAGATGTCCGTAAAGTTGATCCCTTTTCTCGTTGGGATGATGGTAGCTATTGGGCTTTTCAGAGATAGCGGGGCCATGGAACTTGTCAGTGACGCATTAACACCGCTTTTACAATTAATTGGTATTCCTGCAGAGGTTCTTCCTCTTGCCTTTATGAGGCCGGTTTCAGGTAGCAGTGCCCTGGCCATTACTACGGAGCTAATCCACTCTTTTGGACCGGATTCCTTGATCGGCCGTATGGCAGCCACAATCCAGGGAAGTACCGATACTACCCTTTTTGTGTTAACGGTCTATTTTGGGGCTGTTGGGATTAGAAAAACACGCCACGCCCTGGCAGTAGGGCTACTGGCGGATGTTGCCGGTATTTTGGCTGCTGTTTTAGTATGTAATATGGTTTTTAGTTAAAAAATATATTATAATTAATTTGTAGCCAGTGAAAGCTTTAAATATAAGCGGAGTGGTTTCGTGAGCGGATTAATCAGGCTGCAAAAATTTTTAGCAGCCACAGGCGTGGATTCAAGACGGGGTGCCGAAAAATTGATCAAGGATGGGCGTGTAAAAGTAAACGGTTTAGTTGTTAAAAAAATGGGGTTGAAAATAGATCCCCGGCAGGACAAGGTAGAGTTGGACGACCTCCCCTTAGAGTTACCGGTTGAAAAAAAATATTATCTTTTAAATAAACCTGCAGGCTATCTAACAACTGTAAAGGATCCCTTTGGAAGGGCTACAGTGATGGAATTGTTTCCTCGCCATCTCAGGCCCGGGCTTTTTCCGGTTGGCAGGCTTGATCTCGATACTGAAGGGCTCCTTCTGTTAACCAATGATGGACAATTAGCTTATCGCTTGACACATCCCCGTTTTGGAGTGAAAAAAAAGTACCTTGCCCTGGTACAAGGTATACTGGGGAGGGAAAAGTTACTTTTATTACGTAACGGTGTTCTTTTAAAGGATGGATGGACTTCACCAGCGCAGGTTAAAATAGTATCCATACATAGTAAAAAAAATCAATCATTGTTGGAAATAATCCTGCATGAGGGTAAAAAAAGACAGGTTAGGCGCATGTGCGCAGCCATAGGTCATCCTGTCCTAAAATTAAAAAGAACCTCGCTTGCTTTTTTGACCCTTAAAGGTCTTCAGCCCGGATCCTACCGGCCTCTTTTTAGGGAGGAAGTAGAAAAGTTATCCAGGAAGTTGCAGAC
>JBMNNS010000094.1:0-5904 GCA_050942625.1 Dethiobacteria bacterium
AGGGATTGGGGGTAACAGTTTGAAAAAAATTGCCGTTTTGACCAGTGGCGGAGACGCCCCGGGCATGAATGCTGCTATAAGGGCGATAGTGCGTAAAGGAATTTACCATGGACTGGATATTTATGGAATCAGGCGGGGTTTTGAAGGTGCCATTAATGGGGATATTATTCCTTTAGAAATTGGTTTTGTAGCGGACATCATCCAAAGGGGAGGAACCATACTACATACTGCCAGGGCTCCTGAACTCCTTACTGAAAAGGGACGGGAAAGTGCACTTCGTTTCCTGAAGGAGCAGGAGGTTGAAGGGCTGATTGTGATCGGTGGAGATGGTTCTTTCCGGGGTGCCAGTCTTTTGGAGGAGGGGGGTATTGCCACTGTAGGTATTCCCGGGACCATAGATAATGATATTCCTTTTACAGATTTCAGCATTGGTTTTGATACTGCAGTCAATACCATTACCGATGCTATTAACAAGGTTAGGGATACCGCCACCTCACATGAAAGGATCTGTGTAATTGAAGTCATGGGCCGTAAAACGGGCCATATTGCCCTGATGGCAGGGCTGGCGGGGGGTGCTGAGTCGATCATTGTTCCAGAAGCCCCTATCAATCTTATCAAAGTATGCCAGCGCCTGATGCGGGGTCTTGAAAGAGGAAAATTACACAGTATTATTCTTCTTGCAGAAGGTGCGGGCAGTGCTATAACTGTTGCTAAGGAAATCGAAAAAATTGTGAGGATGGAGGTCAGGGCCATAATTTTGGGCCACCTGCAGAGGGGCGGGACCCCCACAGCCTTCGATCGCATTTTAGCCAGCCGGCTGGGAGCGGGTGCAGTAGATCTGTTGTTGCAGGGCCAGAGTGGCCAGATGGTTGGTTTTTGGCAGGGAAAGATCCAGGCCGTTCCCTTTGCGGACGTTTTTGCTGCAAAAAAAGAGTTTTTGTGGGAAGATTATAACTTGGCTGGTATATTGGCAATTTAAGAGAGGGGTTTTAAATGAGGCGAACCAAAATAGTTTGTACAATAGGGCCCGCTTCAGAGGATCTTAATATTTTGACAAAGCTAATTCAGGAAGGTATGGATGTGGCCCGGCTGAACTTTTCACATGGGACTCTTTCTGAGCATGAAAACAGAATTAAAAATATCCGGGAGGCTTGCAGGCGGCTTCGTAAAAGAGTTGCTATTCTTCTTGATACCCGGGGACCGGAAGTAAGATTAAAAAAAATTGCTGGGGGGAAAGTGGAATTAAAGGACGGGGCTATATTTACCCTGACTACAGCAGATATTGAAGGGGATCAGTACAGGGCCAGCGTCACCGAACCAAGTTTACCTGGGGCTGTTCAGCCTGGAAACCATATTCTTCTTGATGATGGTATGATAGAATTGAAGGTGCTAAAGACTACACCCACGGACATAGAAACGGAAGTAGTACATGGAGGTTGGCTTTCTTCCCGTAAAAGCGTAAATTTGCCTGGCATTACCCTGAACCTGCCCCCTCTTTCCAAGGAAGATATCGAGTGTATTGAATTTGCCCTCGGGTACAACATAGATTTTATTGCAGTTTCCTTTGTCCGCCGGGCAGAAGATGTTATTGCTACCCGCCGCCTGATCGAGGAAAACAAGGCTCAAGTAAAAATAATAGCTAAGATAGAGAATTTTGAAGGGGTTGAAAACTTTTTAGAAATACTTGGGGCTGCCGATGGGATCATGGTTGCCCGGGGCGACCTGGGGATTGAGATCCCTGCTGAGGATGTTCCCCTGGTTCAAAAAAAATTAATTGCTGAATGCAACCGGGCCGGCAAACCTGTCATTACCGCGACACAAATGTTGGATTCCATGATCAGACATCCCCGGCCTACGAGGGCAGAGGCAAGTGATGTGGCCAATGCCATTTTTGATGGTACTGATGCTGTCATGCTTTCAGGGGAGACAGCTGCAGGTGCCTTTCCCGTTGAAGCCGTAAAAACGATGGCCCGCATAGCAGAGCGCACGGAAAAAGCCCTTCAATACCGGAAGATGTTGGAACACCTTGAGCCGGCTATGCTTAGAACAGTTACTGATGCGATCAGTTTTGCCACTTGCCGTACCGCCCAGGAACTACAGGCAACGGCAATTATTTCCGCTACCCAATCGGGGCATACAGCCCGGATGGTTTCCAAATATAGGCCCAGGGCACCCATTATTGCTGTAACTCCAAGCGAAAAGGTGGCTACAGAGCTATTACTTACCTGGGGAGTCTATCCCTTATTATGCCCCCCAACAGCACATACAGATCAATTATTCGATATTGCAGTTAAAGTAGCTCTGGAGGCGGAACTCATACATAATGGGGATCTTGTGATCCTGACGGCAGGGGTGCCGGTTGGGGTGCCCGGAACAACTAATTTTATGCGTATCGATACTGTTGGGGAGGTCCTTGTCCAGGGCACGGGGGTAGGGAAAACCGCAGTTACTGGCGTTGTCCATGTAGCAACTACCCCGGAGGAGGCCGCCGGGATTAAAGAAGGGCAAATTCTTGTTGTTTGTTCAACTTATAAGGAATACCTGCCGGCAATCAAAAAAGCAAGCGCTATTATTGCCGAAGAAGGTGGCCTTACCTCCCATGCTGCCATTGTCGGTTTAAATTTAGGGATACCCGTTATTGTTGGTGCTACTGGAGCTACCAGAGAATTAACTTCCGGACAACTTATCACCGTAGACACAAGAAGGGGATTAATTTACCGGGGACGTGCTACTGTTTGCTAAGAGTTTAGGGGGTGAGTATTATTGAAAAGGTATAGTAAAACCACTACACGGGTGCGCTATAAAGATACGGATCAGATGGGTGTGGTCTATTATGCCAACTATTTTGTGTGGTTTGAGTTGGGGCGCAGTGAGTATTTCCGGGAACTGGGGATGAGCTATAAGGATCTGGAGCAAAATGAACTGTTTCTTCCAGTTGTGGAAGCTTACTGTAAATACCATTACCCGGCACGTTATGATGATGAGCTGAGCATTATTACCACATTATCTATGATGCAAGAGGTCAAACTTGGTTTCAGGTATGATATTATAAATATAAAAGATGACAAAGCCCTGGCAAGCGGTGAGACAATTCATGCCTTCGTCAATGGAAAGGGGAAACCTGTAGTGCTGCGGAAACAAAATCCCTTTTTATGGCGGTTGCTGAAAGAGAAGGTAATGGAAAAGGTTGAACCCTGAAGGAGACTGGACTGGAAACAGATGACCGGCCTGTTTCTTTAGAGGAAACATGGGGCAATCCCGCAATAATCCAGGTTATAGAAAAGACGGAGGTTGAAAAATGGCAAGAATTAAACCAATAAGAGGAGTGCGTTTTTCCCCCCATTTAATTGACGAACTCGACCGGCTAATAACGCCGCCATATGATGTTATTTCCCCGGAGGCCCAGGAGGCCTATTATCAAAAAAGCCCTTATAATGTTATTCGCCTGGAGTACGGCAAATCCTTGCCGGATGACCGGCCGGGAAATGATAAATATACCCG
Source organism: Dethiobacteria bacterium (assembly GCA_050942625.1). Classification (GTDB taxonomy): domain Bacteria; phylum Bacillota; class Dethiobacteria; order DTU022; family UBA8154; genus JBMNNS01. The sequence goes on from JBMNNS010000094.1 coordinate 3,502, forward strand.
GGCTGCGGCCACTTTTCAAAAATGGCTTGCAGAAGGGGCCTTGTTACAGGAAAAAGAACCGGCACTCTATCTTTATGAACAACATTATCGCAATCATCAACAAACATATATCAGAAAAGGGCTTTATTGTGGTGTAGGTCTTTCTCCTTTTGAGGCCGGCGAAATTGTTCCACATGAAAAAACCATGGATAAACCAAAGGCGGATCGCTTGGAGCTCCTCAGGCATTGTGAGGCCAATTTTAGCCCGGTTTTCGGCCTTTACCGGGATAAGGAACAGTTTGTGGCTGCGGCAAGCAGCTCCTTCAAAGAAAACCAAAAGCCCGTTTTGGATGCAGAAGACGAAGACGGCCACCTGCACAGGCTCTGGGCCGTTACTGATCCCGGCTTTATAGAAACGATCACCGGGTTTTTCAAAGATAAAAACATTTTTATCGCCGATGGACATCACCGCTATGAAACAGCCCTGCAATTCTACCTGGAAAAAAAGAAAGAGGGGACAGAAGCCCCCGGCTATGCCCATGTCCTCATGGCTCTGGTTAATATATATGATGAAGGCCTGCTTGTTTTTCCAACCCATCGCCTTTTAAAACAGGAACAAATTGATAGTGAACATCTATTAAAGGAATTGAAGCATTCTTTCCTGATCCAAGAATTACCGGAGCCGGGAGGCCCAGCTCACCTGCAGGACCTGCTTGCCCGAAACTTAACAAACAACCTCCGGCAGCTCAGGCTGGGGCTTTATACCCCTGGAAAAAAACTCTATCTTCTAACTTTTAAGGAAAGGGAAAGAGAGAGCAATCTTTATCCCTGGCTGGATACGGTTGTTTTACAAGAAATTATTTTTTCAAAAATTTTTGCCCTTGGGGACATAGAAAATTCGCCTGCCCTCTCTTATTTAAAGGATGAATGGGAGGCCAAAGCAAAGGTCGATAGTGGGGAGGCAAACTATGCCTTTTTCCTTACCAAACCCCCCTTGGAAAAAATTATAGACCTGGCGGGGCAGGGTATCCGCATGCCCCAAAAATCTACATTTTTTTATCCCAAATTTATGACCGGCATAGTCATACACAAACTATCCTAGAAAATAAGGGGTTCAGGCTACCTAGAACCAGCTATAAAGAAAATTCAGGGTTTCTACTACCGTTTTCCTCCCCGGGGGGTGCCGGTAGTTTCCTCTTTTTTAAAAAATAGGCGCCCCAAAGGATGCTAGTTGGAAATAAAATGACAAAAGAAAAGAAGGGTGCAATTAACCTGGGGTGGGAAAAAACCCTGATATCGAAATAATCTTTGTACCCTTGCAGGGCAAAGGTTCCAATGATTACGGATAGCGGCAATAAAAGCGGGCGGTGGTTTTTTAAATTAAAAAGCTGGGAAAAGCCTTTGGCACTGGAATACAGGCTTACTGCCAGGTTAATAAATAGTCCCAGGCCCCAGGCAAAAATTGGGAAGTATTCGATCCTCTCAAAAAAGTCGCTAATGCGGATAGCCCGGATCATTTTAAAAACCGGGAAAGCAGCCCGCGATCCTTTATCAACACCAAGGACGGCAACTACTATAGCCCGCCGCCAGAGCCAGGACAATATAAGCCCATAATAGGGAACCCAGGGCGGTACGCAGGGCCCTGCGTGGTTCAACCAGGGAAGGGACGATTATGGTCAGGTAGGCGTAATGCAACGTAAGTACTGCTGGGGTAAGGGAGGCCATTAGTACCGGCTGCCAACCTTGGTAGAGAACGGGGCACAGGTTACTGGGGTTTGCCACCAGCAGGGGCAGAAACAACGTAAAGGCAATTGCCACAACAAAGGCCGGCAGGATGATATCCGCTACTCTGCCTAAAGGTTCAAGGCCGGCATGCACAACATAAACGGCTGCAAGGATCATACTCCCCATGATCATGACCAGAGGGGTTTCCGGCAAGAAACCTGTACGGATTTTACAGCGATCGCTTCTTTTACGACCCCAATTTTTACACTGGGTTTATCGGCACGCCTCTTGCGCTTTACCGTCATTGCCCTGAGCGCTGCCTTTGGGCTGCTGGGTGTACAGTTTGGGCTGCTGATCTTGCTCGTACACCTTGTCTCCTTGCGCTCTTTCGGTTTACCCTATTTGGCTCCCTTTGGCCCCTTCATACGGGAGGACATAAAGGATTCTCTTATTAACCTCTCCTGGTGGCAGATGGTTTTTCGCCCCAAGCTTCACAGGCTACCGTGAACCCATGCGGCAACGCCCCGGGCAAAAACCCCGCCCCCCGGGTAAGAAAAGATCCTATACTAAAAAGAGCAACGAAAAAGAAAAGGAATTCATAGAGTTGTTGGAAACGTGGCAGCAGATATGGCTGTTCTTCTTTAAGGATATCCAGGGCGCTTTTACCGCTATCAGCTTGGTTTAGCAAGTTTAGTTGGT
>JBMNNS010000095.1:0-5901 GCA_050942625.1 Dethiobacteria bacterium
ACCAAAACCCCTGAGTTCGACTATTCTCAGGGGGATACCAACGCCTATATTCATTACGAGGGCAAAGGCGGGGTTTTGCTGGATAACCCGGTAAAAAGACTTCTATATGCCCTGAAATTTTCCGACTATCGCATCTTTCTTTCTGGGGAAATTACGGGGGAAAGCAGGATCATGTTTAATAGGAGTATCCAAGAACGCGTCAACACCATTGCACCATTTTTAAAATATGACGGGGATCCTTACCTGGTCATTGATGAAGGCAAACTTTTCTGGATTCTGGATGCCTACACTACCAGCAACCGTTTTCCCTATGCCAAACCCTATGGGGAAATAAATTATATGCGCAATTCCGTCAAGGTTGTCGTTGACGCCTATGAGGGCACGATCGACTTCTTCCTTGTCGATCCTTCCGATCCCTTTGCCCTGACCTATGCCAATATTTTCCCAGGACTCTTTAAACCGTTTGAGGAAATGCCGGCCGGCTTAAAGGAGCACCTGCGCTACCCGGAAGTTTACCTGCATACCCAGGCTCGCATCTATGCTACCTTTCACATGCAGGATCCGGTGGTTTTCTATAACAAAGAGGACCTCTGGAATATACCGAATGAAAAATATGCTGGTGCTACCCAGGCCATGGAACCCTACTACACCATTTTGCAGCTTCCAGGGAAAACAGAACCAGAATTTGTGCTAATTCTGCCCTTTACCCCCGGGAATCGGGATAATATGATTGCCTGGATGGCAGGTCGCTGTGATGGGGAAAACTACGGGGAACTCCTGGTCTATGAGTTTCCCAAGGACAAGGTTATCTACGGCCCCATGCAGATCGAAACCCGGATCGATCAGAATACCTTAATTTCCCAGCAGCTTTCCCTTTGGGATCAAAAGGGTTCCCGGGTTATCCGTGGTAACCTGCTCGTCCTACCGGTGGGCGATTCCATTTTGTATGTTGAACCTGTGTTTTTGGAAGCAGATCAAAGCCAACTACCCGAGCTGGCCCGGGTTATCGTGGGTTTTCACGAAAAGGTGGTCATGGAGCCCACGCTAGGGGAAGCATTGATTTCCCTCTTCGGCAGCAGGGAAACCCCAGACCCAGGTGTAACAAATGATCCTGAAAAGACGCATGAATTGGGAACTCCGGGGGATCCTCCGGCCCTTCCCGCCACCTTTCCAGAATTGGCTGCCAGGGCTCAGCAGCAATTTGAACAGGCCCAGGAGAAAATGAAAGAGGGCGACTGGGCCGGTTACGGAAAAGCCCTGGACGAACTGGGAAAAACCCTGCAGGAGCTCAACAAAGCAAGCGAGGGGCTATAAGAAAGCGGAAGGTGACAGGGGATGGTTCGAGACCACTGAAAAAGTTCCAATTATGCCATTCTGAATGGATATCGCCTCCCGGCCTGCACTTCTCAAAAAAACCCGGCAATAGCTGGGGAACTAAAACCTAACATAAACGTTATTATTAATAGATGCAGTTGTTGCATCTATTTTTTTTCTATTAATTGCCTGGTTATTAACTACAGGTTATTAATTTCAGTTATTTGCTAACTTATTTACCAACCATAAAAAAGTTAAGGAGAGGGATCTTATGAAAAAGGTAATGACTGTTTTGCTGCTTTTTGTTTTTGCAACAATAATGTTGCATGCCAACGTAGTCATCTGTGAGGAACAGGCGGCTTTCAAACTTGGGAACGAGCTGTTGATGACCAAATATCATCACCTTATCGAGGGCAAAAGGGTAGGGCTTGTCACCAACCAAAGCGGGGTAACCAGCAAAGGAGTTAGCACGATCAATCTTCTTGCCCGGGATGAAACGGTCCGTTTGACAGCCCTTTACGGCCCGGAACATGGTATTGACGGCACTGCAAAGGCGGGGGAATACGTTGAATCCTATTTGGATGAGCAGCTTGGTATTCCCGTCTATAGTTTATATGGGCCCACCAGGATGCCCACAGAAGAAATGCTGCAGGACATTGACTTGCTCATTTTTGATATCCAGGACATTGGTGCCAGGACGTATACATATATGTCCACCCTTAATTATTGCCTGGTGGCAGCAGAAAAATATAATAAACCCCTTTTGGTGTTGGATCGTCCCAACCCTCTTGGAGGCCTGATTGTGGATGGCCCAGTCCTTGAAGACGATTATATTTCCTTTGTAGGTGTGGACAATTTGCCGATGGCACATGGAATGACTGCTGCAGAACTGGCCCTTTTTTATAATCGTAAAATTGGGGCTGATCTAAGGATAGTGCCCATGGAAGGTTACAAAAGAAATATGCTCTACCAGGACACCGGGTTAAGCTGGATACAAACATCGCCCAACATACCGGATTTGGACTCCGTTTTTGGATATATGGCAACAGGCCTGGGGGAAGGAACAGGCGTTTTTCAGGCTGATAAGTTTAAATGGATAGGAGGAAAAGGCCTCGATCCCCAAAAATATGCTACCCTGCTCAACCAGGCGGGCCTTGAAGGAGTTACTTTTATCCCCGAACAAAGGGGAGAAGCAGGGGGAGTGCGCCTTAGAATAACCAATTTCGCTACCTTTAACCCAGCCAGGACGGGAATTTATGCTTTGGCTTATGCCTTTTCCCTTGGTAACTTTGAGATCCCCAAAAGTGATGAAACTACAACTGTCATGTTTGACAAAGTAATGGGTACAAACAAAATAGGTGAGTACCTGGAACAGGGCTTGACTCCACAAGAGGTGGAGGCCAAATACTCTTTGGCCTTAGATAATTTTAGAAAGGAAAGAAAACAGTATCTTTTGCCTGACTATGAACCAGGGATCTCAGTGATCGTCAAAGGTGCCCCTATTGTTTTTGATTCCCCTCCTTACATTAATGCCGATGATCGACTGATGGTTCCTTTACGGGCCATCTCCGAAGCCCTGGGTGCGAATGTGCAGTGGAACCCTGAAACAAGAGGGGTTACCATTGCCAGAAAGGGGAAAACAGTAGGGCTAACTATTGATAGCCCCCTGGCAGTGGTAAACGGCACCCCAAAAACCATGGATACAAAACCTGTTCTAAAAAATAGCAGAACGATGGTCCCAGCCAGATTTTTATCCGAGTATCTTGATTCATTGGTGACCTGGCATCCCCTCTTACAAATGGTAACCATAGAATAATTCCTCCTTTTTGAGAATGACTAACAAAGTTTTTGTAAAAGATATAATAGCTATACTATAAATGATTAATTCACAAGAAGGCAGGGCTGTTTGCATTGTACAAAGAAAACTGGAATGAACAGAATTTACCGCGTGTGGCATATTTCTGTATGGAATTTGGGCTTCATGAAAAACTTCCCATATATGCTGGGGGCCTGGGTGTGTTGGCTGGCGACTACTTGAAGGCAGCAAAGGATTTGCAGTTACCCGTGATAGGCCTGGGCATCCTTTGGAGACAAGATTACACTGAACAATATATTGATGACCATGGAAACCTTTATGATGTCTATCCAACCTATAATTATGAATTTTTGCATAACACCGGCGTGATGGTCTCTGTATGGATCGGAGGGGAGGAGGTAAAACTCAAAATTTGGCAGACCGACCAGTTTGATAATGCACCCCTCTATCTGCTTGATGCCGGTAAACCCGGAATGAAACATGGTAAATTTACGGCCCGGCTTTATGGCGGGGTAAGCGAAGACCGCGTCATTCAGGAAATGATCCTGGGTATTGGTGGTATTAGGGCACTTCGAGCCCTCAATATTGACATTGATATTTATCATTTTAACGAAGGCCATGCAGTTCTGGCAGGCCTTGAACTAATCAGGGAAAAAATGGAAAAAAGGGGGGTTTCTTTTGAAGAAGCCTGGGAAATGACCCGCAAGGAAGTGGTATTTACAACACATACACCAGTGGAGGCGGGTAATGAGAAGCATAGCCACGATCTACTCTTTCAACTTGGGGCTAATAATACCCTGAGCTACGAACAATTGCTTGCCCTGGGCGGCAATCCCTTTAATATGACAGCTGCCGCATTGAGGCTTTCCTCCATAAATAACGGTGTTTCAGAGATACACGGTGAAACAGCACGAAACATGTGGAGAGGGGTAGATAACAGGGGGCCAATTATTTCTGTCACTAACGGGGTTCATGTTCCAACCTGGCAGGCACCAGAAATCAGGGAGGCTTTTGAACAGGGGGGAGACCTCTGGGAGGCACATATGCACCAAAAAAGGAAACTGATCGATTTTGTAGCCGAAGAAAGTGGCACAAATCTGAACCCTGATGCTCTGCTGGTAGGTTTCGCCCGCCGGGCAGCAGCTTACAAAAGAAGCGACCTTATCTTCCGCAATGTTTCTTCGATTTCCTCTCTTCTGGAGGAAGGAAGGTTGCAGCTCATTTTTTCCGGCAAAGCACATCCCAATGATGATCGAGGGAAAAGCATTATTAAGGAACTCGTCAAAATGGATCGGCGTTTTAAAAATAGTGTTGTTTTTCTCGAAAATTATAATATAAAAAAGGCCCGTTTAATTATCCGCGGCTGTGACATCTGGCTAAACAATCCCTGCCGCCCTATGGAAGCAAGTGGCACCTCCGGTATGAAGGCTGCCCTAAATGGTGTTTTGAATCTTAGCGTTCTAGATGGCTGGGTAGGAGAGGGTGTCCGGCATGGGATCTGTGGCTGGCTACTGGATGCGCATCCGCATCCTCATGGTGAAACACATGACATTGGCGAGGATGAACGTGATCTAAAAGCTCTCTACCATATTTTAATAAACGATATAATTCCCATTTACTATAATAACCGGCCCCGCTGGCTCGAAATGATGAAAGCTGCTATTAAAATGTCAATGGAGAAGTTTTCCTCCAGCAGGATGGCCAGGGAGTACTATGAATTAATGTACAATTATGCCATGGAACAACAGTTTGCCAAACCAGGCCCCCATTGACAGGCTGAAGCCTGGGGTTATAATACACTCAGAATATTGTTTAGGAGTGTCTATAATGATTAATTTTAGGGGCCACCATCTTGTCTGTTTGCATTTTTTCCAGGGGGAAGGTTATAGCCGGGACTTTGTCAATAACCTGAAAAATCTTCTTACGAGGGCCGAAAACGGGGAAATAATTTCAATTTGTAGCGGTGCCGATGATATCTGCAGGGCCTGTCCTTCGCTGAAGGATAATGCCTGTAATCACAAAAAGGGAGCTGATTCTGAATTTAAGGAACTTGATCGGACTGCCCTTACTTTTTTTAATCTTACCACGGGCAAAACCATCCTTTGGAGTGAAATCAAGAAAAAAATTACTGCCACTCCAAAAGGATGGTTTGCTTCTTTTTGTGAAGGTTGTGACTGGGAGGATATTTGTAGGGTTAAACAAGGAAGGGTTTGACTTGTAGCTTCCGGGGACAGTTCGAGACCACTGAAAAAGCCGGTTTTATAAAAACTGCTGCTATTGTCATCCTGAGCTGCTATTGTTATTACTGCTATTGTCATCCTGAGCTGCTATTGTTATTACTGCTATTGTCATCCTGAGCGATAGCGAAGGATCTTGGTTTTAAGCTGTTTAATAGATTCTTCATTCACTTTGTTCATTCAGAATGACACAATTTGGGGCTTTTTCAGTGATCTCGGACCGTTCCGTCATTTTTCTTTTGTTATGCTTTGCTTCTCAACCGTCCCCGTTTTATCCCCATTATGTAGCCTGGGCGGGCCCCCTTTTTTATCCCGCCCAGTTTTGTTTTTTTATCTATTGCGGGTTGTACATACCGTTACTTTGCATATAGTTAAAGATACCCTCACCGTGCTGCTGTTCCTCTTTTTGAATATGGTTTAGAACCTGACGAGCACCAGGATCGGTAAATTCAAAAATGGCTGTATCATAGGTACCGGAAACATACTTTTCAGTCATTAACATGTCAGTACACAAAGCGGCATCTTCCTGATTTG
>JBMNNS010000015.1:2500-27343 GCA_050942625.1 Dethiobacteria bacterium
AGTAGCACGGGGCACGTGGAATCCCGTGTGAATCTGGGAGGACCACCTCCTAAGGCTAAATACTACCTGGCAACCGATAGCGGATAGTACCGTGAGGGAAAGGTGAAAAGTACCCCTGAAGGGGAGTGAAATAGTACCTGAAACCGTAAGCTTACAAGCAGTGGGAGCACTATACTAGAAGTTTACTTCTAGGATGTGTGACCGCGTACTTTTTGTAGAACGGGCCGGCGAGTTATGGTCGGTAGCAAGGTTAAGGGACAAAGTCCTGGAGCCGTAGCGAAAGCGAGTCTGAACAGGGCGACTAAGTTACCGGTCATAGACCCGAAACCGGGTGATCTACCCATGGCCAGGGTGAAGCTTGGGTAAAACCGAGTGGAGGCCCGAACCCACCGATGCTGAAAAATCGGGGGATGAGCTGTGGGTAGGGGTGAAATGCCAATCGAACCCGGAAATAGCTGGTTCTCCCCGAAATAGCTTTAGGGCTAGCCTCAAGGAATAAGGAGTGGGGGTAGAGCACTGATTGGGCTAGGGGCCCCACAAGGTTACCGAACCCAGTTAAACTCCGAATACCACTTTCTTGGATCTTGGGAGTCAGACTATGGGAGATAAGTTTCATAGTCGAAAGGGAAACAGCCCAGATCATCAGCTAAGGTCCCTAAGTATAGACTAAGTGGGAAAGGATGTAGGAACGCTCAGACAACCAGGATGTTGGCTTAGAAGCAGCCATCATTCAAAGAGTGCGTAATAGCTCACTGGTCAAGTGTTCCTGCGCCGAAAATTTAACGGGGCTAAAGTCTATCACCGAAGCTATGGCTTATTGGAGGTTAAACTCCGGTAGGGGTAGGGGAGCGTTCCGGCGGCGTAGAAGCTGTACCGTGAGGAGCAGTGAAGCTTCCGGAAGTGAGAATGCCGGCATGAGTAACGATAAGGCAAGTGAGAATCTTGCCCGCCGAAAACCTAAGGTTTCCTGAGGAAGGTTCGTCCTCTCAGGGTTAGTCGGGACCTAAGCCGAGGCCGAAAGGCGTAGGCGATGGACAACTGGTGGAAATTCCAGTACCACCTTCAGCCGTTATGAGCGATGGGGTGACGCAGGAGGGTAGGCACAGCGCACCGTTGGTTGTGTGCGTCTAAGCGTGTAGGGAGCAGAGATAGGCAAATCCGTTTCTGACACATCCCGAGGCGCGATGGGGAGCGAAAATTATAGTAGCGAACTGAGTTGATCCCATACTGCCAAGAAAAACCTCTAGCCAGGCTGTAAGGTGCCCGTACCGCAAACCGACACAGGTAGGTAAGGAGAGTATCCTAAGGCGCTCGGGAGAACCCTCGTTAAGGAACTCGGCAAAATTACCCCGTAACTTCGGGAGAAGGGGTGCCCCACGTAGGGTGAAGCTAAAACTAGTGGAGCTCGAAGGGGCCGCAGTGAAGAGGCCCAAGCGACTGTTTATCAAAAACACAGGTCTCTGCTAAGTCGTAAGACGATGTATAGGGGCTGACGCCTGCCCGGTGCTGGAAGGTTAAGGGGAAGGGTCAGCATTCAGGAGACAAGAGTTCAGAAGCTTTACTTCTTGCCTCTGGGTTCTTGTCTCTTGAATGCGAAGCTCTGAACCTAAGCCCCAGTAAACGGCGGCCGTAACTATAACGGTCCTAAGGTAGCGAAATTCCTTGTCGGGTAAGTTCCGACCCGCACGAAAGGCGTAACGACTTGGGCGCTGTCTCAACGAGGGACCCGGTGAAATTGTAGTACCTGTGAAGATGCAGGTTACCTGCGACAAGACGGAAAGACCCCGTGGAGCTTTACTGTAGCCTGATATTGAATTTTGGTATTGAATGTACAGGATAGGTGGGAGGCGGAGAATCCTGGGCGCAAGCCTGGGGGGAGCCATCCTTGGGATACCACCCTTTCAATGCTGAGGTTCTAACCATAGGCCGTGATCCGGTTTTGGGACATTGTCAGGTGGGCAGTTTGACTGGGGCGGTCGCCTCCCAAAAGGTAACGGAGGCGCCCAAAGGTTCCCTCAGCGCGGTTGGGAATCGCGCGTAGAGTGTAAAGGCAGAAGGGAGCTTAACTGCGAGACCGACGGGTCGAGCAGGTGGGAAACCAGGGCTTAGTGATCCGGCGGTTCCGAGTGGAAGGGCCGTCGCTCAACGGATAAAAGCTACCCCGGGGATAACAGGCTTATCTCCCCCAAGAGTCCACATCGACGGGGAGGTTTGGCACCTCGATGTCGGCTCATCGCATCCTGGGGCTGAAGAAGGTCCCAAGGGTTGGGCTGTTCGCCCATTAAAGCGGTACGTGAGCTGGGTTCAGAACGTCGTGAGACAGTTCGGTCCCTATCTGTCGCAGGCGCAGGAGACTTGAGGAGGGCTGCCCTTAGTACGAGAGGACCGGGGTGGACGGACCTCTGGTGTATCAGTTGTCCCGCCAGGGGCATTGCTGAGTAGCTATGTTCGGAAGAGATAAGCGCTGAAAGCATCTAAGTGCGAAGCTCTCTCCAAGATAAGGTCTCCCATTCCATTAAGGAAGTAAGATCCCAGAAAGATGATCTGGTTGATAGGCCGGAGGTGTAAGGCTGGTAACATCTTAAGCCGACCGGTACTAATAGATCGAGGACTTAACCTTTATAATTATTCACTATGCAGTTTTGAGGGAACAATCCCTGAAAAGTTTCCGGTGGGTTATAGCGAAGGGGACACACCCGTTACCATCCCGAACACGGAAGTTAAGCCCTTCAGCGCCGATGGTACTTGAGACGCAGGTCTCCGGAAGAGTAGGTCCCCGCCGGGAAAATAATTAAGCGGCTGTCTTTGATTTGAAAGGACAGCCGCTTGTTTATTTAATAAATATTTATTTAATAAATATTTGTCTGCTTTATTGATATAGATTAATTGTTCGCTAAGGAAATGCAGACAATGTGGTCGGCCAGGACTCAGGGGAATTTGTAACTTTCCATTCTTGCTAAAATTGTTATTTTTTGTTGAATGCTATTTAGTGTTGACTAAATTAGCTTAAAAGGGGATAATTAATATAATTTATACTAAAGTAAAGGGGTGGGTAATTCAATGTTTGGAAGAATAGGTATACCTGAACTGGTTCTTATTCTAGGTATTGCTTTGATTGTTTTTGGTCCACGCAAACTTCCGGAGATCGGCCGTTCCCTTGGGAGGGGATTAAGGGAATTCAGGCAGGCTACCCAGGAGGTAAGTAATGAGGTGACCAGAAGTATAAATTTTGATGACGAAGGAAAAAAAGAAGACGAAAAGGTAATAAAAACAGAAGCAGTTCAGGAAGAAAATTCTTCTCCTGAAAATAAAACAGACTAGGAAACAAAAAAGGATTTTATTCCCAATAAAGGACACCAAGGGGGGGGTTTTTAATGTTTGGTAGGCTGGGTTGGTTGGAAGTCGTCTTGATATTTGGTATTATCTTGGTTATATTTGGGCCGGGTAAACTGCCCGGGTTTAGCAAAGCATTGGGGCAAACCATAAGAAACTATAAAGATGGCCTCAGCGGAAAAGATAGCGAAAAAGATACAGAAGAAGCAAGAAAAGATTAAAAATAATAGATTAAATATAATTTGTGCAGTACCCTGGACTGGCTTAAATGTGGGTGGGTAAGGGGGCAAGGTATGCTTGCAAGGAAAAAGAAACCTAAAGACGCAAATGTAGATATGTCTGTTTTGGATCATCTGGACGAGCTTCGCAAAAGGCTGATCATTATAGCTATTACCGTTTTTGTTGCAACAGTAGTTTGTTTCTTCTTTGTCAACGACATATTGGACATCCTTATTAAACCTGCCAGGGAACTAGAGCTTATTTATACAACCCCTGCAGAAGCTTTTATGTCCCAGATACGTCTTTCTTTTATTGCGGGGGTTCTTTTAACTATGCCCCTAACACTTTACCAGGTCATGGCCTTTATTTTGCCGGGTTTGCGTGATGCGGAAAAAAAAGTGGTTGTACCCCTTATCATCTCAATGATATTGCTATTTATTTTGGGCATGTTATTTGGCTATTTATTCGTGTTTCCAATAATTTTGCGCTTTTTCCTGGGTTTTGCTAGCGATAAGTTAACGCCATATTTTACTATCAGTGCCTATATTTCTTTCACAGTTTCCTTTTTAGTTGGGTTTGGTGGGGCCTTTCAGTTACCGATTGTTTTTTGGTTTCTAGGGTTCTTTGGTCTTTTATCTTCCAATTTTTTAAAGAAAAATCGCAAGTATGCTATACTGGTTATTTTTATTCTGGCAGCGATATTAACTCCACCTGATGTTTTTTCTCAGGTATTAATGGCAATTCCTTTGTTAGTCTTGTATGAAATTGGGCTTATCTTGGTACTTTTTACCGAACGTCGGCGTACAAAATTGGCAAAAGCTGAAAATATTTAGAATTACTATGAATTAGAGAAGGGTTGTAAATTAATTGACAGCAAAGCTTCCTTTTTCTGCCGTTCTATTAGCTGGTGGGGATAGTAAACGTATAGGAACCAACAAAGCATTTCTGGAACTAAAGGGAAAGCCCCTGATCGATATTATCTTTTGGAAGCTGGAAAAGTTATTTTCTGAGGTAATTATCGTTACGGAATGTATCGAGAAATTATCCTACCTTCCGGCAAAGTTGACCAGCGATATCTATAATGAAGGAGAAAAAAATCCTTTAAGGGGTATACATGCAGGCCTGAGCCTTTCAACAGCACCTTCCAGTTTTGTTGTTGCCTGTGACATGCCTTTTATATCCCATCCCTTGATACGCTATATGTCCCATTTTGCCCTGAATTTTGACGTGGTCGTCCCGCAGTACGGGACTTATTACCAGCCTCTTTTTGCTTTTTATAATAAAACAACTTTGGAGGCAATTGTCCAGGCATTAGTCAACCGGGAATATAAGGTTGCCAGGATTTATGCCCAGCTTAATGTTAAAAAAATCCATAACAACGTTATTCAATCTTTTGACCCTTGCTATTTGTCCTTTTTTAATGTTAACAGTAAGGAGGATTATTTGAAGGCAAAAGAATATTATAGCGAAAGAAGCAACACTTCATTCCAACTAGGATAGGAGGTGGCTTTTTGTCAAAAAAAATTTTTGATCCCTTTGGTAGGGAGGTTAACTATTTAAGGCTTTCTGTGACGGAGCATTGCAATTTGAACTGTTTCTATTGCAGCTCTAACCCTGGGGAATGTGTTGCAGGCTCTAGAAGGGAACTGTTAACGCCTGAGAGCATTACTGTAATTGGACAGGCGGCTGTAGAACTGGGTATAACAAAGATACGTTTGACTGGCGGAGAACCCCTGGTACGTCCCGATATTGTTGAAATTGTCCGTAGGCTGGCGAATATTGAAGGGTTAAAGGATCTATCCCTAACAACAAACGGTATTTTGCTCGAGGGTTTGGCTTCCAGATTAGCTGATGCAGGTTTAAAAAGGGTTAACATCAGCCTTGATTCACTGGACGAAGGTAATTTCAAAAAAATAACTAACGGAGGGAAAATTAAAAATACCCTGGATGGAATTAAAAAATCTTTGCAGGTAGGGTTAACACCTGTCAAGATCAATATGGTCCTGCTTAAAGGTATTAATGACCATGAAATAGAAAGGTTTGTTAGGCTAACCCTTGATCAGGATTTAGATGTTCGTTTTATTGAATATATGCCGGTACAGGGGCAAAAGGGCGCCTGGTCAACTCACTTTTTACCTTTGCAGAGGGTCCTGGATGCCGCTAGCAATATCGCTCCCCTCACTGATATTGAGGGAGAACATGGAGGCCCGGCAAAGTATTATAGGTTGGAGGGGGCAGTGGGCAAAATTGGGCTCATATCTCCTTTAAGCCGCCACTTTTGTAACGAATGTAACCGTCTAAGGGTTATTTCTGAAGGTAAGATTAAACCCTGTCTTTTCTCGGAAGAGGCAGTTGACTTACTACCTTATCTTAATAATAAAGAGTTGATTAAAGAAAAGTATAAAGAAGCAATCAGATTAAAGCCTGATCCGCAGGGGGTTGCTTGTGATCCTTCGGAAAGGGTGGAGCAGTTTAAGGAAAAACGCTCTATGACAAAAATTGGTGGCTAACAGTTTGGTAAAAAGAAAAGGCAGGCGGCAGAATAACACCGGTGCCCTGGTAAACCGGTAAGAACCCAAGAGGTGAGTAATTATGGCAGGCCATTCAAAATGGGCTAATGTAAAACATCGCAAGGCACGGGTTGATGCCCAGAAAGGAAAGATTTTTACAAAGTTGGCAAGAGAGATCATGATCGCCGCCAAGGAAGGCGGGGGGGATCCTGATACAAATTTTCGTTTGCGCTTAGCTATTCAAAAGGCTAAGGAAGCCAATGTTCCCAATGATAATATAAGCCGTGCTATTCAAAAAGGTTTGGGTGAAACAGAAAGTTTGGCTCTGGAGGAGGTTTTATACGAAGGTTATGCTACAGGCGGAGTTGCAGTAATGCTGGATATTTTAACCGACAATCGCAATAGAACGGCTTCAGAGATCAGGAACATTTTTTCCCGTAATGGGGGAAGTATGGGTGAAACGGGGTGTGTTTCCTGGCTTTTTGACCGCAAAGGTTACTTAAGTATTGATAAAAAGAATACAAAGCTATCGGAGGATGACCTTATGCTTCTTGCTTTGGAAACGGGGGCAGAGGATTTTAAAGAAGAGGATGATAGCTATGTTATTACTACTTTGCCGGAGAATTTTGAGGCCTTGAAGGAAAAATTTTTACAGGAAAAAATCGTTTTGAGCACTGCAGAGGTAACCATGGTTCCCCAGACGACAATTGTTGTAGAAAATCCTGAGGAGGCAGCAAAGGTTTTAAAACTTCTGGAAGCACTTGAGGATCACGATGATGTCCAGAATGTTTATGCAAACTTCGATATTCCTGAAGAAATAATGCAGTCTTTAATTTAATCGTGATTAAAATAGAGACCTTTTGGGTATAATAAGTTAATTATTTACCCGGGAGGTTTATGAATTATGAAAAAAAAGCCTAACAAATCCTTTTTTTATGGGGTTTGTTTTTTTGTAATTTTAATCTCATTTATCTTTTTCTCTAATTTTCCTTCTTTTAACAAACAGCATAAGGAACATCTCCAAAGAGGGTTACAACAGCAAACGGTTGACTTTGATGAAGATGAAAAGGAAGGGTGCAATGATACCATAAATTGTGAGGCGAACAAAGAGGAATATTATCTTGGTATTTATGCTGATCAGATTGCTGTCTATGAAAAAGTTCCCCAGGGGGATTTACTTCTCAGGGAGGTATTGCCCCTAAAGGTGAAGGAGGTGTATTACCAGGAATTGCAAAAGGGCGTTCCTTTTTTTACAGAAGAAGAAAAAAACTTGTTGCTTGAAAATTATACTTCTTAACTTTTCCTGTACTAGTGGAAGGTAATGCCTCTTTATTTGTAGAATAATTGTTTGAGGTATGAGGCAAACAAATTGGGGTAAATAAACTTAAAGGGGCAAAAACTGATGATCGTACTTGGTATAGATCCTGGACTGGCTACCACCGGTTATGGAATTGTAGTTAAGGAAGGCAATCAATACTACGAAAAGGACTATGGTTATATTAACACTCCTGCCGGAATGGATCTTCACCAACGTTTATTGATCATCTTTAGGAGCATCGGGGTATTAATCGACAGGTATGCTCCTGAGGCAGTAGCGGTAGAAAAACTTTTTTTTTCAAAAAATACTCGGACTGCTTTGCAGGTGGGGGAAGCCCGGGGGGCCATATTGACGGCAACTGCAGAAAAAGGGTTGCCTGTCTATGAATACACCCCGCTGCAGGTGAAACAGGCTGTTGCCGGCTATGGGAGAGCCGACAAAAAACAGGTGCAGCAGATGGTCTCCATCCTTCTCAGACTTGCAGAACCGCCCCGGCCCGACGATGCGGCAGATGCACTGGCGGTTGCTCTTTGTTTTCTTCAATCTTTTAAACTTGAACAGCTAAGCAGGCGGTAGCATCGGAAATAGGTCTGGGAAAGGTGCTGGCAAATAAATTGTTGTGGAGTATAGAGGGTACACTTCAGGAATTACAGCCTAGTTATGTTGTTCTTAAGGTTTCGGGTTTTTGTTTTCAGGTCTTTATCCCTGCTTCTTTATTCTTGGAAATGCCCGCTGTCGGTGAGAAATTGCATTTATTTACTTATCTACGGATCAGGGAAGATGAAGCTATTTTATATGGGTTTCAAGATAGGCAGGAAAGGGAAGTCTTTGAAACAATTCTGGGTGTTTCCAAAATCGGTCCCAAAACTGCTTTAAACCTTCTGGGCCATCTTCCTCTTCCGCAGCTTTACAGGGCTATAAAGGAAGGGGATAAGCATCTTTTAGCTACCATACCGGGTGTGGGAAAGAAAACGGCAGAACGCCTTATTTATGAGCTGAAGGACAAGGTTTCCAACTGGCAACCATTAGAAGAGCCCCTGCCCGTCTCCTCTAGAGAAGGGGTTCAGCCGGGGAATTGGCATGATATAGAGCAAGCTTTGCAGGGCCTTGGCTATTCCCCCCAGGAAATTGCCCGGGTTAGAAAATTGCTCCGGAAAGAAGAAACAATGACAATGACTATGGAGGAACTTTTAAAAAAGGTCCTTTCATTGCTTGCTGATTATTAATATTTAGGGGGAATACTATGGTGGAGGACAGGATTATTTCTTCCCGCTTAAAAGGCGAAGATGTCCCCTACGAAAATAACCTGCGCCCGCAAAAATTGAAAGATTTTGTTGGACAGGATAATCTAAAAGAAAAATTAAGCATTTACATACAGGCTGCAAAAGAACGGGGAGAACCCCTCGATCACGTGCTCCTTCATGGGCCGCCGGGGCTGGGGAAAACAACCCTTTCTTTTATAATAGCAAAAGAATTGGGAGTTGATAATAAGGTTACGTCAGGCCCTGCAATCGAAAGGCCCGGTGATCTTGCCGCTCTGCTAACTAATCTATCCCCTGGCGATGTTCTATTTATAGATGAAATACACCGCCTGAACCGGAGCGTAGAAGAAATACTGTATCCGGCCATGGAGGATTTTGCCCTGGATATCATTATTGGCAAGGGGCCCAGTGCCCGTTCCTTGAGGCTTGACTTATCACCTTTTACCCTGGTTGGTGCTACTACACGTGCCGGAATGATTTCTGCGCCCTTAAGGGATCGTTTTGGTATTGTAGAAAGGGTTGAATTTTATACTGTTGAGGCCCTTAACGAAATTTTAGAACGTTCCTCCTGGCTAATGGGTATAAAGGCTGAAAAAGGGGGGTTGGAAAAAATTGCATTGGCTTCCAGGGGAACACCTCGAATCGCAAATAGAATTTTAAGGCGTGTCAGGGATTTTGCACAGATCAAAGCAGAAGGTATCGTTACTACTGAGGTTGCTACAGAAGCGTTACAGATCATGGAAGTAGATGAAATTGGTCTTGATCGGACTGACTACCTGGTGTTAAATACAATTGTGCACAAATTTAATGGGGGTCCTGTTGGGGTGGAGACAATAGCAGCAGCCGTTAATGAGGAAGCAGGTTCCCTTGAGGAGATCTATGAACCCTATCTCATGAAAATCGGGTTTTTAAAACGGACGCCCCGGGGAAGGGTTGTGACTAAAAAGGCTTATAAGCATTTGCAGCTAGAAAAAAGGGAGTATAAACAGCAACATTTCTAATGATTTTGCTAAAGGGGGTTTTGGTTTGTTAGGCCCGGAAAATATCGGCAAACTGTTGCTTACTGTTGGGGGTGTGATAGCCCTAACAGGAATCCTTTTTCTGTTCCTGGGACGTTTTGGACTTGGCCGTTTGCCAGGGGATATTCTGATTAAAAGGGGAAACCTGACTATATTTTTCCCTATTACGACGATGGTTTTGATCAGCATTCTCCTAACTTTGATTTTTAGTGTTTTCAGGAAACTTTAGGCGGATCAATATTGGGGGTGATGAGTTGTCCACTTGCAGGCCGTTTTTGTCTTACGTTAAACCGGGCTTACGGGTATTGGTTGTGGTTAGCATTTCCTTCATTTTATTTGTTTTTGCTATTCAAAATAAAAAAGTACATTCTTTTCCGTCTGAAACCAACCCACCAGAAATGAGGGTAAAGATAAGCCTTTTGGAAGAACACCTCGAACTTTCTTATTCTTCAGATTACAGGTTGGTAAACAGGGCCACGGGGGCCGAACTGCCACTGCCTCCCGGCAGGTATAAATTGGTAAGTTCGGCCAGTGGCATACAAGTGCTGAATGCGTTGGGAGAAAGCCAGGGAATTTTTCAAGGCCCTCTCTATCTTGAATCCCTTGCACCTCAACCGGCGGATCTATTTTTTGAACTACATAATAGCTGTTATGGCAAGCAGTACCGTGGGGCACTGGAGGTGATCAGGGATAATGATGGCCTGCTGGCAGTTAATATACTGGACCTGGAATCCTACCTTCGCGGGGTTGTGCCCAGGGAAATGCCCCCTTCCTGGGGGAATTATGGTGGTATGGAAGCCTTAAAAGCACAGGCTGTGGCTGCCAGGGCCTATGCACTTTACTGCCTGGGACTACAGAGCCATCGTCATTATGATCTTTGTGATACCCAGTTTACCCAGGTTTATGGGGGAAAAGATTCAGAAACACCCAATACGGACAGTGCTGTGGCCCAGACCTTTGGGGAAGTTTTGCTATATGATAACAGGGTTATTCAGCCTTTTTATCATGCCACCAACGGCGGCTACACCGATCTTGCCCAAAACGTTTGGAATAATTCTGTACCATACCTTGATTGTGTAGCTGATCCCTATGATGATCCTGCCAATCCCCTCAACCTTGGAAGCATGGTTATACATAATTATGCTTGTTGGGAAGCAAGTTTCCCTGCAGATGCATTTTCTTCACTATTGGTGGAAAAGGGCTATAATAATCCCGGGATGGTGGAACAAGTTAAGATTGCTTCTGCTTTTGAAAGCGGCAGGGTGGAAGAATTGCGTATAGAGGGTACAAGCGGTGTGGTATCCCTATTTAAGGAACAAGCAAGAACGGTGCTCGGTTTGAGAAGCCAGCTTTATAATGTCAGAAGCGAACCCGAATCCCGGGTCTGGGTAGCCTCCTACAGGGGCGGGGTGGAAAACAAAGAAAGCTTTTCAGAACTTGAGGGGAAATGGGCCCTTGGCGATCCTCCCGGTAATAAAATGTTATTTGGTGCAAGCTTTACCGTTCTTGGAGATCGGAAAACAGCAAGGGTTCCTTTCCAGGCCTTTATCTTTGAAGGACGCGGTTGGGGGCATGGCCTGGGGATGAGCCAAAATGGTGCTTATAACCGTTCCAGGGCCGGGCAGAGTTATAGGGAGATCCTGGCTTTTTATTACCCAGGGACAAATTTGGCTATTGGATATTAAATGCGATCTACTTTACAGATAATTAAAGAATTGGGGCATATTTATCGATGAGAACCGAAGAATTTGACTATGATTTACCCCCAGAGCTAATTGCCCAGGAGCCCCTGGTAGAACGGGACAGTTCCAGGATGTTGGTCTTAAACCGCAGCACAAAGGAAATGGAGCACAGTGTTTTTAAAAATTTTGCCTCTTATCTTTATAAAGGCGACCTGCTGGTTCTTAACAATACCAGGGTGTTTCCAGCTCGTCTAAGGGGAAGGCGAAAGGACACTGGAGGAAAGGTTGAACTGTTGTTGCTACGATCCCTTGAAGATACGCTTTGGGAGGTGCTTAGCAGCCCTGGCAAAAGGACCCGGCCAGGGATAACTTTGACTTTTGGTGAAGGGGAACTGGAAGCCGATATTCTGCAAACAACAACCTCCGGAGGTAGAATAGTACGTTTCAGATCTGCAATTCCTTTTCGTGTCCTTTTGCAGAAGTTAGGGGAGGTCCCCCTCCCGCCCTACATAAAAAAAGAATTAGAGGGCAGGGAACGTTATCAAACTGTTTATTCCCAGGCAGAAGGTTCTGCGGCAGCACCAACTGCAGGCCTGCATTTTACGCCCAGGGTTTTTAAGGAACTGGAACAAAAAGGGGTCGATAAGGTCTTTCTTACCCTGCATATAGGTTTAGGCACTTTCCGGCCTGTTAGAAGCACCTTCGTGACTGACCATGTGATGCATGAGGAGTTCTTTGAGCTTTCTGCAGTTGCAGCAGAAAAAATTAATTGTACCCGGAAGAAAGGCGGCAGGATCATTGCCGTAGGTACCACCTGTTGCCGGGTGTTGGAATCACAGAGTAATGAAAAGGGCTGGGTCCAGGAGGGACAAGGAAAAACTGCCCTTTTTATTTATCCTGGCTACAGGTTTAAAACTGTAGATGCCTTATTAACCAATTTTCACCTTCCCCGCTCCTCCCTGCTCATGTTAACCTGTGCTTTTGCCGGTAAGGATTTTACCCTGAGGGCCTACAATGAGGCCCTGCAGCAACGTTACAGGTTTTACAGCTTTGGGGATTGCATGTTTATTTATTAGAGGCAGAAAATAATTATTAAAGGGCCGTTGCTCGTTAACTTCCTTAAAAAGCAGAGGTTAATTGAAAAGGCAGTCCGGTTTTAGTAGATTGAAGGGAGAGGGCCTAGATCCTGCCCATGGAAAAAAATGGGATGAGTTTGACAAGTTACTGTTAATATATTAAATTTGAGGGGATGGTTGGGTTTTGGCTTTTAGCTGGAAAGTGATCTGCACTGATAACCTGGCACGTGCCGGTGTATTAGAAACAATGAGGGGGGTGATCGAAACCCCTGCGTTTATGCCTGTTGGCACACAAGGTACTGTTAAAACCATGAGTCCTGAAGAACTTAAGGATATTGGTGTGAAAATAATTCTTAGCAATACCTACCACCTTTACCTCCGTCCTGGTGTTGATGTTATTTCCGGGGCAGGTGGCTTACACAAATTCATGCACTGGGATTATCCTATCTTAACGGATAGTGGCGGTTTCCAGGTTTTTAGCCTTAGCCCTTTAAGGAAGGTTGAAGAAGAGGGGGTTACCTTTCGTTCCCATATTGATGGTTCAACCCATTTTTTCTCCCCGGAAAAAGCTATTGAGGTGCAGGAGGTGTTGGGTTCAGATATTATTATGCCCCTGGATCAGGTTGTACCTTATCCCTGCAGCTATGAAGAAGCACAGGAGGCCATGCAAAGAAGCATACGCTGGGCGGCACGCTGCAAGGAATGCCATAAAAAAAGCAGGCAGCAGGCGTTATTTGGCATCATCCAGGGTGGGATTTTTCCCGATCTACGGAAACAAAGTTCCTTGGATTTAGTGGAGATGAACTTTCCTGGCTATGCTATTGGTGGGCTTAGTGTGGGCGAGCCCAAGGAGATCATGTATAGCATTCTTGATAGTACTATTCCCCTTCTTCCGCATGATAAACCTCGTTATCTGATGGGGGTTGGTTCCCCGGATGCAATAATTGAAGGTGTTAAAAGGGGCGTGGATTTGTTTGATTGTGTTTTGCCGACACGTATTGCCAGAAACGGCAGGGTTATGGTTCCCCAGGGCTATCTTACTTTACGGAATGCAACCTACACCAGGGATTTCAGACCCATTGACGAAAATTGTTCCTGCTACACCTGCAGACATTATAGCAGGGCCTATATAAGACATCTTCTCAAGGCCAATGAAATACTAGGGCTACGCCTGACCACACACCATAACATTCACTTTCTTATGAATTTTATGGCTGAAATGCGCCAATCGATCAAAGAGAATAAGTTTGAACAGTTTTATGGGCAGTTTTGGGATACCTTTAAGGAGGCTACATAAGACATCATTTTAAAAGAGGTGAAAAGAAAATGGAAGCAATTGCTGGTTTTTTACCGATGATTTTGTTGTTTGTTGTTTTTTATTTCTTGTTAATCAGGCCACAGCAGGCACAACAGAAAAAAAGAAGGGAAATGTTGAACAGTTTAAAAAAAGGCGACAGGGTAACAACTATCGGGGGGATCTTTGGCATAATTAAAGAAATTAAAGATGATACCGTTGTCTTACGTGTAGCTGATAATGTAAACATTAGAATGGTCCGT
Source organism: Dethiobacteria bacterium (assembly GCA_050942625.1). Lineage (GTDB taxonomy): Bacteria > Bacillota > Dethiobacteria > DTU022 > UBA8154 > JBMNNS01. The sequence goes on from JBMNNS010000015.1 coordinate 16,477, forward strand.
AATGGCATAGAGCGTATTTTAGAAGATGAAACCTAGGAGGTCCGTAATTTAACGCTCATTTGTAACCACACAGAACAAAAACATAAAACTGATACAGGGCATACATAAATGTAGGAGCAGGCCCCTACCCCTGCCAGCCTGAATAACCACGAATATTTTTAACACTAAAGGCATATAAAGCAGTAACAGGGCGGCAGTTTCCCTGTTTACCTAAGAAGTTTTGGAGGTTGAACAATGCCGCAAAGAGGACGTCTGTCAATACAAAACGGATTGCTTTCTTCTCCTTTGTTACTGTTTGTAATTTTAAGAGGTTTGTTTCAGGCGCTGATTCTTTCCCTTGCTGTGCTGTTAATCAGCACACTATTAGTTTATTTTTCTCCTATGCCGGAATACATCGTTCCTTATATCATTTTTGGTGGGGCCCTCCTTAGCATTTTACTTGGTTCTTTTTACGTAGGGAAAAGAGTAGATGAAAAAGGTTGGTTAAGGGGTGGAATAACCGGTTTTCTCTATGTTTTATTTATTATTATTTTGGGCCTTTTTTTACCAACAGGGCTTGTGGTGGGTAAAAAAATTTTCACTAAGCTTTTTCTAGGATTTGTATTTGGAGTTGTAGGAGGTATCCTGGGTATAAATTCATGACTGTGCCAAGAGCATTTTATTTGTAAATGTTCAAAACAAACATAAACCTGTCATGTCGTCAGTTTTCCGAATTGGACAGCTTCATTGGCCGGATTGTCTGCATTCCATTTAGTCCTGCCCCCTGCACGTTGGGATATAAATGTACTAATGGAATGCAGACAAAATTAGTATTGGGCGCCCTGGCTGGGCAGTTACTTATATTTTTCCTAAAAGTAGCAGGAACCCGATTCCAACGAAGGCTATACCTGCTCCTTTTTGTATGTAGTGGGGCGGCAGAAAGCGGGCAAGAAGTGTGCCCAGGAAAATAGCTAAAAGGGAACTTAGAACCAGTGCGGTAGCCGAGCCAAGAAACACGCCCCAGAGGGGTTTGTCCTGGGCTGCCAGCAGCATTACCGAAAGTTGTGTTTTGTCCCCTAATTCCGCAATAAAAACAAGGGAGAAGGTCGTCAGAAAGGCTTGCCAAAAATGCATAATCATATACCTGCCGGAGTTAGTTTTGATGTCTGCCTGTAGAAATTATCAGCAGGCTTAAAATTCAGCAGGTTGCCTCCTTTTCAATAGTTTTAGGCCTTAAGGAATACCTATGCAGGCCTTGAACTATTTTATACCAAATATCTTTTTCAGACAATAAGTGAAGTCACGAAACGCCCCCCTGGCAAACCCCTTGGTGCTTCTCCATCGAGTTAATTGCCTGGAATAAAATTTCGTGATATACTGTAACTGTTTTTAGTTAGAAAGGTAAGGCTTTCGAAACCGGAAAAGCTTGAGCAGTTAGGGTTATAAATGCTGCTATCTACCAGTTTTTTGGGTTAATTATAAAGGATTGGAGGGATAAAAATGTTGCATATAAAAACAATCAAAAGGGGAAATTTACAAGAGATCGACAACCGTGATTGTCGGGAATGCCAGACTTCATGCCAGTCTGCTTGCAAAACGTCCTGTACTGTTGGTAACCAGATCTGCCGTCAGAAAATAGAAGAAAGAAGATAGGCCATGTATGGGAACAATACATATAAAGATGTACACATGTTTAAATACAGGGGGCTACAGCTGGTTTATGATGTTAATAGCGGTTCCCTGCACCAGGTAGATCGCCTTGGTTGGCAGGTCATTGAGCTGCTACTGAAGGGTAAGAAAAAGGAAGAAATTAGTATTTTGTTAAGTCCTCAATTTTCCTCTGAGGAAATTGCCACGGTTTTGAAGGAAGTGGGGGCGCTCCAGGAGGAAAAACTCCTTTTTGCCCCCATGCCTTTGCTAAAGGAGAAAAAACAGCGGCCTTACCACGTTAAAGCACTCTGCCTTTACATTTCCCACAACTGTAACCTGCAATGCCGTTATTGTTTTACCCGCGATAGCAGGGCCGGCAAGGTTTCCAACATGACCTGGGAGGTTGCTAAAAAAGCCATTGACCTTCTTTTGCATGAAGAAGGCCGTTTCCGGGATGTTGACTTTTTTGGGGGGGAGCCCCTTTTAAATTTCCAGCTAATAAAGGATATTGTTGCTTATGCCCGGGAAAGATCCCCTGTAATGGGTAAGGAGTTTAACTTTACGCTTACTACTAACGCCGTTTTATTAGATGATGCGATTATTGACTATTTAAATAGGGAAAATATCTGTGTTATTTTAAGCCTTGACGGGCGCCCTGAAGTACACGACAGGATGCGTCTGAAAAAGAATGGGAAAGGTTCATATCAGGACGTAATTAAAAATATTAGAAGGTTTTTACAAAGCAGGGGACAGGAAAACTACTATGTTAGAGGCACTTATACGGCTCATAATCGCGATTTTAGCAATGACATCCGCCATTTCTTGCAAGAAGGGTTTTATTCCTTTTCCCTGGAACCTGTGGTTGCTGCCGGGGATAATTTTGCCCTGCAGGAAAGCGACCTGCCTCTTTTAGAGGAGCAGTACGACCAGCTCGTGGATATATACCTGGAGTACAAGGAAAAGGGTATTCCCTTCTATTTTTATCACTTTGGCCTCGATTTGGAAAAGGGCCCCTGTCTTTATAAAAGGCTGAATGGTTGTGGTGCAGGTTCGGGGTATCTGGCCGTTGCTGCTGACGGCGGGCTTTACCCCTGTCACCAGTTTGTGAACAACAGGGACTTTTATATGGGGAACCTTCTGCAAGAACCTTTCTCCTTGCAGCAGGGGGCAGGGGACAAAGTGGCAGCTTCTGCCGGGGAAAGGGAGGGCTGTTCGTCTTGTTGGGCACGCTATCTTTGTGGACAAGGTTGTGCGGCCAGTTCTTATTTCATGGCCGGTGATCTTAGGAAAACTTATGACATCGGTTGTGCTTTACAAAAAATGAGGCTGGAACGCGCTCTTTACCTGCAGGCAATTTAAAAATATTATCAGGAGGCTTAAGCTTTTGGATATCCTGTCCTACAGCCGGGGGGAACAAACCAAAAAGGATGGTCCCCTGGCCAGGCGTATGACACCACGTACATTGGATGAATTTGTTGGTCAGGAACATATAATAGGCAAAGGTAAACCCCTGAGAAGGGCCATAGAAGAAGACCGTTTATCTTCTTTTATTTTTTATGGTCCACCGGGCAGCGGCAAAACCGCTTTGGCCCGCATTATTGCTACTATGACCAGGGCATATTTCTCCAGCATTAATGCTGTTACTGCCAGCGTTAAGGATATTCGCCAAATCCAGGAAACTGCCAGGGAATATAAATCAGGATTTGGCCGGAAAACCATCCTTTTTATTGATGAAATTCACCGTTTCAATAAGGCACAACAGGATGTGTTGCTGCCGGCAGTAGAGGAAGGCCTTATTTTTCTGATCGGAGCCACTACGGAAAACCCTTTTTTCTCGATTATTTCCCCCTTGTTGTCCCGCTGTCTTCTTTATACTTTTGAAAGCTTGAAACCGAAGGAAATTATCAAGGTTTTGCTTGGGGCACTTCAAGACCAGGAAAGGGGCCTGGGAAAGTATAATGCCAAAATCTCCGAGGAAGCCCTCGATTATTTAGCAAAAATGTCTGCAGGTGATGCCCGCCTGGCTTTGAATGCTCTGGAAATGACGGTGGCTAATTCAATTTCAGGGGAGGGGCCTGTAACAATAACGCTTGACCAGGTAAGGGATGTTCTGCAGCGGGGAAGTTTAAAGTATGATCCCTCTGGGGATTATCATTATGATATTATATCTGCTTTCATTAAATCAATCCGCGGTTCTGACCCTGATGCAGCTCTTTATTGGCTGGCCAGGATGCTCGAAGCGGGGGAGGATCCTCTGTTTATTGCCCGGCGACTGATCATTAGTGCCAGCGAGGATATTGGCAACGCCGATCCTCAGGCGCTTTCCCTGGCTGTTGCTGCCTCCCAGGCTGTGCAGCAGATTGGCCTGCCGGAAGGTCGCATCCCCCTTGCCCAGGCTACTGCTTACTTGGCTTCGGCTCCCAAAAGTAATGCCGCCTACGTAGCTATTAACGAAGCGCTTTCAGAGGTTAGGGAAAAACCTTCTTACAGGGTGCCGCCCCACTTGCGTTCCACTGGTTACAAAGGGGCGGCCGATCTTGGGCATGGCCAGGGCTATCTTTATCCCCATGATTTCCCGGATAATTTTGTACCCCAATGCTATTTTCCTGAAGGGATGAAGGATGTATGTTTTTACCGTCCTGGTGAACAGGGCTACGAAAAGGAAATTAAAAAAAGGCTTACACACTGGAGGATGTTCAAGGAAAAAGATAAATAGCTTACAGAATTAGCACTTGGTTGTGGAAAAATTTCCAATTAGTTATTTACAGTTCTTTTTCAGGGTAACATAAAAGGAGAATAAAAATGTACCGTTATAAAACTATTGCCCAAACCTTGCGGACAAAAATAGCTGTGGGTGCTTGCCGTTTTTACGCCTCCCTTTCTCCCTGTGTTACAGAGGAAGAGGCCCGTTCCTTTATTAGCCGTACCAAGGAGGAGCTACCAGGAGCAACACACCATGCTTTTGCTTATCGCCTTGGGTTTGGGGATCGGTTGCTGGCCCGCTGTGACGATGCTGGGGAGCCGGCAGGAACGGCGGGCCCCCCCATGTTGGCAGTGCTGGAAAAAGTTGAACTGACCAATGTAGTTCTGGTTGGAACACGTTACTTCGGCGGCGTGAAGCTAGGGGTTGGGGGGCTTATTCGTGCGTACCGTGCCTGCGCTGAGGCGGGGGTTAATGAAGCCCATATCCTGGAAAAGGAGCTTATGTCTGCCCTGACTATTCATACCCCTTATGATTATCTTGGGGCAGTGTTAAGGGAAGTTGAGGCTGGCGAAGGAAAGGTAGTTAAATTTGATTACGGCCAGGGGGTTAACCTTGAAATTGCTATTCCTTTCCGCCAGGTGCAGGCCCTGCCAGAACGCATTGCTTCTGCCAGCCAGGGGAAAGCTTATATCCTGGAAGGCAAAAATTAGCGGTTAATTAGACAATTATTATAACAAATAAACGGAGTTATGTTTACTATGTTAACTAACAGGCCCGGCTTAAGGCAGGGGGAAAAAATAATGGTTGCAATGAGTGGGGGGCTTGATAGCTCTGTAGCGGCCCTGCTTGTAAAAAAAGCAGGTTACCAGCCTGTGGGGGCAACCTTGCGTTTGTGGGTAGATCCCTATGCCAAAGAAAAAGCAGTCACAAGGTCGTGGAGGGGCTCCCCTTCTGATGCTGTCTCCGAGGCAAGAAGTGTGGCCCGGGCCCTGAATATTCCCCACTACGTGTTCGACATGCAGGAGGCTTTTTATAAGCATGTAGTCTGTTATTTCTCTGAAGAGTATCTAAAAGGCAGGACTCCGAATCCTTGTCTGGCCTGCAATCGCCAGATTAAATTTTCTCTGCTTATGCAAAAAGCCAGGACTATGGGTATAAACTACCTTGCGACAGGCCACTATGCTCGCATCTGCTACGAACCCACGACTAAAAGATTCAGGTTGTTAAAAGGTGTTGATAGTGAAAAGGACCAGAGCTATATGCTCTTTACCCTTAACCAGGAACAACTTTCGGCCTTGATTTTCCCGCTTGGCAACTTATTTAAACAGGATGTCAGAGATTTGGCACTGAAGGCAGGTCTGAAGGTGGCTCAAAAAGATGAGAGCCAGGAAATCTGTTTTATTCCCGATAACGATTATCGTGGTTTTTTAAAAAGGCGAAACCCCCAGGCATTTATCCCTGGTGATATTATATCTGTCTCTGGGAAAAAACTTGGCAGGCATAAAGGGCTTGCTTTTTACACCATTGGCCAGCGCAAGGGGCTGGGCCTAACCTCTGCAGTTCCCTTATATGTCACCAGGATAGATACTAAAAAGAACCTGCTGGTTGTAGGGGAGGAGGAACATACATATAGTAAGGGGTTGATTGCCGAGGAACTAAGCTTTGTTTCCGGCATTCAGCCTGCAGAAACTTACAAAGCAGAAGTTAAAATACGCTACCGTTCCTCTCCTGTTCCTGCAACCCTTTTTCCGCCGACAGGCTCCAGCATGAAGTTGTTTTTTAAAACTGCACAGAAAGCTGTGACACCGGGGCAGGCGGCAGTTTTTTACGCTGGGGAAGAAGTTCTCGGCGGCGGCATTATTTGTGCTCCTATACCCCTGTATTAGGTCTCCCTTTTGAGGAATCCTTCTTGACCCCGGAACGGGGAATTTTTTTCCGTTAAATGGGCAAAATAGGAATTATAATCCCAGTATTGCAGGGGATATTTTCGAGAAGGAGCTTTTTTTGTGATTTGTCCTGTTTGTAATAGCATCAACATTGGAAGAGTTGGGACCAACATTTATTATTGTGCCGATTGTTTTATAGAATTCGAGGTCAGTGGCGGCAAACTAAGGATGTACTATATTGATGAGGAAGGAACACCCATAGTTTTAAAGGATAAAAAAACAGCCCAGGTACTAGTATCCTATCTGCAGGAATACAGTCATTTGCCTTCCACAGATGAACTGCAAGAGATTATTGGTATAGCCGACATTACCTAGGGTTTGCTTTTGTTGATAAAGGGGGAAGGAATTTGGGCGGAATCTTAGGGATTATCATTACTCCTTTGCTTTTAGCTGTACTGGTTAGCTATTTATTGAGCCCCCTGGTCAATTATCTCCAAAATCAGGGTTTATCAAGATCAATGGGGATCATCGCCATCTACCTTTTTCTTACAGCAATTTTTACCCTTCTTTGTCTTTACCTGCTCCCTTCTTTACTTCAAGAACTTCAGGAACTGGTAAATGCTTTGCCAGGATATACAGAAAAGTATTTCTCCTTTTTCGAAAGAATGGAAACAAACTACAGGCGTTTCCAGATTCCTGAGGGTGTCCGTGCTGCCTTGGACAAAAACATCCGTGAGATGCAAAAGCTAACCGTAATTAATTTAGAGAAATTTTCTGAATACCTTCTAGCCCTTTTTAGTCATGCCCTGGCCTTGTTACTGGTTCCCCTTTTTTCTTTTTATTTTTTAAGGGATCACGAGCGGATTAAGGGTCGTTTTTTGGGGCTCATCCCGCCTTCTTATCAAAAAAGGGTAGGAGACGCCCTGCTGGAAATTAACCACACACTTGGTGCATATTTGAGGGGAATATTTCTTCTTAGTATTAGTGTAGGGGGTCTCATGTATCTGGGACTGCTGATTTTGGGCGTGGATTTTGCTCTATTTCTAGGGATCCTAAATGCGTTAACGAATATAATTCCCTATTTTGGTCCGTTGATTGGGGCACTGCCTGTAATCCTGATCGCCCTTTTTGAGGGGCCCCCTATGGTTTGGAAGGTGATTATACTTATTATTGTTGTGCAGCAGTTGGAAAACCAGTTTATTGCCCCGGAAGTTTTGGGTCGTAACCTTGGTTTTCACCCTTTAACAATTATTTTAGCCATTTTGATAGGTGGCAGTTACTTTGGATTTTTGGGCCTGATCCTTACTATACCCTTTATTGCCATTCTCCGTATAATATTACGTTATTTTTGGCCCTTCGTCGTGCAAGCCTGGAAAGAAACGCGTGGGTTAATATAATTGCAGGCCTGGTTTCCTGTTTTCTCCTTATGATTGACATGCTGGAAAATTGCCTATATAATTATCTTGAGAAAAGCAGGAGGCCAAAAAAAGATGAAAAGCAGCGAAATCCGTGCAAAATATCTAGATTTTTTCAGGGAAAAGGATCACCTCATTTTACCTAGTTTTTCCCTTGTGCCCAGGGATGACCCTACTTTACTATTGATTGGTGCCGGTATGGCCCCCTTAAAACCTTACTTTACCGGGGAAAACCCCCCCCCTCATTTAAGGGTGGCCACCTGTCAAAAATGCTTAAGGACTCCTGATATTGAAAAGGTAGGGGTTACGGCCAGGCATGCGACTTTTTTTGAAATGTTGGGCAATTTTTCTTTCGGCGACTACTTTAAGGAAGAAGCCATAGCCTGGGCCTGGGAACTAATGACCAGGGGTTACGGTTTTCCTGAAGAACGGCTGTATATCAGTATTTATGAAGAAGACGAGGAAGCTTTTACCATTTGGAAAGATTCGATAGGTATACCAGAGTCCAAAATTTATCGACTTGGCAGGGAAGACAATTTTTGGGAAATAGGAGAGGGACCCTGTGGCCCCTGTTCTGAAATTTACTATGATATGGGCCCGGAATTTGGTTGTGGCCGCCCCAATTGCCAGGTAGGTTGTGATTGTGATCGTTACCTGGAGATCTGGAACCTTGTTTTTACCCAGTTCAATAAAGAGGCAGATGGCAGTTATACTAACCTTAAACAAAAGAATATTGATACCGGTGCCGGTTTGGAAAGACTTGCCATTGCCTTGCAAGGGGTTTCCTCTTTATTTGAAATCGATACAGTAAAACCTATTATGGATTATTTTTGCCGTGAGGCTGAGGTAACTTACGGAAAGGAACAGAAAACCGACATTTCCTTACGTGTTATTACTGAGCATTTGCGCGGTATTATTTTTATGGCCTCTGATGGTGTTATGCCCTCTAATGAGGGACGCGGTTATGTTTTGAGACGCATCCTAAGACGGGCTGTTAGGCATGGCAAGCTATTAGGCTTGGAGGCCCCTTTCCTTTACAGAGCCGTGCCGTTGGTAACGGAACTAATGGAAGATACTTACCCCGAACTACGACAGAAATTAGAATATCTTATACGGATTATAAAATTGGAGGAAGAACGTTTTAAGGAAACTCTTGACCAGGGAATGATTATGCTGGAAGGCCATATTAAGGCCTTACAGGAAAAAGGCGAAAAAACTCTTTCGGGGGAAGAAGCCTTTAAACTTTATGATACATTCGGCTTTCCTCTTGATTTAACCCGGGAAATATTGCAGGAAAAGGGCTTTTTGCTTCATGAAGAAGGGTTTGAAAAAGCGCTGGGAGAGCAAAGAAAAAGGGCCAGGGCTGCTGTGGATACCCAACAAAGTGGCCGTTATAATGGTCTTAATGTGTTGCTTAAAGGGCTCAAAACCACTTTTACCGGTTATGACTCCCTTTTTGATAAAGCCGAGGTAACAGGTATTTTTTCTGTTTCACAACAGAAAAAAATAGAGGAAATCAGGGCTGGTGGTCTAGAAGAGGAAACATACCTGATCCTCGATAAAAGCCCATTTTATGCCGAAGGAGGGGGACAGGTAGGGGATCGGGGCCTGATCAGTTCTGTAAAAGGGACGGCCCGGGTTATCAATACTCTTCCCGGCCCAGGGGAACAATTACTGCACCTTATTAAAATGGAAAAAGGGGTAATCCAACTTGGCGATAAGGTGGAGGCCAGGGTGGATGAAAAATGCAGGCAGAATGTGGCCAGAAACCATACAGCTACCCACTTGCTCCACCGTGCTTTAAAAGATACCTTAGGGGAACATATTAACCAGGCTGGCTCATTGGTGGGTCCTGACAGGCTACGCTTTGATTTTACCCATTTTACCCATCTTGAAGAGGGTGAAATTCAAAAGGTAGAGGCAGCGGTTAATGAACTTATTGTTAAAAATAAGGATGTGAGCAGCTTCCGTACAAGCTTTAATGAGGCGCTTGAGCTGGGGGCAATAGCTATTTTTGAGGAGAAATACGGCGATGATGTCCGGGTAGTAAAAATTGGTGATTATTCGCTTGAACTTTGCGGGGGGACCCATGTGCAGTCCACGGGGGAAATAGGGCTATTTAAAATTGTTTCTGAAAGTAGTGTTGGTGCAGGGGTACGTCGTATTGAGGCTCTCACAGGCAGCGGTGTTTACCATTATTTTGTAGAAAGGGATAATATTTTAAAGGAAGCCTCCGACCTTCTGAAAGAGGTTCCGGAAAAATTGCCGGAAAAAATACGTGCCCTTCTGGAAGCCCAGAAAGAAATGCAGCGCAAGTTAAAGCAGCTGCACCTGCAGGCCGCGCAGCGGCAAATAGAAAATTTACTGCAGGGGATAGACTATTCCCTTGGTATACCGGTTTTAAAAGCCCAGGTGGAAGCAGAAAATATGGAGACTTTAAGACAGTACCTGGATCAATTAAGGGATAAATTAAAAAGCGGTATCATTCTCCTGGGGACGATCATTAATGGAAAAGTTCTTTTTGCTGCGGCTGTTACCCGGGATTTAGTGGACCAGGGCTTCCATGCTGGGAAGCTGATTGGGGAGGTAGCCAGGCTGACGGGCGGCGGCGGTGGTGGTCGTCCTGATATGGCCCAGGCCGGTGGTAAAGATCCACAAAAACTTTCCGGGGCTCTTGCGGAAGTTTTAACGTTGGTTAAAAAACAGCAGGAAAAACTAAAACCGCAGTAGAATGAGGATTTTGCTAGAGATTTTAAGAAATATTTCCAGACCGGAGGTGGATCATGGAACATGGAAAAATCCAAAACCGATCACACGATGAAGTTCAACGTTAAAGCAGAAGAAGCTAATGAACCCTACCAGGTACTTAAAGAGGTGTACGAAGCACTTAAAGAAAAAGGGTATAACCCCATTAACCAGCTTGTCGGTTATCTCCTGTCCGGGGATCCCACTTATATCACCAGCTACAGGAATGCCCGCAGTACAGTACGTAGATTGGAAAGGGATGAACTGCTGGAAGAAATAGTCTGTGTTTATTTGAGAGAACTGGAAAGGGAAAGGTGAGTTCATTTTGGATTACCGGTTTCTTGGAAATACCGGCTTGAAGGTATCCAGGATTTGTTTCGGAACTTTGACCCTGGGACCCCTGCAAGCCGGGCTTTCTTTAGAAAAGGGGGCAGAACTGTTAAGCGAAGCTTTTCACTGTGGCATAAATTTTTGGGATACCGCTGAAC
>JBMNNS010000096.1:0-5861 GCA_050942625.1 Dethiobacteria bacterium
GGACGGTAAAGGGCCACAACAGCGATGATATCCTCAAACCTGGTAGGCTTTAATTCACGCAGGACAGAACGCATCCCGCTGCTTTCCAGCTGAAAAACACCGGCTGTTTCCCCCCGGGAAAGGAGGTCAAAAGTATTGGGATCATTGAGGGGAATAGTATCGAGGTTAATTTTTTGCCCTTCTTCACGACGCCTGTTTATCTGCCTTACGGCTTCCCCCATAATAGTCAGGGTTCGCAGGCCCAAAAAATCCATTTTCAGCAGCCCTAATTCCTCCAGGATATTCATGGGGAACTGAGTAACCACAGCCCCTTCAGCAGTTTTCTGCAAGGGCACATATTCTGTCAAAGGCCTGGCTGAGATAACCACACCGGCAGCATGTGTGGAGGAATGGCGGGGAAGCCCTTCCAGCTTGCGAGAGGTATCCAACAAACGTCGCAAACGCTGATCACCCTGGTAAAGTTTGTGCAGATCAGGATTCATTTTCAAAGCTTTTTCTATCGTAACCCCTAACTCAAAGGGGATCATTTTGGCCAAACGGTCCACTTCCGAATAAGAAAAGCCGAGGGCCCGCCCCACGTCCCTGACTACCAGCCGGGCGGCCATGGTGCCAAAAGTAATAATTTGTGCAACCTGATCCTTTCCGTATTTATCTACAACATAGTTGATTACTTCGTCACGGCGCTCATAACAAAAATCAATATCTATATCCGGCATGGAAACCCTTTCGGGGTTAAGAAACCTTTCAAAAAAAAGCCCGTAGCGTAATGGATCGATGTTTGTAATAAAGAGCACATAAGCTACCAAACTTCCAGCTGCAGAACCCCTTCCAGGGCCAACAAATATACCCTGCTCCCGGGCAAAGCGGATAAAATCCCAAACAATTAGGAAATAACCAGCAAAACCCATCTGGTTGATTACCTTTAACTCATAATTGAGCCTTTCCTTTAGTTCCGGCGTCACCTTTGCATATCTTTTTTGCAAACCTTCCAGGCAAAGGGCCTCCAGATATTCTCCAGGTGTTTTGTAAGGTTCCGGTATGGTATAGGAGGGAAGGTGCATTTCATTAAACTGGAAATCCAGCTCGATTTTCTCCGCTATTTTTAGCGTATTGGTGAGAACCTCCGGAGGAAACCCGGCAAAAGCTGCCTGCATCTCTTCGGCACTTTTAAAATAAAAATTATTTCCTTCAAATTTTAGGCGTTCAGGATCATCCACGTTTTTTCCAGTCTGGATACAAAGCAAAACATCATGGGCTTCACCATCTTCCTGCTCCAGATAGTGGACGTCGTTTGTAGCAACAAGGGGTATATCCGCCTTTTCACCCAGTTTAAGAAGCCGCAGATTAAGTTCTTTTTGCTCCGGAAGCCCCTGATCCTGCAGTTCCAGGTAAAAGTTCCCCCTGCCAAACGTTTCCCGGTACCACAGGGCGGTTTCAAGTGCTTTTGTTTCTTCTCCCTTTAGCAACAGCCTGGGGATCTCGCCTGCCATACAACCACTGAGGGCAATCAGCCCTTCACTATGCTCCTGCAGGAGTTCCCTGTCCACCCTAGGCCTATAGTAAAATCCCTCCAGGTACCCCGCTGTAACGACCTTTATAAGGTTCCCATATCCTTGTTTGTTCCTGGCAAGCAGGACAAGGTGGTATTGAAAATCGTCATGGCCATGTTCCTTCTGGTGACGGCTCCTGGGAGCAACGTACACTTCACACCCAAGAAGGGGTTTAATACCCCTTTTAACAGCTTCCCTGTAAAATTCCATTACCCCATACATGTTCCCATGATCTGTTATTGCCACCGCAGGCATCTTCAAGGCAACTGCTTTGTCGAGGAGATTTGGGATACGGGTGGCCCCATCCAATAAACTGTACCCTGTATGAACGTGTAAATGCACAAACAAGACGATTATACCCCCAGAAGTCTTCTTTATCGTTAACGTTAAGGTGTCATAAAACCCCTTTGAAAATAATTTCTACTTCTCCCTAAGAAAACCCTTTACATTATAAAATATAGTTTTTAAACTAAACCTTCCGGTCTAAATATGTAAATTGGAACTATATATTAACAAAAACAAGGTGGGATGTAAATGTCTTCCGTACCGGCTGCACTGGTAACAACTTTTTTTATTGCCCTGGGCGTTATTTTGGGGGGCAGTGTCCTGGGTTCACTGGGTAGTTTTTTAGCAGCAGAACAACCCCCATTCTATACTATTCTGGAACTGGCTGAAAAATTGAAAATATGGGCCTTAGTTAGCGCCCTTGGCGGCACATTTACTGCCTTTCGTGTAATAGAAATAGGGTTCCTGAGTGGCCAGCCGGCCGAGGTTCTAAAACAGTTGGCTCTCATTCTCTGTGCTTTTGGTGGGGCACACACCGGTTATCTCTTGCTGAAAGCCTGCCTTGGAGGGAATTAGATTGAAATTCAAACATGCCCTTGCCTTTTTTGCTTTAGGGCTTTTGGCAGGTTCACTTTCAATGAACTTCTTCCAGGGAAGAAAATTTGAGGAACTTTACTGGGAGAAAGAAAAATTACAGGTCCAACTTTATGAAACAACAGCACAAATTCATAAATTAAAAGAACAACAACAAAAGTTCGCTCCGGCAACCATCCAAGAAATAAAACTGGAAATAAACATGGAGAATGGTTTTTTTGTGGAGCCTTCGTTCAGACGTAATATCTATGAACTCCTTGAGGAACTTATTGGAGAGGAAGTACAGACCTTGTCCTACCCCCTCCTTTATAACCTCCTTCAAAACCGGATCATAGAAGATAATAATAAAAAATACCGGCTTAATGTAGAAGCCGTGATCCTTGGTGAAACGCTTGTCTACTACCTGAGTGCAAAAAAGTTATCGGTAGAAAGTTCAAGTTTGGAATAGCACCCCCGCAAGAAAAAAGGCAGACTGTCATCCTAAGCGACAGCAGACCTTCAAATATACTACTGCTGCCGGAAAAAATTCTTTAAAAAGCCGATCGCCACCAGGAAGCCCAGGAACGCCCAAAAGGTGACAAAAAGGCCTTCTATTGTGGAAAACCCCATCCTGGGAAGAGAAAACATCCCTGCCGACATGAGCAGACAACTTAGCAAAGAACCCCAATTGTCGCTATTTTTGAACATGATTTTTTTACCTCTATGATTTAATTTCATTTTAATTTTAGATCAGATATAATGAGTAGAAGGAAGAATGAGAGTCCGGAAATAGAAAAACGGAAACAAGAGACTGGAGACAAACTTATGACGGAGAAGAAGATGGACGAACGTTTGAAATCCAACATGAAATTGGTTTTATTTATTTTCTCTTTAATCCTATGCCTCTGGCTTATAAAAATGCTTTTTCCTATTATTACGCTTATAATTATTGCCCTGTTAATTGTTTACCTTATTGAGCCCCTGGTAGGCCTGTTGAGTAAGATCCGTATCCCTGAACCCCTGGCAGCCGTAATAGTTTTTATTATTTTCTTCCTTTCCCTTTTACTTCTTATTTATCTAATCCCGCCCTTGATATTTAAAGAATTGAGTCAATTAGCCGGCTATCTGGCTACAGATTTCAAGCAGTATATCTACTTCATCCTGGAACAACTTAAAAGGCTGGATCTCCTCTATAACACAACCTTTTCGCAAACCATCACAGCATCCATCTTATCCTTTCTTGAAAGTTTGCCTTTACACATTATGCGTTGGTTGGGGAATATAACAACTTTTAAAATTCCACTCCTGAACGAATTATGGCTTCTTTTTGCCCTGTTCTTTCTTATTTTATTCCTGCTCCTGGATATTGATCACATCAAAGCAACGATTGTTACCCTTTTTCCTCCCTCATATCATGATGAAGTGTTAAACGTGATTAATATCATCGACTCCAAGGTAGGGGCTTACCTTCGCGGCAACGTTTTGCGCTGTACCATTGTCGGTGTTGCCACGGGTTTTGGTCTACACTTTCTGGGTATGCCCTTTGCCCTTCTCTTTGGGATCATAGCCGGGATACTGAATGTAATTCATAATATCGGGCCCGTTTTAGCAGCGGTGCCCGCTGTGCTGATCAGCCTTACCCCCAACACCCCACATCCACTGCTGGTAATAGGCCTTTACCTTCTCATTCAAACCATAGATCCCTTTATTTTAACGCCTGTTTTGCTGGGCAAAGCTGTAGATTTAAGACCCATCACCGTCATCATTGCCATCCTATGTGGGGCTAAACTAATGGGGCTGTTGGGGTTAATTATTGCAATTCCTTTCACAGCTGTTTTAAAGGTGCTTATTAACCAATATTACCTGAAGAAGACGGGAATAGAAGTCGTGAAAGATAAAACCGATATAATTATTAAAGAGAAAATAATTGGGGCAAAAAACAAAATGAATAAAACGAAGAAAGATAAAACTAAAGGACATAAAACCCTGGATCCTTCATCCAAAAAAAAATAAAACCGGAGCCTTGGATCCTTCACCCCCGGAGTCTGTCGCCTAATGCATCCCTGGAAAGCCCTGCTGGCGCAAGGCCTCATAAAGGACTACCGCTACAGAATTGGAAAGATTAAGGGAGCGCGGTATTTGCCGGGACATGGGAATCCGCAACAAGTATTCCTGCCAGTCATGCTTTATAGAGACAGGCAACCCACATGTTTCACTGCCAAAAACCAAAATATCTTCCCCTGTGTAGGCAACCTCCGTATAAAGCCTTTTGGAACTGGTAGTAAAAAAATAAAAGTTATTTCCCCTGTATAGCTGAAAAAGTTCTTCAAAGTCCCTGTGAAGATGCAGCTCCAGTTTCGACCAATAATCCAGCCCTGCCCGGCGAAGATAGCGATCCTCCAGCGAAAAACCCAGCTTGCCCACCAGGTGCAAAGCTGAACCTGTCATCACACAGGTGCGGGCAATATTCCCCGTATTCTGGGGTATTTCCGGCTCAACCAGGACGATGTGCATTTTTTAGGCCCCCCGCTGCACGATATAAAAAATATTCCGGTCTTGCCCGGAGGGTCGCTCAAATGTAAAAGCCTTGTAGCAAGCCCTTATCTTCCAGCCCGTTTTAAGAAGCAGCGGTTCAATTTCCTCAGGAAGATAGGAACGTTCCCGGTGTTCCTCCCGAATCTTTTCATAGAAACCATTTTCCTGGCGTGAAAAGGCTGTAAGTTTGATACGCCATATTTTGCCGCCCTCTTCCAAATTGCTTTCCCAGATCAAAGTTAGATCATCCTCATCCAACCAGGAAACCTCGGCTACATTGCCTGCCGGAAGCTTTTCCACCAGGTTGATATTGAAAATAAAATGCCCGGAAGGATTCAAGACCCCGTGCACGCTTTGTAAGGCTTTCTGTAATTCCCCTTCGGTAAGCAGGTAATTCAAACCATCCTGGTAGAGGACAGCAAGGTCAGCCTTGAAAGGCAGGGCCAGCTCCCGTAAATCCTGCCGGTAAAAATCGACAGCTAGCTGCAACTCCCCAGCCTTCTTTTGAGCAAGGGCCAGCATCTCAGCAGAAATATCCACACCGGAGGCCCGGTACCCCCTTCTGGCCCAGGGAAATGTTGAATTTCCTGTCCCGCAAGCTAAATCAACAACACTTTTGACGGGTTCAATTTTAAAGTACTCAAGAAGCCGCTCTAAATAATTAGCCCAATTCTCATAATCAATACCGCTCAACAGGTAATCATAGATCTGTGCCAGCCCCTGGTAGTTCTCCATTTCCTCACCTTTTCAATAATTCTTCATTGCACTTCGTTCATTCAATCGGAAGCCCTGTTTTTCCCGGACATGTTTCCAAATATATTTCGGGGTTATTCCTGTTTTTCAGCCTTTCCCTGTTCCTTGTCCTGTCCTGCCAGTATTTCATTGTATTCCTCTAATTTTTTCTTGACCAGAAAATTA
>JBMNNS010000097.1:0-5847 GCA_050942625.1 Dethiobacteria bacterium
CCTGGTACTTTCATCAGGATCGATGCCAGGCTATTTTTTACATTCAGGTCCCTGCTTAAAGAAAGGGCAAAACGATGGGCTTCATCACGAACCTGTTGAAGGATTTTAAGCGCGGGATCAGTAGCCGGCAGAACAAGGGGGTCTTTTTTCCCAGGGAGAAAAATCTGTTCCTGCTCCTCGGCAAGCGCAACAAGGGGAATATTAGCAAATGATTTTTCCTGCAGAACCTTTTGGGCTACCGAAAGTTGTCCCCGGCCACCATCCAGCAAGATCAGGGAGGGAGGGGGCAATTCCTGGTTTTTAAAACGCCGCTGCAGAACCTCTGCAAGAGCAGCATAATCATCCGCCTTCGCAGCTGTGCGGACTTTAAAACGGCGATATTCTTTTTTCAAGGGCCTTCCTTCATAAAAGACAACCATTGTTCCTACTGGCTCACGCCCTGAAAAATGAGAGATATCATAACCCTCAATGCGCAAAGGAGGTCCTTCAAGGCCCAACCGTTTACCTAGTTCGCTAAGAGATGATTTTTCACGGTCCAAACGTTCCTGTTCCTGCTGAGCATGTAAAAGGGCATTGCGTTTTACCAATTCTAGAAGGGCCTTTTTTTCACCCCGGTGGGGAACCTTCATTCTTACCCGGCCCCTTCCCCCCTTCTTTTTTTGCAACCATTCCGCTATTAATTTTTCCTCTACAGGTAAATGGGAAAGCAGCAGTTCCCCCGGGACGTAGTAAGACTTATCATAGTAATGTCTTAAAAATTCTTTCATTATTTCATCGGCCCCGGCACCCCCTGTTTTCCTGGGAGTAAAATGTTCGGCACCCAACAGTTTCCCTCCCCTTACCCGGAAAAGCCCCACTATATAACCCTTCCGAAGGGGTACAAGGGCAATTACATCCCTGTCTTTTAAATCGGCTGTCACTGCTTTTTGCCTTTCCATCATCTTTTGAAGTGCAATATGCTGGTCCCTGAACATGGCTGCCTTTTCAAAGTCCAGCGCTTCAGCAGCTGCATTCATTTCCCTTTCTATTTTTTTGAGCAGGTATGTTTGCCTGCCTTCCAAAAAAATACTGACCTGTTCAACTACGCCTGCATATTCCTTTAGGGTAATCTGCCCCTGGCAAGGAGCCAGGCAACGTTTGATCTGGTAGTTTAGGCAGGGACGCCCTTTAGCCTTCCCTTCTTCTAACTGCTGTTTGCAACTGCGCAAAGGAAATAATTTTTTTATCAGTTTCATGGTTTCTTTGACAGCCCCAACACTGCTATAAGGGCCAAAATACCTGTGTCCCCGGTTTTCAACCCGGCGGGTTAACACCAGTCTGGGGAAGTTTTCCCCAAGAGTCAGGCATAGATAGGGATAAGCTTTATCGTCCTTAAATTGGATATTATAGCGGGGGGAATATTCCTTGATCAAGTTTAATTCCAGAATAAAGGCTTCTTCTTCGGAATCAGTAATAATATAGGAAAGAGATTCAATTTTTTCAACCAGTACTTTTAATTTTACAGAGTCTTGGGATGGTTTTTGGAAATAGGAACGTACCCTGTGCCGCAGGTTCAAAGCCTTGCCGACATATATAACCTTGTTATCCTTATCCTTGAAAAGGTAGACCCCCGGCATTTGGGGCAGTTCTTGTATCCTGTTAATCGACATTTCCTTAAGTTCCTGCAAGCCCGGCAGCCTCCTTGTGCAGCACTTTCCTTAAATACTGTCCGGTATAAGATCCTTCCAACAACGCCAATTCCTCGGGCGTTCCGCAGCCAACAACCTGCCCTCCATCTTCACCGCCCTCAGGTCCAAGATCGATCAGGTAGTCAGCCCTTTTAATGACCTCCAGGTTATGTTCAATAACAATAACTGTATCACCATTATCAGTAAGCCGCTCCAGGATGTTCAGGAGTTTTTTGATATCATCTACATGCAGCCCCGTCGTAGGTTCGTCCAGTATATAAAGGGTTTTTCCGTTACTGCGGCGTGATAGCTCTGCGGCAAGCTTTACCCTCTGGGCCTCTCCACCTGAAAGGGTGGTGGCTGGCTGCCCAAGGCGGATATAACCAAGGCCCACATCAAAAAGGGCCTGTAATTTTCTTTGCACCCGTGGTATATGGGCAAAAAAATCCAGTGCTTCTGAAACTGTCATATCCAGAACATCGCTGATGTTTTTTCCCTTATAAAGTATTTCCAGGGTTTCCCTATTATAGCGCTGCCCCTTGCAGACCTCACAGGGGACATAGACATCCGGAAGGAAATGCATTTCAATACGCAAAATGCCGTCCCCCCTGCAGGCCTCACAGCGGCCGCCCTTGACGTTAAAACTGAAGCGCCCCGGCTTATAGCCCCGCATCCTTGATTCCGATACCTGGGCAAATAGCTCCCTAATACCATCAAATACGTTTGTATAAGTAGCCGGGTTGGAACGTGGGGTCCTTCCAATGGGTGATTGTGTGATTTCAATCACCTTATCCAGGTATTCAAGGCCCTCTATTTTTTGATATGGACCCGGCTTTTCCCTGGCCCGGTGCAATTTTTGGGCCAGGGCCTTGGCCAACACCTCATTTACCAAAGTGCTTTTACCCGAACCAGAAACACCTGTAACACAGGTAAAAAGGTTAAGGGGGAAATGAACATCAATATTTTTTAAATTATTGGCTGATACCCCTTTAAGCGAAAGCCAACGCTGCTGGGCTTTGCGCCTTACATCAGGCAGAGGAATAGTTTTTCTGCCCGTCAGATAATCGCCGGTGAGAGAAGCGGGCTCTTCCATAATTTTTGTCGGGGGTCCGGCAGCGACTACATACCCCCCTGCCTGGCCGGCCCCCGGCCCCATATCCACAATAAAATCGGCGCTGCGGATAGTATCCTCATCATGCTCCACGACAATAACGGTGTTACCTAGATCCCGTAAATGCGTCAAGGTTTGCAGCAGGCGGCTATTATCCCTTGGATGAAGGCCAATGCTTGGTTCATCCAGTATATAGATCACCCCTGTCAGGCCGGAACCAATCTGGGTGGCAAGGCGAATGCGTTGGGCTTCCCCCCCCGATAAGGTAGTAGCACTGCGATTAAGGGCTAAATAGCTAAGCCCAACATTAGCAAGAAACCCCAGGCGTGACGATATTTCTTTGATTACATGGGAAGCAATGTACCGTTCCTTCTCCGTTAACTGCAGCTGGGAAAGAAAACGAAGTGCTTCTCCAACCGTAAGGCTACTCACCTGGGCGATGTTGAACCCCCCAACGGTAACGGCCAGGCTGGTTTCTTTTAAACGGGCACCTTCACAGGCAGGGCAGGACTTGCTACTCATATAAGAAGCCAGGTAGGCCCTGCTTTCATCATTTTCCAGCTCCCGGTAATATTTCTGCAGTATCCCTAGTATTCCTGGAAAGGGCCTTTGATAATTTCTAACCCTTTTTTTATAAGGGCTTACATAACGGAAAACAATTGGAACATTCGCTCCATGGAGGATTAAATTCTTTTCCTCCGGGGAAAAAGAGGCAAAAGGTTTGTTTAAATTCAGGTTAAAATGTTGGGCAAAAGCCCTTAAAAATTGGTTGTTGAAACTGTTTTGCCCCCCTCTCCAGGGATGGATAGCCCCCTCTTCAATGCTAAGCTCTGGATTGGGGATCACCAGTTCGGGATCAAATTCCATCGTGATCCCCAGGCCGCCACATTCCGAACAAGCCCCATAAGGACTATTAAATGAAAAAACTCGGGGGGACAATTCTTCCAAACTAAAACCACACTGAACACAGGCAAAATTACTACTATAAATTTTATCTTCCCTACCCTGCTGTTCTACGATGACAAGCCCATCACCTAGATCTAAAGCCGTTTCCAGTGAATCAGCCAAACGGCTAGCTATATTTTCACGGATAATAAGCCGGTCAATAACAACTTCAATGTTATGTTTTTGATTCTTCTGCAGGTCAATATTTTCCTCAAGTTCTCTTGTTTCCCCATCAACGCGTACCCTCACATAACCCTTTTTGCGCAATTCCTCAAATAACCCCTCGTACTCCCCCTTGCGCCCCCTCACCAGAGGAGAAAGAAGCTGTATTCTGGTTCCCTGAGGCCATTGGAGTAACTGATCCACGATTTGCTGAACTGTCTGACCAGCGATAGGCCTGCAGCAATGTGGGCAGTGAACTTTCCCAATACGGGCATAAAGAAGGCGCAAATAGTCATATATTTCCGTGACTGTTCCTACCGTAGACCGGGGGTTTCTAGAGGCGCCTTTCTGATCGATGGAAACAGCCGGGGAAAGCCCTTCAATGGAATCAACATCCGGTTTATCCATTTGCCCCAGAAACTGCCGGGCATAGGCAGAAAGAGATTCCACATAACGGCGGCGACCTTCTGCATAAATCGTATCGAAGGCCAGGGAAGATTTCCCAGAGCCACTCAAGCCAGTAAACACTATTAAAGCATTACGGGGTATTTCCAGATCAATATTTTTAAGGTTATGCTCCCTGGCTCCCTTAATAATGATTTTTTCCAACGTCAATTACACCCCATTATAACACTGCTTTTTTTATGAAGGCTATAAGTTAGACCAAGGGCAGCAAGGCAGGCAATAATGCCAATGATGAAGGCAGGGTTATAATTTCCCGTTATACCGGCAAGGTAACTTGCAAAAAAAGGCCCGAATCCTCCACCGATCCCTACTGCAGTAAAAAGAATCCCATAAATGACACCAAAGTTTTCCATCCCAAATAAAGCAGCTACAGCAGCGGGAAACACTGTAAAAAGACTGCCAAAGGTTAACCCAAAAAAGAAAGTAGCCACTAAGGCCCCCTGCCAATTCCCTGTAACTAAATAGAGGAACATGGAAAAAGCCTGTAAAGAAATAACCATTTTAAAAGCATTGCGATAGCCGACCTTGTCAGAAACAATCCCGCCTAGAAACCTTCCTACTGCGCTGGAAATAGAAAAAAAGGAAACAAGAAAAAATCCCCATTCAATTTTAAAGTTAAGTTCAGCAATCTGCACCAAATTGGCTATGAGCATCAAACCTGAACCAGCAGTAAAACTCATCATGAGCCAGAGAATAAGAAAAGCCCGCTGGCGTATCATATCTTTCCAATCAGATTTCAGTGAAGGGGTTTGTTGGCTTCCGGCAATTGCATCTTCATCATCATTTATACGGTGTTCTGCTTCCTCCCTGGGGAGAGTTATTTGCTGAGCCGCCAGTATTATAACTACCATGAGGAGCAAACCCCATAATAAAAATGTCTGCTTAGTCCCTACCCGGAGAATAAGGCCGTTAATCACGGGAGCCAAAGCCAGAGCCGCTATACCATGGCCCGTTACCACAATACCCGTAATAATGCCCCGCCTCTGGGGAGGAAACCATTTCAAAGCTGCAGGTGTAACGGCTGCATAGCCAAAAGCAACAGCAGCTCCGAACAATAACCCATAGGAAAGGGTAAATATAAAAGGGTTATCCACATAGAAATAACAAAGAAGAAAAGCAAACCCGGCAAAAACCCCACTCAGGGTAGATCCCAAGCGAGGACCTGCCTTATCTTGAAACCTGCCTGTAAATATCATCATAAAAGCAAAAAATAGGATATACACCGTATAAGGCAGAGCAGCCTCTGCACGGGAGTAACCAATTTCCTTCAATAACCCATCGGCAAAAACAGACCAGACATAGGAGGTCCCAATGGCAAAATTAATAACGAAACATGCCGCTGTTACTTTGATTCCTTTATTTTGACTAAACATTAAACTCCCCTATTCATAGCACGTATTTCAAAAACCAGATCCCTCAATTCCGCTGCATGCTCAAAATCCAGCTCCCGTGCAGCTTTTTTCATTTCCTTTTCCAATTTACGAAGAAAAACATCGC
>JBMNNS010000098.1:0-5819 GCA_050942625.1 Dethiobacteria bacterium
GCAGGCGGGGCAGATCACGTTTTTGTTAAAAATCCTCTACAATTAAATGCCGGGGGAGAGAAGGATAGCAATGAGCAGTATCCTTTCAATGATGCCCTGTTTCTGGAAAAGATCTGCAATGAATTACTTAAGATGCAGGTTGAGCTGTCCAGAAATGTTAACCGGCGTTTGGCTTATGAAGTGTTGTTTTTGAAGATGAGAGGAGTTGTTTGAAGATGCCAACTGTAGTAGGAGTCCGTTTTCGTAAAGCGGGAAAAATATACTATTTCGATCCTGGTGATTTAGAACTAAACCCAGGTCAGAATATAATTGTTGAAACCAGCCGTGGGCTAGAGTTTGGTGAGGTAATCCAGGGAAACAAAGAGATTTCCACATTAGAAACAGTATCCCCATTAAAACCGGTTAAAAGGGTAGCCGTAGCTGAAGATTACAAGCAGCTTGCTAATAACAGGCAAAAGGAAATAGAGGCTATGAAAATTTGCCGGGAAAAAATAGAAAAACACCAGCTAGATATGAAATTGATAGCTGTAGAATATACTTTTGACCATAATAAAATTATTTTTTATTTTACAGCTGACGGTAGGGTGGATTTTCGTGAACTGGTGAGAGACTTAGCCTCTGTTTTCCGAACCCGCATTGAATTACGTCAGATCGGTGTCAGGGATGAGGCCAAGATCCTTGGGGGCATTGGGGCTTGTGGTAGGAATCTTTGCTGTGCCACTTTTCTAGGTGATTTTGAACCTGTTTCTATTCGGATGGCTAAAGAACAGCATCTTTCCTTGAATCCTACCAAAATTTCAGGTATCTGTGGACGCTTGATGTGCTGCTTGCGTTACGAAGTGGAACATTATGAAAATGCCAAGGAGGACTTCCCTCCGATTGGGGAAAGGGTTATTACCCCCAACGGCAATGGCAAGGTGGTGGGCCAAAATATTTTGAAAAAAACTGTTTTGGTCCAATTGCAGGAAACGTCAATGGTAAAGGAGTTTCCAATTGAAGAGGTGGGTTATGAAAATAATGAAGAAACAGCTAAAGAGGAGCAGTAGTCTTGTGTGAAGGGCTGGACTTTAGCCATAAGTGGCAAAAGGGTATTCTCTATGTTTGTGCAACCCCTATAGGTAACTTAAGAGACATTACATTGCGGACTTTGGACTGTTTAAAAGCGGCAGACTTTATTGCGGTAGAAAATATTGCTCGTTCCAAAAAGCTTTTAAACCATTATGGGATTAAAACCCCACTTATTACTTACCGGGAAGCAAACAGGGAGAAAAGGGGCCAGGAAATTGTGGAACGCATCAAAAACGGGGCAGTAGGAGTTTTAATAACTGATTCCGGTTTGCCTGCCATATCAGATCCCGGTTCACATTTGTTACAACTCATGATTAAGGAAAATATGGATTTTACAGTAGTCCCAGGCCCTTCTGCAGCACTTACTGCGCTGATAAGGGCAGGCTATCCTGCTGCCAAGTTCGTTTTTTGGGGTTTTTTAAGCCGAAAAGAAACCATACGCTTTCGAGAACTACATTCCCTTCGCAAAGAAGAAAAGGCAGTTATTATTTATGAAGCCCCACACCGACTGCTGAAAACCCTGGAAAATATGGCAGCAGTTTTAGGTGAAAGGGAAATAACGGTCTGCCGGGAGCTAACTAAAAAGTTTGAGGAGCTCAAAAGAGGTACCGCAGGTACCCTTTTGCAGTATTTTGATAAGAAAAAGCCAAAAGGAGAAATAACGATTGTCCTTGCTCCCCTGAATGCTCAGGCCGGGCATGTTGATAAAAGGACAGACACGCTGATGACTCCCGAGCTTTTTAAAGAAATAAGGAAAAAGCTTCTGGAAGAAATCAAAAAAGGTAGCCCCCCTGCTGAGGCTGTTAAAAAAGTAGCCAGGACTTGCTTACTACCCAAAAATAAGATATATGCTATTATGATCCAATTAAAAAATGAAATGAATTCGGGGTTTAACCCAGGGCATGATTGAAATATCCAAATTACTATATCCAGAGGCAGCAACTAGTGCTTAGGATGACCCCCTTGCTTTACTCCCTAGTTGCTGCCTGCTGGTTTATTAGCCTACCCTCTATTTAATTTTTATCCGCCATCTTTTCAACACATTCTGAGCAAATTATTTTCCCACTAAAATGTTTAACACCATCGGCGTTACCGCAAAAAATACAAGCGGGTTCATATTTTTTAAGGACTATTTTTTCTCCATCCACATAAATCTCAAGGGCGTCTTTAACGCTTATTCCAAGGGTGCGCCTGAGCTCAATAGGAATAACAACCCTCCCTAGCTCGTCCACTTTTCGTACTATCCCGGTAGATTTCAACTATGTTTCCTCCTTTAATACATTATTCGACATTTATAGTCAAAAAGATTATACCAGTAATTGCCATAAAATGCAATACTTTTTTATAAAAATAGTAAGAATTTCTTTTAAAGTGCATTGTAGCATTATTTTGGGAGTCCCCGGCAATAGTTTTATAGGCGCATCCAAAACCTGGAAAGCAGATTATGAATATTTTGGTAATTACAATATTTTATATAATTGACAAAGTATCTTAAAAAATGCAAAAAGATGCCTTTGCTTGCTGGTTAAGCCTACTTTTGCTATAATACAGTTTAATTAGTAGGAAGCCGGAAGTTATCCAGAAATAGCCTGTAAGGAAATAAAACCACAAATATGCATTTAATTCTGGCTATTGGATTCTAAAGGCCTGGGCGTAAATAACTACCTAAGGAGGAGGCCCTGGAACTTGTCAAAAAAAACGTTTTATATTACCACACCAATTTATTACCCCAGCGATAAGCTGCATATTGGACATTCGTACACGACTGTTGCTGCTGATGCTCTCGCCAGGTTTAAAAGATTAACAGGTTTTGATGTAAGGTTTTTAACCGGGACAGATGAGCACGGGCAGAAAATACAGCGCAGTGCAGAAAAGGCCGGCAGAACTCCCCAGGAATTTGTAGACGAGGTGGTGGCCTGGATCAAAGAGCTCTGGTCGGAACTGGATATTTCTTATGATGATTTTATAAGGACTACTGAGGAACGGCATAAAAAAGTTGTTCAAAGAATGTTTAATAAGTTATACGAACAGGGGGATATTTATCGCGGGCATTATGAGGGATGGTATTGTACACCCTGCGAATCCTTCTGGACAGCCAGACAGGTTAAGGAAGGCAATTGTCCCGATTGCGGCAGGGCCGTAGAGATGGTAGCCGAAGAAGGCTATTTTTTTCGCATGTCTAAATATGCTGATCGGATGCTGGAGCATATTTTGCAAAACCCGGATTTCATTCAGCCTCCTTCGCGGAAAAATGAAATGATCAATAATTTTTTACGTCCGGGGCTGGAGGATCTTTGCGTCTCCCGGACTACTTTTGACTGGGGGATTCCGGTACCTTTTGCTAAAGGGCATGTGATCTATGTTTGGTTGGATGCTCTAAGCAATTATATAACTGCCCTCGGTTATACGGAAGATGAAACCCTTTTTAAAAGATACTGGCCGGCTGACATACATCTTATGGCTAAAGAGATTGTTCGTTTTCATTCTATCTACTGGCCTATATTTTTAATGGCCCTTGGACTGCCACTTCCTAAAAAAATATTTGGCCATGGCTGGCTGCTTTTGCAGGAAGGCAAAATGTCCAAGTCAAAGGGGAACGTAGTTGATCCCAAGTTACTAATACGTCGCTATGGATCCGATAGCGTCCGTTATTATCTTCTCAGGGAGATACCTTTTGGTGCAGATGGGGTTTTTAACAATGAATCCATGCTGCAAAGGATTAATTTTGATCTGGCCAATGATTTAGGAAACTTGCTTAGTCGCACGATTACTATGGTAGAGCGTTTTTTCTCCGGGATAATTCCCTTCCCGGAAAAAACATCCCTGGAGCATGAAACAGACCGGGAGTTACGGGAATTGGCTTTGGCGACCCCGGCCCGCATTATGAAGCTCATGGATAATTTACAACTGAGCAATGCTCTGGAAGAACTCTGGGTCCTGATTAGACGCGCTAATAAATATATTGATGAAAATGCCCCCTGGTTACTGGCTAAGGAGGAAGATAAAAAACCGCGGTTGGGAACCGTACTGTACAACCTTTGTGAAGTTTTGCGTTTTATTGCAGTTTTGCTTTTGCCGTATATGCCAAAAACACCGGGAAGGATCTGGGCTCAGCTTGGGATGGAGGAAATGACGGAATTGCAAAACTGGGAAAGTCTGAAACAATGGGGCCTCTTGAGAGGGGGAATAAGGGCTCGTCGCACAGAGGATCTTTTTCCCAGGCTTGATATCAAAAAGGAATTAAAGGAACTTTTAAAAGGGGAAGATGAAGTAGACAACAGTAAAGAAAAAGTGGTGTTGAACCATTCCCAGGAAACAGATACTAATAAAGGAGGCAGGCCCCAAAACATGCTCAATGAACAGAAAACAGATCTTTCACAGGCCAAAGAAGGGCTTATTTCCATTGACGAATTTGCACGGCTGGATTTAAGGGTAGGGGAAATTGTATCTGCAGAGCCGGTTCCCAAGGCAGACAGGTTGCTAAAGCTGATCGTAAGCCTTGGGAAGGAGCAGCGGCAGGTGGTAGCCGGGCTTGCCGCTCACTATACTGCCAGTGACCTATGCGGCAAAAAGGTACTTTTTGTTTCCAACCTCAAACCGGCAAAAATTCGCGGCATACGTTCTGAAGGCATGGTTCTGGCAGCCTCAACCCCCGAAGGGAAGGTTGTTTTAACTACTGTTGAACAGGATGTACCAGCAGGGAGCAAGATATCATGACGGAGAGAAAAAGATACCCTTACCTTGTAGATAGTCATGCTCACCTTGACTTTAAACAATTTGCTCCAGACCGGGAGCAGGTACTCCAAAGAGCCCTGGATGTTGGGGTCAAATTGATCATTAATATTGGCTTTGACCTGCAGTCTTCCCTGGAATCCATCAAGCTTGCAGAAAAGTACAGTTTTATCTATGCTGTTGTAGGTATACATCCCCATGATGCTGCCCATGCTCCCGCCCATTACCTTCAGGAACTGGAAAACCTGGCCAGGCATCCCAAGGTTGTAGCGCTGGGCGAAATGGGGTTGGATTTCTTTAGGGATCGTTCCCCAAGGGCTACCCAAAAAAAAATATTTCGGGAGCAGCTCAGGCTGGCTCAAAAGATGAATTTGCCGGTAGTTATTCATGATCGCGATGCACACGAGGAAGTCGTAAAAATCATGTTGGAGGAAGGACTGCCGAAACGGGCGGGCGTTATGCACTGTTTCTCCGGCGATTTAGGGTTGGCACGTCAAGTTTTGAAAATGGGTCTCTACATTTCCATAGCCGGCCCCGTTACTTATCCTAAAAATAACAGGCTCAGCCAGGTAGCAGCCTGGGTACCTAAAGAAAAGTTGCTGGTAGAAACCGATTCACCTTTTTTAACCCCGGCTCCTTTACGTGGCAAGCGCAATGAGCCTTGCAATGTAGCTTTCACAGTAGAAAAAGTGGCCGCGCTAAGAGGTGTGACTCCGGAAGAAATAGGGCGTATCTGCCTTGATAATACCAAAAAATTATTTTCTATTGGCTGAACTAAACTCCTTGTGCTTTTTTAATTAAGACAAATTGATTTGTTCGCTGATGGAATGCAGACAAAATAGTACTAATATGGTGACATGGCTGAGCAATTACAAGCAACTAAGCACCCGTTTTTTAAAACGGGTGCTTTAATTATTATCCTTGTATTGCTCTTGGTAGGGTTGGACAAGCTCCCCAAACCTGAAACACAATAACTACATAATTTTCTATCCCCTGATTTTGCCTCTTGTATAGGATCC
>JBMNNS010000001.1:0-82681 GCA_050942625.1 Dethiobacteria bacterium
AAATACTTTCCCTTCTTTAAAAATAATACCCCCATCCCTGGAACCGGATATACCGATATCGGCCTCTTTTGCTTCTCCAGGGCCATTTACAGGACACCCCATTACAGCAATTTTCAAAGGATAATTTATGTCTTTTACTATATTTTCTACCTGATTAAGCAACCCGTCAAGATCAATTTTACAGCGGGCACAAGTAGGGCAAGAAATAATTTCTGGGCCAAATTGCCTCAAACCTGCAGCCTGTAAAATTTCCTTAGCTACAACAACCTCTTCTACTGGATCTCCAGTGAGGGAAACTCTGATCGTATCTCCAATCCCTTTTAAAAGCAGGGAACCAATACCCAACGTAGACTTTACGATCCCTTTCAGTCCTCTGCCCGCCTCAGTAATTCCTAGATGCAACGGATACGATGTAAGGTCGGAAATCCTTTCATAAGCTTCTATAGCAGTTGATACATCGGTAGCTTTAAGTGAAATAATAAAATTGCTAAAGGAGTGTTTTTCAACAGCTTGTATGGCCTGTAAGGTTGACTCTACTAAAAGATCAGCATTCATTGTGTCATACTTGGCCCTTAATTCCTTGCTTACGGAGCCGGAGTTTACCCCTATGCGCAACGGTATTCCCATTTTTTTTGCCTTTTCAATAACACGGGTTAGTTTTTCGGTACCTCCTATATTGCCCGGGTTTATCCTAATCTTGTCAGCACCATATTCCATCGACAAAAGAGCCAAATTATAATCAAATTGGATATCTGCTATCAGTGGTACGGTGATACGTTTTTTTATTATTCCCAGGGCTCTGGCATCATCCTCATTGGTAACAGCCAACCTAATGAGCTCACATCCCGCTGTAACAAGTTGATTGATTTGCTGCAGAGTAGCCCCTAGATCGGAAGTATCTGTGTTTGTCATGGATTGGATAGAAACAGGCGCCTCCCCCCCAATAATAACTGAACCAACCTTTACAGGAATAGTATTTCGTCTCACAGATACCCTCCTGTTCCGTTTTTAATCAAAAAATAGGCGGGTTATATCCTGAAAAGCAATAAAAATCATTAACAGGATCAAAACAGTGAAACCTATAAAATGTATAAAACCTTCTTTATGTGGATCAACAGGCCTGCCCCTTATTCCTTCAACAACCAGAAAAACAAGTCTACTGCCATCAAGAGCAGGAATAGGTAACAAATTAATGATTCCAAGATTTACGCTAATAATTGCTGCTAAAGAAAAAAGATTACTTAGCCCTTCCTTCATAACTTCACCTATTACTGCAACTATTCCCACCGGCCCGGTCACATCAGCAGGAATAGTACCAGAAAACATTTGGAAAAGGCTTACAAAGATTAAGCGGATAAAAAACCAGGTATAGGTAAAGCCAAGACGGATAGAAGGGAAAAAAGAATACTTTTTATAGAAAGGTGCAATACCAATCAGCCCTTTACCTTCTTCCTCAGCGGTAATCACTGGTACAATAGTTTCGGCCTTATCCCTTTTGACCAGCAGTTCCAACTTTTTTCCAGGGTTGGCATTAATTTTGGTCACCACGTCATTCCAGTCCCTCATTATTTCATCATCAATAGCCAGGATAGTATCCCCTGCCACTAAACCGGCTTCTTCTGCCCTACTGCCGGGAAGAACCTCCCCAATCCGGGTGGAGTTTGTTTGGGGTACACCCAGGAAGATAAAATAAATAAGGGAAAACAGCACTGCTCCCAATAAGAAATTCATGAAAGATCCCGCTGCTATAACAGCGAACCTGGAACTCAGTGGTTTACTCTGAAAGCTGCCTTCTTTACTTTCTTCATCACTTTCTTCATCCGGTTCTTCCCCCAGCATACGGCAGGCGCCCCCCAGGGGAAATAATTTCAAATTATAATGGGTCCCATTTTTTTCCCAGCCATACAACACTTTTCCAAAACCAATTGAAAATTCTAGAACACGCACCCCGGTCCATCTGGCCACAATATAGTGTCCAAATTCATGTACAAAAATTAAGATGCCAAAAATTATTATGGACGCAATAATAGTGCCAAACATATTAGAACTCCCCTTTAATAGTTTTGCAAAACAATCCTTGACTCTTCCCTTGCCCACCGGTCAACATTAATAATATCTTCAAGGGTTGGATTTAGGATAACCTTGTGCTTGTTCATAATATCTTCCAATAGTGCTGAAATATGCAGAAAAGATATTTCTTCTTTCAAAAACTTTTCTACTGCAATTTCATTTGCTGCATTCAGTACTGCCGGCATTGTTCCTCCTATTTTGCCAGCTAAGTACGCAAGGGAAAGACAGGGAAATTTATCAAGATCAGGGGGATAAAAGTTGAGGTGAAAGCAATTAGTTATATCAAAATTTGGAACACTACTTTTCCATCTTTCTGGATAACTCAAAGCATATTGTATAGGCAGATGCATGCTCGGTACTCCCATTTGGGCTATAATAGAACCATCTATAAACTCCACCATGGAATGGACAATACTTTCAGGGTGAACCACAACCTCAATTTTCTCCAGTTCCAACCCAAAAAGCCAATGTGCTTCCAAGACCTCAAAACCTTTATTCATCAATGTAGCGGAATCTATTGTTATTTTGGCTCCCATATTCCAGTTGGGGTGTTTTAGTGCCTGTACCGGTTTAACATTTGCTAAATCTTCTTTGTTCCATAACCGGAAAGGACCGCCGGAAGCTGTTAAAATTATTTTGTTTACCTCATTGGCATTCCCTGCTTGCAAGCATTGGAATATAGCTGAATGTTCACTATCTATGGGGACAATACTGGTTTTGTAGGTTTTAGCTTCTCGTATTACTATTTCTCCACCAGCGACTAAAACTTCTTTGTTTGCCAATGCAATTCTCTTGCCTTTTCTTAAAGCTGCCAGGGTTGGTAGCAAGCCGCTAAAACCGACAAGGGCTACTACTATTAGATCGGCATCAGGATAGGTAGATAGTTCCACGAGGCTGTTTTCCCCGCTAAGAATAACAGTTTTTTCTCCCCTGATTCGGTTTCTAAGCTCCAGCGCTTTTTTTCCATCAGGTATAGAAACCAGGGCAGGTTTATATTTTCTGATTTGTATTTCTATAAGGTCTATATTGTTCCTGCAGGAAAGCCCGACAATTTCAAACTTACCCGGATAGCTGTCTACAACCTGCAATGTTTGTCTTCCAATAGAACCAGTAGAGCCTAAAATTACTATTTTTTGAGCCATAAGGAACCCCTTAAGTATGATTATGTTAATTATAACAAATATAACTGTGAAGTAAAGATAATACCCCTAGCCAGTAAGAAATAGTAGTAAAAAATAGAAAAAAGGAGCCGCAAAAAGAAGGCTATCAAAGCGATCCAATATCCCGCCGTGCCCAGGTAAAAGGTTTCCAGAGTTTTTTACATTTGCACTTCTTTTTAGGACAGATTGGGTTAAGTCCCCCAGGGCCCCCACAACACCAATTATTAACCCCAGTGCTGCCCCTGTTGTTACTTGAAGGTAAGGCAGGGGAAGAAACCTTGCTAGCAACATCCCGGTCAGGACACTGCCTACCAGCCCCCCAATAGTTCCC
Source organism: Dethiobacteria bacterium (assembly GCA_050942625.1). Taxonomy (GTDB): domain Bacteria; phylum Bacillota; class Dethiobacteria; order DTU022; family UBA8154; genus JBMNNS01. The sequence continues at coordinate 3,562 of JBMNNS010000001.1, forward strand.
TCTATGGTTTTTTTGGGGCTTATTTTGGGGGCCAGTGGCATTTTCCCAAAATATGTTCCCACAAAGTAAGCACAAATGTCGGTGGACCAAATCAAAGCTAAGAAAAAGATTGTCAACAAATATCCATCCGGCAGTAACCTTATTGCCACTAAAAAACTTGCCAAACCTCCTGTGTAAAGTACACCCCAAAAAACGACTGCCGGTTCTTTATACTTAACCCTTGAATAAAAGAAAACGGGAAAAAGGCTCAGGATTATAAAAAAAAGAAGCCACAATAGTAAAATATAGGTCAGATTTCCCTTGTAAACCAGCAACAACGCTGGCAAAAGGAAGAAAACACCTGTAAATTCTAGAGCTTTCCAGCCAGTCTGATGTGCTAGAGAATAGTACTCTTTTAAACCAATTAAGGAAATTAGAAGAACTATTAAACCAAACCAGTATCCACCCATATAAACGAGGAAAAGCAATAAAGGTATCCCAACAATGCCTGTTAAAACCCGCATTTTCAACATAAAATACACCATCCAAACCGGATTAAATTATTACCACTGGGGGATCAGCAGAATTATTATAATTGCAAGGTTTAACCGTGGGGCTTTTTTCCCCGTCATTGAGCATCCCCGATCCCGCCATACCTTCTTTCCCTATTTTGGTAATCAAGGACAGCTTGAAGAAAATCTTCTTTTTTAAAGTCCGGCCACAGCACAGAATTAAACCATAGTTCCGTATAAGCTACCTGCCAAAGTAAAAAATTACTAAGCCTCAATTCCCCACTCGGGCGGATTAACAGATCTGGATCAGGAATACCTTTTGTATAAAGATAGTTGGAAAAAAGATCCTCATCGATCTTTTCTATTTGTAGACCACCTTTCTTGACATCCAATGCGATCTTTTTGACTGCATTAATAATCTCCGAACGGCCCCCATAGTTCAGAGCAAAGTTTAGGATCATACCCTTGTTATCCCTGGTTTCACTAATGACCTTGTTGACAGTATCTTGGGTACGTTTTGGGAGCCTTTCCAGGTCGCCGATTATTATTATACGGATATCTTTTTCTTGAAGAAAAGGCAGTTCTTTTTGAAGGTATTCTTCCGGTAAACGCATTAAAAAATCTACTTCCCAACGTGGCCTTTTCCAATTTTCTGTTGAAAAAGCATAAAAGGTAACTATTTTAATCCCAATACTGTGAGCGCATCTAACTATTTCCCTTAAAACGTCCATGCCGGCTTTATGCCCAACCATCCTGGGGAGCCCTCTATTTTTTGCCCAACGGCCATTTCCATCCATGACAACAGCTACATGAAAAGGTATTTTTTTCTCCCTTACCTGTTCCAATAATTGTTGTTCCCTACTCTTCATATTAACGCCTCTGTCCATATAATTACTTTTGTGGTATAAATAGACCCCCTGGATGGGGGCTAGATTAAAAGCTTACTTTTCTGCTCCTTTGCAACCGTAAGCTCCAGGAGGCTATTTCCAATTATGTCTTGCTTTAAAACACGGTAAGCACCGAAGGTTTGTTCCGGAATATTCCCTTTTTTTCTAACAATTGGTGGAGCAATTTTTTTAAGGTTAAATTTTACCCCTTTTTTTTTCAACATTTCTACTGCCTGATCCAGGCGATAAGCTGTTACATCGGGAATAGACATCTTGCACCATTTCCTAATATTTTCCTGATTTTTGTTTTCAGGATTTATACTTCCATTATTTCAGCTTCTTTGAGGGATAATAAATGATCAATTTCTTTAATATGGTTATCTGTAAGTTCTTGGGTTTGTTCTTGCGCAGTCCTCAGTTCGTCCTCTGTTATTTCACCTTTTTTCTCACTGTTTTTTAGCGAGTCGTTAGCTTCACGACGAATGTTTCTAATAGCAACGCGTGATTCTTCAGCTTTTTTCCGCACAACCTTAACCAGTTCCTTCCTTCTTTCTTCTGTTAATTGTGGTATGGTAAGCCTGATTACTGTTCCATCGTTATTAGGGGTCAATCCCAGGTCGGACTTGAGGATTGCCTTTTCAATCTCCCCCATTGCATTTTTATCCCAGGGTTGAATAACTAATAGCCTTGGCTCGGGCGCTGAAATGGTAGCCAGTTGATTAAGTGGTGTTGGGGTATTGTAATAATTTACAGTAACCCTATCAAGCAGGGAAGGGACAGCCCGGGAGGCCCTTAAAGTACTTAATTCCCTGCTAAAACTTTCCACACTCTTTTTCATTTTATTCTTGGCAATCTCAAATATTTCTTTCATTACTTGTTTCCCCCCTTACTATAGTGCCCAGTTTTTCACCTAAAAGAACCTTTTTAATATTGCCCGGCTGGTTTAAACCAAAAACCACGAGCTTAATATTGTTATCCATACAAAGAGAAGCAGCAGTAGAATCCATAACCCCCAGGCCCAATTTTATTATATCAAGGTAACTTAGTTCGGTAAATTTTTCAGCCCCGGGATTAAGAATGGGATCCATGTTGTAGACAGCATCTACTTTTCCTTTTGCCAACAATAGTACTTCGGCTTCAATTTCAGCCGCCCTCAATGCAGCAGTAGTGTCTGTAGAAAAATAAGGGTTGCCGGTTCCTCCTGCAAAAATGACTACCCTTCCTTTTTCCAGATGCCTGATAGCCCTTCTTCTAATATAAGGTTCCGCTACTTGCTGCATTTCAAGTGCTGTCTGGACCCTTGTGTCAACATGAATGCTTTCAAGAGCGTCCTGCAAAGCCAAAGAATTAATTACAGTAGCCAGCATCCCCATATAATCAGCTGTAGCCCGGTCCATGCCCCTTTCCCCAGCATTAGCTCCTCTCCAAATATTGCCGCCACCAACTACTATGGCAATATCTATATTATACTTCTTTACCTCTTTTAACTCTTGGGCGATATTTTTTAACACATCATAATCTATTCCATAACCCTTTTCCCCTGCTAAAGCTTCACCGCTTAACTTTAGCACAATTCTTTTATATATAGGTAAAGTCATAAAAACCTCCAGGATTGTTCTTTAAAAAAAAACACTTTATTTACAAAGTGTTTTTTTCTAAAAAAATATTACGATGAGCTTTGTTCCGACTCTCCCAGGTCTTCACCCATTTCAAAACGTACAAAACGCCGTATAATTATATTTTCCCCCATTTGAGCAATTTTGTTATTAAGCAGTTCTTTTATACTAATATCTTGATCTTTAATAAAGGCCTGTTCAAGAAGACAATTTTCTTCATAATATTTTTCAATCCTGCCGCTTACTATTTTATCGATAATTTTCTCCGGTTTATTTTCCCGTAGTGCCTGTTTTTTAAGGATTTCCCTTTCATTCTCTAGAACTTGTTCCGGCACATCTTCACGGGACAAGTAAGCTGGGTTAGTTGCAGCTACCTGCAAACAAAGATCCCTCACAAAGGATCTAAATTCTTCGTTTCTGGCCACAAAGTCAGTTTCGCAGTTTACTTCTACCATTACACCAACCTTGCCTCCAAGGTGAATATACGAATCTATTAGACCCTGGGAGGCAGTTCTGCCGGCCCTTTTTGCCGCCTGGGCAAGGCCTTTTTCCCGAAGCAGGTTCAAAGCTTTATCTTTGTCCCCCTGGGTCTCAACTAAAGCTTTTTTACAATCCATCATACCGGCACCACTAAGAGAACGTAGTTCCTTTACCATTTCTGCAGTTATCAAAATACCACTCCCTTAACTTTAACAAATTTAACTTTACTTGTTACTCGTCAGCACTTTCGGGATTGGGTTCAAAACCTTCCCCTGTGTTTTCATCAATATCGCTGGTTTCTTCTATCACTTTTTCTGTTTCTGTTTCTGCATTTTCAACTTCATCAGATACTTCTGTTTCCTGTTCCTTTTGTAGGGCAAATTGCAGACCTTGCTTGCCTTCCAGGACTGCGTCAGCAATTTTTGAGGTAATCAGTTTTACAGCCCTGATTGCATCGTCATTCCCTGGGATAATATAATCAATTTCATCAGGATCACAATTGGTATCAACAATAGATACAATTGGTATTTTTAACTTGCGGGCTTCTGCAACAGCGTTTTTTTCCTTTCTGGGATCGACAATATAAACTGCAGCGGGTAAACCGTTCATATGACGTATGCCGCCTAAAAACTTTTCCAGTTTATTTTTCTCATGAAGAAGTTTAATGACTTCCTTTTTAGGAAGCAATTCAAAAATATTATCCTCTTCCATCTTTTCCAGCTCAAAAAGTCTTTGAATGCGTTTCTTTATGGTGTTGTAATTTGTAAGCATACCGCCCAACCAACGTTGGTTAACATAAGGCATTTCACAACGTGTTGCCTCTGTCTCAATGGATTCCTGGGCTTGTTTTTTGGTACCTACAAAAAGAATTTCCTCTCCTTGCATTACCAGTTCCTTAACAAAATTATAAGCTACATCCATAAAGCGAACCGTTTTTTGAAGATCGATAATATAAATCCCATTTCTTTCTGTAAAAATATAATCGCGCATTTTTGGGTTCCAGCGCCTTGTTTGGTGTCCAAAGTGAACACCTGCTTCCAGTAGCTGTTTCATCGCTACTACTGCCATTTAAAATACCTCCTTCAGGTTTGGTTCCTCCGCTGCATCATTATCCCAAAGAACTCCCATGAGCACCTTTTTGGGATTCCGGCAGCGTGTGTAGTAAAAAAACCACTATGTAGTATAACATAGTTTATGGTAAATAGCAAAGTTTAGTTTTCCTTTGCTCCTGCAAACAGGTCTTCCTGCCCGTTAAGGCCTTAAAAAAAAAGCAGCCTTCCCGAAGCTGCTTTTTTTTAAACCCCTGGAATATATTTGGTTACTTATGAAATGATTTTTTCTTTTTTGAGAGTTGTTCTAGCAGGTAAGGGTTTAATACCTTAATATACGTGCCCTTCATACCAAGAGAACGTGATTCTATTACCCCTGCGCTTTCAAACTTACGTAAGGCATTTACTATTACAGATCTGGTGATACCAAGTTGATCAGCAATTTTACTGGCAACAAGAAGGCCTTCTTCACCATCAAGTTCTTCAAAAATATGTTCCACTGCCTCCAACTCAGAATAAGATAATGTTCCGATAGCAAGCTGAACTACTGCTTTATTTCTAGCTTCACCTTCAATTTTTTCAGCTCTGGCTCTTAAAATTTCCATCCCAACAACAGTTGCTCCGGTTTCTGCCAATATTAAATCTTCTGCATTAAATGTTTCCGCAAACCGGGCCAAAAGCAAGGTTCCTAACCTTTTGCCGCCACCCATAATAGGAACGATTGTTGTGAGTTTATTAGTAAATAAACAGCTTTCTTCCTCAATAAAGACACACAGATTGTTTTTTTGGGTTAAATTAACCCTTGTTTCATCATTTCGCAACAATAATTGGTTATAACGCTCTGGAAATTCTTCATTTTTTAACACCTGTCTAATCATAATTTCACACTCAAATTCGTCAACAAGTGCATACCCTAAAATATATCCCTCACGGTCAACAATGTAGATGTTGGCATGAATAACGGTTTTTAAAACCTCTGCCACATCTAAAAAGTCCACCCTTTGGCCTGCAGTTTTTTGGAGTATTTTATTGATACGGCGTGTTTTCTCTAACAGGGGGGAAACAATCAACTTTTTCACCTCTTCCCATAACTGTAATTTATAAAATATATTTGCTTAAATCTCTATTTTTAACAATATTCTTAAATTTATTCCTTACATATTCCTGGTTTATGGTAATTTTTTGCCCTTTCATATCGGATGCATTGAAAGAAATATCTTCTAATAATTTCTCCATGATAGTATGCAAACGCCTAGCACCGATATTTTCCACTTCCTCGTTTACCACATAAGCAATGTCAGCAATCTCCTCAATACCATCATCTGAAAACTCTATGTTCACCCCCTCTGTCATCAATAAAGCAGAATATTGTTTAGTAAGGGCATTTTCCGGTTCAACAAGTATTTGTTTTAAATTTTCCTTGGATAGACTTTGCAGTTCTACCCTGACGGGGAACCTGCCCTGGAGTTCGGGGATAAGATCAGAGGGTTTTGTAAAATGGAAAGCCCCGGCAGCAATAAATAACATATAATCCGTCTTTACTGGTCCGTACTTTGTCATAACTGTTGATCCTTCTACAATAGGCAAGATGTCACGTTGAACCCCTTCCCTGGAAACATCAGGACCTCCACTTGTAATTTCTTTGCCGGTAATTTTATCAATTTCGTCCAGAAAAACAATTCCGTACTGTTCTGCTCTTTCTACTGCTTCATTGATAACTTCATCCATGTCGATCAGCTTTTCCCCTTCCTCTTGCTTGAAAAGCTTTCTCGCCTGTTTTAAAGGAACCTTTTTTTTCTTCTTCTGGCGTAGCAACAAATTTCCAAATAAATCTTGCATGTTGAGACCTATTTCATCCATGCCAAGCCCTGAAAAAACCTTTTGCATAGGAGGAGCATTGTCTTCTACCTCAACCTCCACCAGAATATCCTCTAACTGACCTCCTTTTAATTTTTCCTGTATAACTTTACGTTGTTCGCTGATGTTTTTCCCGGTACTGCTATCCCCATTTTCCTGTGAAATATGACTATTCTCTAATGGAGACTGAAAAAACATACTGAAAGGGTTATTTTTTTGTTGCTGCCCTGGCGGTGGAACAAGTATATCTAGAAGCCTCTTTTCGGCTAATTCTAAAGCTTTAAGTTCTACAGCTTTCATCTTTTCTGCTTTTACGATTCTTACAGAAGTATCCACAATATCCCTAACAATTCCCTCAACATCTCTGCCCACATAACCTACTTCAGTAAATTTAGTAGCCTCTACCTTCACAAAAGGAGCATTAACAAGTCTGGCTAACCGCCTGGCAATTTCCGTTTTTCCGACCCCGGTTGGGCCTATCATGATTATATTTTTAGGAAATATTTCTTCTTTAATCTTTCCCCTGAGATTTCTGCGACGATACCTATTGCGCAAGGCAATGGCCACACTTTTTTTAGCTTCTTCCTGACCAATAATATACTTATCAAGTTCCTCAACAATTTCTCTAGGGGTTAGTACAGTTTCCAGGTTGGACATTTTTGGCGGAAAACGCACCTCCATAAAAACAAATTTCTTCATCAGGCTTATCTCGGGCTTATCCAGATTAATTGATCAGATTTCTTCTACTGAAATATGATTATTAGTGTAAACACAAATTTCCGATGCTATAGTTAGGGCTTCGCGAGCAACTTCAGCAGGCGAAAGTTTAGTATTTCTGACAAGGGCCCGGGCAGCAGCCAGTGCATAAGCACCTCCAGATCCTATGGCGGATATACCATCATCAGGTTCGATTACCTCCCCGGTTCCTGAAATGAGTAACAGGGCTTCTTTGGAAGCGACAACCAGTAATGCTTCGAGCCTTCTCAAGAAACGATCTGTTCTCCATTCCCTGGCAAGTTCAACAGCAGCCCTGCGTAAGTTACCGTGATAATTCTCCAATTGTTTTTCAAATTTGTCAAAAAGCGTTAAAGAATCAGCTACAGAGCCTGCAAAACCGGCCAAAACCCTGTCGTTATAAAACCTTCTTATTTTTACAGCCCGGTGTTTCATGATAATGCTGCCAGAAAAAGTAACCTGGCCATCTCCAGCAATAGCCACATTATTACCTATTTTAACCGCCAGAATCGTTGTCGCACTAAACAATAAATATCACCCTTCATGTTTCCGAAATTTAGATAACCTTTAGAAAATTTATCTAGGATCTTGGGTGGGTTTTTAAATAAGTTCTTTTAATATTTTCTTTTGTTATATGGGTATAGAGCTGGGTTGTGGATATGCTAACATGCCCAAGCATTTCCTGAACAATTCTTAAATCTGCACCGGCATTTAACAAATGGCTGGCAAAGGAATGCCTTAATACATGGGGACTGATATCATGGCAGTAACTTATTTTTAGGCCATAATTATGTACCATGCGCCTAACACTCCTGTCGGATAACCTTTTTCCAAATTTGTTTAGAAATAGTGCAGGACTTTTAATTACTTCCTTATTAGCTTCTTCCAGAACAGGCCTGCTTTTTTTTAGATATAGCGCAAGAGCCTGTAAAGCATAAGCACCTAACGGCACCAGGCGTTCCTTAGAGCCCTTGCCATATACTTTCAAAAGCCCTTCTTCCATATCTACAGCAGCAAGATCCAGGCCGGTAAGTTCGCTTACCCTTATACCGGCCCCATAAAGTACCTCTAGTATGGCTATATCCCTGCAACCCAAAACGGTTTTCTGATCGGGGGCAGCAAGAAGCTCCAAAACCTCATCAACATAAAGAAACTTGGGAAGTTTCTTTCCTTTTTTGGGAGAAGCAATAATTTCCCAAGTGTTATTCAGGAGTTTATTTTCCCTTTTTAGATAACTTAAAAAGGCCCGGATTGCTGACAATTTCCTGGCAATTGTAGTCCGAGTATAGTTATATTCTTTTAACAAGGCAAGATATTGTCGCAACAACGGATAATTAATTTGCCCTATATTTATCGAATTTTGATCGATAAAACGTAAAAATTGTAAAATGTCAGACCTGTAACTTTGAACAGTTAATGGGGCTGCATTCTTTTCTAGCTCTAAAAACTGTAAAAAACCCTTAAAATGATTGTCCATTGCCTATCTTCCTTAAATATTAGCATATTCAAACTGTTTATGCAAGCAATTGATAGAATATTTTTCGAAATTTCGACAAGTTATTCAGGTTAACGTTGTTTTTAATTACTAATTACCTTTGCTTTTAACCGCATCCCTTTCCACATAGGTACACTCTTTATTACTGCAGCAATATGATAAATAAGGGCCGCGGGTTTTTCTTTCAACCAAATAATTGTTGCATTGAGGACAAGACTTATCCACAGGTTTTTGTGACGAAACGAACTTACAGTTGGGATAATTGCTACAACCAAAAAATTTCCGCCCCCTCTTGCTCCTACGTTCAACAACATCCCCTCCACAAAGAGGACATTTAACCCCGGTAAAAACTTTTGGCTGCATGGTATAGCGGCAATCAGGGAACCCCGGACAGGCATAAAATTCACCGTACCTGCCAAATTTTTTTACAAGATTTTTTCCACAGTGAGGACAAACTTCGTCAGTTTCTTCGTCTGTTATCCTCACCTTTTCCATTTCTTTTTCTGCAACCTCCAAACGTTTTAGAAATGGAGCATAAAAGTTATTTAATACCATTTGCCACGAGATTTCCCCTGTTTCCACCTTATCCAATTCATCCTCAAGCTGAGCAGTAAAATCAACATCAATTATTTCAGGAAAATAATTTTTCATTAAATCTACAACAATAAAACCTAGTTCGGTTGGCTTTAAAGTTTTTTCCTCCTTAACAACATAGCCCCTTCCCTGAACTGTTTCAATGATTGGAGAATACGTGCTGGGTCTCCCTATACCTTTATTTTCCATAGCCTTGACCAGCGAGGCTTCAGTATAGCGAGGTGGAGGCTGGGTAAAGTGCTGGTTTGGTTTAAGGGAAAGGAGCTTTAATAGTTGTCCCTCCTTTAATGGGGGAAGCTGTTTGTCTACTTCTTTTTCTTTTTCCTTATCCTCATTTTCAAATTCCTGATAAATGATCATAAACCCCGGAAATTTTACGGTGGAACCGCTAGCTTTGAACAGGTAGTCCCCTGCTTTAATATCCACCTTAACAAGTTCTATCAAGGCCGCTTCCATCTGGCTGGCCAAAAAACGATTCCAGATAAGACTATATAAACGAAATTGATCCCTATTAAGATATTTTTTAATTAGCTCTGGTTCCCTGGTAATCGAAGTAGGACGAATTGCCTCGTGAGCCTCCTGCGCTCCTTTTTTGGAGGAAAACACCCTTGGTTTCTGGGGCAAGTATTGCTTCCCATATTTTTCATTAATAAAGGAGCGTGTTTCTTCCTGGGCCAGGGATGATACTTTTGTAGAGTCAGTCCTGATATAAGTGATCAGGCCCACAGATTCTCCTCTTTCACCCACCCCCAATCCTTCATAAAGCTGTTGGGCAATCATCATAGTTTTTTTAGTAGTAAAACCAAGCTGTTTTGAGGCTTCCTGCTGCAGGGTACTGGTAGTAAATGGTGCAGAAGGGTTACGTTTTCTTTCCTGTACCTGAAGCTTTTCTATCCGGTAATCCTTCCCCTGAAGATTATCAATGATTGCATTTACTTGTTTTTCGTTTTTAAGATCCATCTTACTGTTAGGATGGCCATAAAATTTGGCTATAAAGGTGTTTTTATCTTCCGGGGTCTCAAAATTTCCCTCTATAGACCAGTATTCCTCTCTAACGAAGGATTTTATTTCTTGCTCACGGTCACAGATTAAGCGCAAGGCAACGGACTGAACTCTTCCGGCACTAAGACCCTTACGTACTTTTTGCCAAAGTAGGGGGCTGATCATATAACCCACCAACCGGTCTAAAATTCGTCTGGCCTGTTGTGCTTCAAATTTATTTCCGTCGATAAGCCGGGGCTTTGCAAAGGCATTAACAACAGCATTTTTGGTTATTTCATTAAACTCTACCCGGCAGGGAGCATCTTCTTTAATCCCTAAAGAATTACTTAAATGCCAGCTGATTGCCTCGCCCTCCCTGTCAGGGTCAGTAGCCAAATATATTTGATCAGCTTTTTTGGCAACATCCTTTAGTTCCGTTAGTATTTTTCCTTTTCCCCTGATGGTTATATATTTTGGTTTAAAATTATTTTGTGGGTCAATCCCCAGCTGGCTTTTGGGTAGATCTACCAAATGCCCCATGGAAGCTTTAACACGATAATTTTTTCCTAAAAACTTACTAATGGTTCTTGCTTTTGCAGGGGATTCTACAATTACAAGGTGCATCTACACGACCTCCATCACTAAATCCTTACATAGTATTGCCCGGGCATCTGTTTAATAAGCCCCTTGAGTTCTAAATTTAAAAGTAAGAGATTAATAAGGGTAAGGTGCACTCCGCTTTGACGACTAATATCTTCTAAAAGAAGGGGTTCATAGGATATACAGTTAAGTAGTTTAAGTTCGTCTTCTCCTATTTCAAGTTCTTCATGTTCTTTGTTTTTTAATGAATCAATTGGATGCTTATTATCACTGGGGAAAACTGCTATTTCCTCTAAAATATCATCGACCTTCTCTGTAAGTTTTGCCCCCATTTTTATTAGTTTATGACACCCTCTGCTATAAGGGCTACCAATTCCTCCTGGAACAGCAAAAACTTCTCTGCCTTGTTCCAGGGCAAAATCTGCGGTAATAAGGGCTCCGCTATTTTCTTTTGCTTCTACAACTAATATTCCCAAAGAAAGACCGCTTATGATCCTGTTTCTGCGTGGGAAATTCCCGGGGAATGGTTTGGTTTGGGGGGGAAATTCGCTAACAACAACGCCAGAATAAGCTATTTTTTCCCAGAGTTTTTTATTTTCGGGTGGATAACAAATATCTACTCCACAGCCCAGCACGGCTACCGTCTTCCCACCAGAATCTACAGCCCCTTTATGTGACCAGGAATCTATGCCGCGGGCCAGGCCGCTGACTATCGCAAATCCTGAGTTAGACAATAGTGAAGCAAATTTATAGGCTATTTCCCTCCCGTAAACAGTGTGACGGCGGCTGCCAACTATGCCTAAACAAGGTTTTTCATTTAAAATACCAATATCCCCCTTATAATATAATATGGAAGGGGGATCATAAATATTTAACAATGACTGGGGATAAGCAGGTTCTTCCCAGGTTACTGCAGAACAACCGGTTTTCAGGAACTGTTGCCAGGATTGTTCTGGATCAATTTTTTGGCGTGCATTAACAATTTGCTGTGTCAGGCTTGGACCAAAACCCCCGATGGCTTGAAACTCACTGGCAGAAGCCTCCCAGATGGCCACAGGGTTGCCAAAATGCTTGATTAATTTTTTCATCCTCAGTGGTCCAAGGGATGGTATTAAGTTTAATGCATGATAGTATTTTGCGGATAACAATTTTTTTTTGCCACCTTCAAGATCTACAATTATTCACAAAATGGGTATTTTTTTAGGAATTAGAAACCATGGGTAATTACCCATGGCTCCAAAATTAAGTATACTATCAGGCCAGTAGAGGCCCTGCTATTCCAAATTTTCATATTCTATAATGCGTTTTTCCCAGGTTCGGACCAGCAACTTGTTAGTTCCCATAGAGATGAGATACTGGGGAAGCATCGGTGTTTTCCCATAGCCGCCTGGTGCATTTACAATATAAGTTGGTATGGCAAGCCCAGAAGTATATCCTCTTAATTTCTCCATAATTTCAATACCTTCTTCAACCTTGGTGCGAAAGTGTGAAGTACCTTTTACTCCCTTGGCGTGGAATAAGTAATAAGGCTTGACCATGTTTTTAAGGAGCTCATGGTTTAATTTTCTCATCAACAAAGGATCATTATTGATACCTTTTAATAATACTGCCTGGTTCCCAAGGCTGATTCCACTTTTGGCAAGGGCCATTAAAGCTTCCCTTGCATCTGGTGTAATCTCCAAAGGGTGATTGACCTGGATATTAAGATAAAGGGGTAAATGTTCACTTAACATCCGGCATAACTCAGGTGTAATTCTGTATGGTAATGTAATAGGAACCCTGGACCCCAAACGTTTAATTTCTACGTGGGGTATGCGATCAAGCTCTGTTAGCAACCAATCCAGGGTTTCATCAGCAAGCATTAAGGCATCTCCACCGGTAAGAAGCACATCTCTTATTTCTTCCGTTTCAGCAATATACTGTATGGCAGCTTCTAAATTTTCCCTGGGGGTCTCAGTATCCACCTCACCAATATTGCGTCGACGCTGGCAATGGCGACAGAAAGAAGCACACTGGTTAGTTACATTAATAATAAGGCGGTCCGGATATCTCCGGGTAATTGCCGGGGCAGGTGAAGTAAATTCCTCAGCCATGGGATCCATAACCCCACTACTATCATAATATTCCAGCCCACTGGGTATGGACTGCAGGCGAACAGGGTCGTCTTTCTTTTGAGGATCTATAAGACTAAGATAATAAGGCACCACAGCCCAGCGGAATTTAGAACCTGCTAAGGATATTTCTTCTTTTTCCTCCGCCGTAAGCTCAATTAATTGCGCGAGGGTATCCACATCGGAAATCCGTTTCTTTAACTGCCATTTCCAATCCAGCCATTCCTGATCGGAGGCCTTAAAAAATGTTTTAATTTTTTCCTGCCGTTCCCTAATCTGTTGCCATTCCGTAAAACCCGTTGGGATAGATCCCTGGTATTCCAGATAATCCTTAATATTGTCTTTAAGTTCCTTGCAGCGTTTTAAGGCTATCTCCTTACGTACATTTGTTTCCATATATTAAACCTCCGGAATATAGCTAATATCAAATTTACGATAAGGTAATAAATACTTTATTTATGAATTTTTGTTATTATACCATAAATTTAAAAAAGTGTAAATAGATATATTATTACCTATTTCTAGTACGACAAAGGGATAGTCTGATCTTCTTAGCATTCTGTAGAGATTTCTGTTATTCTATTTTTTTCATCAACAAAAACTACCTTGGGGGAATAATTTTGCAGCTCCTCCTGGGAATAATGGGCATAACTAATAATAATAACAATGTCACCGCTTTGTACCAACCGGGCTGCAGCACCATTCAAGCAAATCTCACCCTTGCCACGCTCTCCTTTGATGACATATGTTTCCAGTCTGGCTCCATTATTGATATTAACAACATGTACCTTTTCATAGGGCAGGATGTCCGCCTTTTCCAGCAGTTCAGCATCAATGGTTATACTTCCTACATAATTAAGGTTTGAATCTGTAACAGTTGCCCTGTGTATTTTAGATTTACAAATTGTGCGCCACAATTTTTACACCTCCAAGACAATATTGTCAATTAACCTTGTGTTGCCAAACTTAACAGCGACAGCTATAAGGCATTTGCCCTCAAGTATAGACAAGGGAAATAACTCATGGGCATCTACAATTTCAACGTAATCAGGTTTGGCGTTTTGAGCCCGTGAAATAATTTGTAGGATTAGTTGTTTCACCTTTTCTGCTTCCCGTTCTCCCTTTTCTACCAGTTTTTTAGCTTCTAACAAACTTTCATAGATCACTAATGCCTGCTTCCGATCCTCAGAACTTAAGTACTTATTCCGGGAACTCATTGCCAGCCCGTCCTTTTCGCGAACAGTAGGAAGAATGATAAACTCTAGATCCATATTCAAGTCCTCTACCATTTTCTTGAGGATCATAGCTTGCTGGGCATCTTTCTGGCCAAAATAAGTCCGATCCGGGCAAACAAGGTTAAAGAGTTTTGTCACAACGGTGGTAACACCACGAAAATGTCCTGGCCTTGATGCGCCACAAAGCCCATTGGTCAAGTTTTCTACCTCTACAAAAGTAGCAAAACCGGGAGGATACATTTCTTTAACAGATGGAGAAAAAATCAGATCACAGCCTACCGAGGCCGCCTTTATTTTGTCTCTTTCAAGATCACGTGGATATTCATCATAGTCTTCTCCTGGACCAAATTGCATGGGGTTAACAAAAATGCTGATTACTAAGAAATCGTTCTCCGACTTGGCCTTCTTCATCAGGGAAAGGTGCCCTTCATGTAAAAAACCCATTGTGGGGACAAACCCTATACTTAAGCCCCTTCTTTTAATTTCCCTGATTTTCTTTTTTAAAGCGGATATTTCTTCGATAACAAGCATCGTTTCCCTCTCCCTGTTAAAATACTTCCTGGGCTAAAATATTTTGTTCCTGCCTGGGGCTATAAGGTCCTGTATCCCCAGGCAGGATATCCTGAAGGTATTACCTTCCCAGGTTTGTTATTTTCTATTTTTCGTTTTAACTTCAGGCTTCACAGGCCTGGACTGTTACAATTATTTATTTGATCTGCTCCAAAACCTCTTCTGGCATTGTGAAAACATGTTTTTCTTCTGGGAAACTGCCATCCCTTACTTCCGACATATATGCTTTAACCCCTTTTAACATTTCCTCCCTGGCATTGGCATATTGTTTAACAAATTTTGGCCTTTTGCCGGTGTAAAGACCCATAACATCATGATAGACGAGCACCTGGCCATCACAATGCAAGCCGGCTCCAATGCCGATAACAGGAATGGAAAGCTTTGCGGTAATAAGCTTTGCTAACTGCCAGGGAATACATTCTAGAACCACCATGCAAGCACCTGCTTCTTCCAGTGCTAAGGAGTCCTCAACCATTTTCCTTGCCACTGTGGGATCCTTGCCCTGGACTTTAAAGCCCCCCAGCTGACCTACCGATTGTGGAGTTAGCCCCAGGTGCCCTACTAACGGAATACCTGCTTGTGTAATAGCTCGAACTGCTTCAATAATTTCCAGTCCACCTTCGAGTTTGACGGCCTGGGCCCCGCTTTCCTGAATAATCCTCCCGGCGTTACGAAGGGCATTTTTGGGACTTACTTCATAGGTTAAAAATGGCATGTCTACAATCACGAAAGCCTTTTTACTGCCTCTGACAACTGCTTTACCATGGTGAATCATATCGTCGAGAGTAACAGGCAGCGTGTCCTGGTAACCCAGCACAACCATCCCTAAAGAGTCTCCAACCAGAATAGTTTCCACCCCTGCCTCGTCTACCAACTGTGCAGTTGGAAAATCATAAGCTGTGATCATGGTAATCTTTTCATTGTTTTCTTTCATCTTTTTAAAATCGAGAGTGGTAAAACGCATTTTTTTAGCCTCCTAATAATTTTTTTAAGGCTTTTTGCCCTTCTTCCTGCAGGGTTCCTTTCCTAACGGCAAGCCCGGCAGTATAAATTCCCAGTTCTTTGTACAGCGGCAAAAAATCCGGGATTAGTTCCTTTAATTGTTTAAGATGAGCGCTAATAGTGGGAAGATCACCCCTGGCAATCGGGCCGGTTAAAGCTTTTTCAGTGCCAAGCTCCTTGATGTTTTTTAGTGTGGAATCAATAAGAGGGGATAGGGCTTCCATCGCCTGTCCAGCAGAAATCCCCATTGGCTCATACATCAAAAAAGCCATATCCATCAGTGAGGAAAGATAGTTACAGGCTACACATGCTGCCGCATGATAAAGGGCTTTCATTTCCGTGGGTATAGAAAGCATCTTTCCTTCCAGGGCTGTTACCAATTCCTCTGCAACAGGGTAGGCTTCCTTGTCTCCTTCTACAGCATAATAGGTGCCCGGCAAGGAACGTATTCCCACTTCAAACCCTGGAAATGTTTGCAGGGGGTGAAAAGAGATTACTTGGGCACCTTCTTTACTTGCTGAAAGCAAAACACTGGAACTATGGGCTCCACTTGTATGCAAAACCAACTGTCCTTTTTTAAAAGCATCCCGAGCTGCCATTTGTTCACATACTTCCTCAATAAGACGATCAGGG
Organism: Dethiobacteria bacterium; assembly: GCA_050942625.1. Classification (GTDB taxonomy): domain Bacteria; phylum Bacillota; class Dethiobacteria; order DTU022; family UBA8154; genus JBMNNS01. Next base: position 19,898 of record JBMNNS010000001.1, read on the forward strand.
GTTGTAATAAACACTATTTCCGCATCTGCCGCAGCCTTTGCTGGATCATCAAAAACTGCACAGTCCAATAATCTGGCTGCTGTTTCCCTTGAAGCCTGAGTTTTAGCAGTAGCGGCCAGAATCCGGTAACCTTTTTCTTTCAAAGCATAACCCAGGACCTTTCCTACGTTTCCAGCACCAATGATTGATATTGTTTTCATGACCACCTTACCCCGTATAAAATAATAAAGCCTTTCTGCCGAGCAGAAAGGCACAGTATGACCCTTTTCATGTACCCCTGTCCCGGTCCTGTATCTGGCTCCAGGCAGAAAAAAAGGTTTATTGATTTGTTTTTTAAAAATTACGCTGGTGCAGGTTCCGGTTCCCGCCCAAAAAATATTTTACCATTTTTTAAAACAAGATGCAAGAACAAAATTGCTTATATTTAAGTTTTTACGGCCACTTATCCTTTAATATCTCCAATAATAGGGTAATACCGTTTTCTATGTCCTTCAGGTCGACTATTTCTGCCGGTGTATGTACATAGCGGCAGGGAATGGATAACACCCCGGCTGGAACACCCTCCCTGGAAAGATGAATTGCGCCGGCATCAGTGCCGCCCCTTTCTAGTATTTCCAATTGATAAGGAATTTTATTTTTCTCTGCAATTTCTATCATCCGGCCTGTCACCTCAGGATGACAAATGATAGATGAATCTTTAATTTTTATGGCAGGACCTTTGCCCAGAGAAACCTCCATTTTGAATTCAGGTTTTGGTGTGTCGCCTACCCTGGTTACATCTACCGCTATCCCATAGTCCGGTTTGAGGCGATATGCAATAGGGCCGGCCCCTCTGAGTCCAACCTCCTCCTGCACAGTAAAGACAAAATAAAGATTGTTTGGCAATGAATCCGGGACTTTTTTCAAGGTCTCCAACAAAACTGCGCAACCGACGCGGTTATCCAATGATTTGGCAACAATTCTGTCCCCATTTTGGTGAAAGGAGGCAAAAAAAGCAGCTGTATCACCTATTCTAACCATTTTCAGGGCTTCATCCCTATCTTTAGCCCCTATATCAATATATAATTTGTTTAGGGCCAGGTCTTTTCGTTGTTTAAGCTTTTCCTGCCCAATAACCCCGACTGTCCCATTACTAAAAATTACTTTAGAGCCAACCAGAGTGTTTAGCAGAAGGCCACCGATGTTGGTAAAACGTAAAAACCCTTTTTCATCAATAAAGGTAACCATAAAACCGATTTCATCCATATGGGCTGCCAACAAAATGTCCTTTTTTGCAGCAGGGCTTTTTTTGATTGCAACTAAATTTCCAAGGGGATCAATAAAGATTTCATCACAATACTTTTTTGCCTCTTCTTCAATCAATAAGCGTATTTTTTGCTCAGAACCTGCAGGCCCAAAGGTTGCGGTTAGCTTTTGAATTAAATCCCTCATTTTACAACCCCCTTATGTTAACTGATCTAATAAAGGAATCTACTATTTCCACAAGGTGTCTCCAATCATCAAGGCATAACTGAGAAACCGGTGTATGAATATAGCGGCAGGGCGTAGAAATCACACCGGAGATAACACCACCACGGGAAACTGAAACGGCTCCAGCATCAGTAAAGCTGCCGGTATAACGGCGAAATTGATAGGGCCTTTTTTCTTGCTCGGCTATTTCGATCAAACGCTCAAGAAGCTTAGGGTGCGTAATAACTGAATTATCCATTAAGGTAAAAGCGGGACCAGAGCCCAGGGACGTAGAATGATCTTGTTCCTTAGCACCCGGCACATCAACCGCCAGCGTTGTTTCAATGATGAGGGCAATCTCAGGTTTTACATGGTAAGCGGCTACTTTTGCCCCCCTAATTCCAACCTCCTCCTGGACTGTAAAGACTGCGGTAAAGTTAAAGGGGTAATCCCTTTTTAGGATCTGCAACAGAGCTGCACACCCTGCCCTGTTGTCCAGCGCTTTGCCCCTGAAATAATGGTCAGTGCTTTCTGCTGTGGTATCAAAAGTAACGTAATCACCTATTTTGACATGCTTTTCGGCCTCTTCCTTATTTTTTACACCAATATCAATATATAATTGCTCAACTTCCAGTGTTTTTTGGCGTTCTTCTTTTTTTTGCAGGTGAATGGCTTTAGCACCAATCACACCACTAATACCGCGGGAACCAATTTTAACGGGCTTGGAAACAAGAAAATCCTTGTTAACCCCACCTACTAAATAAAAACGCAGGTGGCCGTTTTTTTCTATGGAGGAAATCATTAAACCAACCTCATCCATATGGGCAGAAAGCATAAGGCTTTGTTCCCCAGCAGTTCCCCCTTCTTTGAAGGCATACAGATTACCCATGGTGTCCACATAATTTTTTATACCCCAGGCCTCCAATTTTTCTCTAATAAAATTTCTAACCCTTCTTTCATCACCGGAAACACCACTTATTTGGGAAAGTTCTTTTAGATACATCTTAATCCCTCCACAAATTCCTCATCTATCCCTGCTACAAAATAAGCAAGCAACCTGCCGGCAACCCTGATATCCTCCAGGTCAACCAGCTCAACGGAAGTATGCATGTAGCGTAATGGTATAGAAAGAAGCCCGGTTGGTACACCTTCCAGGCTTACCTGGATAGCCCTGGCATCAGTTCCGGTAGGGCCTGGGGAAATATCCTTCTGGCAAGGAAGATGATATTCATGGGCGATTTGCTGTAGTTTTTCAGCAACATGGGGATGTATGTTTGGTCCATAGGTGACAACCGGTCCTTTACCCAGCTCAGAAACTTCATGTTCCGCTGCCCCCGGAAAATTGCCATGGCAAACATCGATAGCAATACCGATATCAGGGGCAATACCATATGTCGAAGTTATGGCACCCCTTACGCCCACTTCTTCCTGGACAGTCGCCACCATATAAACATCAGCTTCGTGGTTAATACGGGTTAGCTCTTGCAGGCATTGCCATAAAACCGCCACCCCGGCACGATCATCGAGTGCTTTACCGGCCCGGCATTTATTCTGGAGGGTAAGAAATTTTCTTTTAATAGCCACAACATTTCCAGGTTTGATAAGCTCACGAACTACTTCCGCCGGAAGGCCGGTGTCAATAAACAAATCTTCCATTTTGACACCCTTACCTTTTTCCGAGGCTTTTTTTAGGTGAGGTGCCTTAAAACCAATTATACCAGTCACAGGCTTTTGACCATATACAGTCACTTCCTGACCTGTTAGGGTACGCTGATCAAAACCCCCAATAGCTGTAAAGCGCAGGAAACCTTCGTCTTCCAACCTGGTAACCATTAGCCCAATTTCATCCATATGGGCACATAAAATGATCCTTGGCCTCCCTTTTCCCTTTCCTTTTTTATATAGAATAAGGTTTCCCAGACTATCTTTTCTGATACTATCCAATTGGGGAGCAAAAATATTTTTAATATAGTTACTTACGTCTTTTTCAAAACCTGAAACACCATCTATTTCTGTTATTTTTTGTAACAGATCATGCAAATCCAATAAAAACTAACCTCCTTCCACAATTGCCCTTTTTTATACTAATACTAAGTTTGTTTGTTTTGCTCTGGGAAGTTATTATAAAGTATTTCTTGTAGTTCCCTGGTAACTGCATAAACTTTTTCGGCCTGGGGGATGGTTAGGGTCCCTGTGCCGCAACTGGGTGTAATTAAATACTGTTTTGTTAAAAGCCCGGGATCAACCCCCTTCTGTGCCAGGCGCTGCACCAAGGCATAAAACCTTTCCTTTAAAGATTGGGCATTTTCCTTTTCAATAGCTTCCGAGGTTGGAACGATGCCCCAGGCCAGACAGCCGCCCCGGCGCAAAAAGGAGTTCAATTCTTCAGCATAGACTAGCATGGAATCAAAATAGTTATAAGCATCAAAATTAATAATATCAAAGGGCAACTCCAGTAAAAGGGACCAGTCCACCCCAGAACAACAATGTACGCCTGCATAAGCATCTTCAGCTTTGATTGCAAAAAGGACATCTTCAATACTGGCAGATATGTCATCCCTTGAGAGGGAAATAAAGGAAGATTGGCCATAGCAGTATATTGCTGGATCGTCAATAAAGATTACTACAGGTAAGGAATGTTTTTTTAATTCCCGTATCTGGGCCCTTGATATTAAAGCTAAAAGCTTATTAATGATATCCCGCAGTTCTTCTTCATAAAAAGCAACAGTACCGTCTTCTGTACTAATCTGTAAACCAATGGTAAGTGGCCCACCAACATGGCCTTTTAGAAAGGCAGGCCTTTTCCCAGGTTTATCCCATTTTTCTTTTAAAAAAGCGTAAAAACCTGCTGCCGCATCGGCAGGAAAAGAAAAAAAAGAAAGTACTTCTTCCTTTCCCTTGCCCTCTTCTAAAGAATCCAAATAAAATTGATAAAACTGTTCAAGCTTACCTAACCAGCCCTTCTCTTTGTTAAGGAAAAAAGGTGTATCATCTTTTTCTATTTCAAGCATTTTTAATTTTACCAGCGGGGTCAAATTTTGCCTGACAAAACTTTCTTTTCTTCCACGTTTTGGGAGTTGGGGCCAGTGTGGTCCATGGGGCAAATATTCTTTTATAAGATCTATAGCTTGATCAGCTTCCTGATGGGGTGTACTTCCAACGCCTGTTGCTAAACCATAAAGAAATCCATTCTGCAAATGATCCCCTCCAAATACATAATTTAAGGTTCCATGTAAATTAACAGCCGTTAACCATCCGTTCTTCTTCCCAGGTCATTTCTTTAAATGCCTTTTTAAAGTCATCAATTTTGGGGCTCTGGTTACAAAGCAAACCATATTCTACACTATCAACAAGGGCAATCCAACTGGCTTCAATAATATTTTCAGAAACCCCTACAGTCCCCCACTGTTTATTGTCGTCCTTGGAGAAAATAAGGACTCTAACTTTGGAGGCCGTGCCTTCTTTACCGTCAAAAACCCGGACTTTATAATCCACTAATTTAATTTTCTTCAGTTCCGGATATATTTCCTCCAAAGCTTTGCGCAAGGCACTGTCCATAGCATGCACAGGGCCGTTCCCTTCGGCAGCAGTATGAACAATCCTATCCCCAACCCTTAATTTAATAGTAGCTTCCACATAGAAATCGTCTTCACGCCACTGTTTATCAACGATGACACGGAAACCCTCCAACTTAAAAAAAGGCTGGTAGGCTTTCATCGTTTTCCAGATCAGCAGTTCAAAGGATCCTTCTGCACCTTCAAACTGGTAACCCTCATGTTCCATTTTTTTGAGGGTATCAAGTATTTCTTTGGCTTCAGGATATGTGTTAATCAATTGAATTTTATTTTCACGAACTTTTAAAAGGATGTTACTTTTACCGGAAAGCTCGGAAACCAAAATGCGCCTTTTATTGCCTATTTCCTCTGGAACAGCATGTTCGTAGGTACAGGCATGTTTGGAAACGGCATCAACATGGAGCCCACCCTTATGCGTAAAGGCATTTCTGCCCACATACGGCTGGTTATCCTGGGGTGTCATGTTTGCCAGTTCGGCTACTACTTTAGAAATGTTGGTTAGTTCTTTTAATTGCTGGGAACTAAATTTATTAATCCCTAATTTAAATTGTATATTGGGTATGATTGTGCATAGATCGGCGTTCCCACATCGCTCACCGTAGCCATTCACTGTCCCCTGCAAATGGGTTGCCCCGCTTTGCAAAGCAATAATGGTATTTGCCACAGCCATCCCACTGTCATTATGGGCATGAATCCCTAGAGGAACGGCAATTTCCTTTCTGATTTCCTCAATAATCTCCTGGATTTCCAGGGGCATGGTCCCACCATTTGTATCGCATAAAACAATGGTGTCAGCTCCACCTTTGGCTGCTGCCTTGATGGTTTCCAGGGCATAATGGGGATTGCTTTTATATCCGTCAAAAAAATGTTCTGCATCATAAAATACTTCCCGGTTTTTGTTTTTCAAGAAAGATACTGACTCCTCTATCATAGCAAGGTTCTCTTTGAGGGTCGTATCCAGGGCATTAAAAACATGGAAGTCCCAACTTTTCCCCACAATTGTAACGACAGGGGTATTCGCTTCTAGCAAAGCTTTAAGATTATTATCAAGTTCAACTTTTTGGTGGGCACGCCTTGTGCTGCCAAAAGCGGCAAGTTTGGCATTTTTTAAGGTTAGTTCCTGCACCTTCTGGAAAAAATCCAGATCTTTTGGGTTAGATCCCGGCCATCCTCCCTCAATATAATCAACACCAAGATTATCTAGAAGTTTTACTATTTGAAGTTTATCACCCACAGAAAAAGAAATACCTTCTCTCTGGGCTCCATCCCGTAATGTTGTATCATAGATTATTACCTTATTCATAACATCCTCCAAAAAACCCCTCCTTAATTTAGCGCTATTATACTATAATGCTAAAAAAGTGTCTACTACACACAGTTTATACTCCCACAATTGCCAAATACTAATTATAAATGGTTTTTTTATTGTATGAATAGTTCCCCGGCAAAAGGATAACCTAAACAGGAAAACACGGAAAGGAGGGGTAAAATGCAAACGACGACCAAGATCAAAAATATTGGCAAAGCCGAATTTATGTCTCTTTTTCACCAGTATCAAAGTGAATCCCTATGTTCCAAGAAACTATCCAACTATATGAATCAGGTTGAGGACACCACCTTGAAAAATATGCTCAGCCAAATGAGCATCCAGTGTCAGGAAAGGGCTGAAAATCTTTCATCACTACTACAAGAAGCCGGTGGTGGCCATTTACTAACTTAGTACTAAGGAAGGAGGGCTATTAATGCCACAAATGCAACAATTCTCTGATAAGGATATTGCAAGCGACATTTTGTCGGGTTCAAAATTATTATCACAAGGGTATATGACGGCAATCCTTGAATCCCAGGATCAAAACCTGCGCCAAACTTTCCAAAATTATCATGATCAGTGTATAAACGAACACCATCAAATATTTCAAATGATGCAAAAAAACGGGTGGTATAAAGTTCCTATGATCCTTGATGAAAGCAGACCATAGTATTTTCTAGGAGTGAATAGGTGATGAGTCTTATCGAATGGAATCCCTTTAGGGAAATGGAAAAAGAAATGAGCAATTATTTAGAACGTTCTCCCTTTAGGTTCTTCGGTGGTTTTGGTACACCAAGAGTTGATATTTACCAAACCGAAAAGGATATTACAGTTAAGGCTGAAATACCGGGGGTTTCAAAGGAAGACCTCAATATTTTTATAGATGAAAATTCTATCCGGTTGTCGGGAAAAACCAAAAAGGACGAAGTGTTTAAGGACGAAAATGTCTACAAAAGAGAAAGATATTTTGGTAGTTTTTCCAGAACAATACCTCTTCCTGCAGAGGTAAATTCGGAACAGGCAACAGCAGAATATCATGACGGTATACTATCCATTACCGCTCCCAAAATTGAGCCTTCCAGAACCAGGGGCAGAAGGATTGATATCCATTAAGAAAACCAGGCTTTTGCCTGGTTTTCTTAATGGGGTCCAGCTACATAAATACTGAAAAGAAAGTCTTTCATGCTTGTTTTTCTGTAAATCAATATTTCCGATCCAGGCTCCTATATTGGATGGCTTCTGCAATATGTTCAGAAGCTATTCTATCCTCCCCCTCCAGATCGGCGATCGTCCGTGCTACTTTAATAATCCTGTCATGTGCCCTCATGGACAAAGATAAGGAATCAAAGACACGGCGTAAAAGGCTGCGAGCATCTTTGTCAAGGGGGCAAAATTCTTGCAGATGGCGGTGTGACATTTCTGCATTACAACTAATCCCCCTGTCTTTAAACCTGTTCCTTTGGATCTCCCGCACCTTTTCCACCCTTTTTTTAATTTCAAGAGAACTTTCAAGATGGCTGTCGTCTTCTATTTCTTTATATTCTATCCAGGGCACCTCAACATGCAGGTCTATCCTGTCCATCAGGGGGCCGGATGATTTCATCTGGTAGCGCCGTATCTGTGCTTCAGTACAATTGCACTCCCGAAATGGATGCTGAAAAAAACCGCAGGGGCATGGGTTCCTGGAAGCAACTAACATAAAGCGTGCAGGGTAGCGCACGGTCATTTCCGCCCTGGTTATCGTGACCTCCCCATCTTCTAAAGGTTGACGAAAACCCTCCAAAACGTCTCTGGGGTATTCGGGGAATTCATCCAGGAAAAGGACACCAAGATGGGCTAAGCTTACTTCACCTGGTTGCGGAATGCGGCCTCCCCCCAGGATCCCGATGGGTGTAGCGGAATGATGGGGGGAACGAAAAGGCCTTTCGGTAATCAGAGGGTTATCCTCCTTAATTAGCCCAGCCACGCTATGTATCCTGGTAACCTCCAGACACTCCTCAAGGGTCATGGAAGGCAGTATGGAGGGTATCCTTTTTGCCAGCATAGTTTTCCCGGTGCCGGGAGGGCCGGTCAGAATTATATTATGCCCCCCGCATGCAGTAATTTCCAGGGCCCTCTTAACAGCCTGGTGGCCCTTAACTTCACTGAAGTCAAGTTTTTCCTTTCCATCTCCCCTGGCATAGATATCTTCAAGGTTGGCTTCAATATTGGGGAGTGCTATTTCACCCCTGAGGTAGGCAGCCAGTTCTTGTAAATTTGTGACACCCTTCACAAAAATACCTCCCACCAGTGAAGCTTCCAGAGCATTTCCCCGCGGGAGAATTAATTCCCGGCCGCCATTTTTCCCCAGGCTATTTTTGAGATAAAGGGCCATAGCAAGTGTTCCCGGAACTTCCCTTAATTCCCCGTCCAGCGAAAGTTCACCCACAAATACCTTTTGTTCCAGGGATAAAGGCGGCAACTGGGAAGTTGCCACGAGGATTCCAACCGCAATTGCCAGATCAAAAGCCGAGCCGTCCTTCTTCAAGTCTGCAGGTGCCAAATTAACGGTAATACGTTTAGCGGGAAACTTAAAGCCGCTATTTTTAAGTGCTGCCCTGACTCTTTCCCGTGCCTCCTTGATCGAGGTAGCTGCTAATCCAACGATCTGGAAATTTGGCAAACCATTTGCTATGTCAACCTCTACAGAAATATCGTGTCCGTCTATACCTACAAGAGTACATGTGGGGACCCTTGAAAACATCTTTTTTCCCTTGCTCCTTTTTAATCTTCTTTATCCGGTGGGTGATCTATAAAATATTCCCGTTCAAGAAGTTCATGAAATTCATCCGGTACTGAGAAACTACGTTTAAACGGAGTTTTATCTTCAATAGCCAATTCAAGGACCAGATCATAACTACCGTCCTTATTTTTGCGTGGCCACCAAGCTTTAATTTCAACCCCATCACGTTCAATATTGGCTTGCGCAACATTATCACACCAGGTAAAGAAACGTTCTTGTTCATTATCCAGATACCCTACTAGCATTATGCTGCTCCCTTCTGTATGCAGAAATGGATAATTTATGGAATACGCTTTTATTGTTATTCGTCAACAGGTTTAATATTTCCTTTACAATGGCTTTTCAATAAACCCGTTAGAAGATTTACGAAGGGTTTATAAAGAGGCCGCCACACAAACATTACGGCCAATATCGGGAATATGGTGTAAACGCAGGTCCACACCATAAAGGGAGGATAAAAAGTGTTCGTTGATCAGTGTGTTGGAACTACCAAAGATGAATTGCCCGTTGCTATTAATGGCTGCCACCTCCCCGCCCAGCAGTAAGGCGTGATCGGGGTTGTGGGTCGTGATTACAGCAGCATATCCTTCGGCAGCCAATTTTTTTATGATCTTCAAGACCTTGATCTGGTTTCCATAATCCAGATGGGCGGTAGGTTCGTCCATCAATATTACCCTTGGTTTTTGGACCAGGGCCCTGGCTATACTGACCTGTTGTCTTTCACCCCCGCTGATCTGTGTATAGTACTTATGTGCTAAATGGGAGATCCCCATCTGCTCAAGTGCACGCTCTGCTAATTTATAATGTTCCCTTTTTGGTTTTTCGAAGGTGCCCAGCCTTGGTGCACAACCTGTAACAACATAGCTGAGCACCTCATAAGCAAAGGAAGGGACAATAAATTGTGGCACGTAGGCAATCTTGTTAGCAATTTCCTTTGCTTTCATTTGTATCAGGCTTTTTCCGTCTAACAGTATTTCCCCACTTTTCGGTGTAAGTAGATTTGCCATGCAATTCAACAGCGTTGTTTTGCCAACGCCGTTAGGGCCGATGATGCAGATAATCTGCCCCCGGCTTACGGAAAAAGAAATATCGTTAAATATTGTTGGGCCGCCAGCATAGACAAAACTAAGTTTTTTAATTTCTATAATCATTTTTCCCCACCTAAAAAACATTTGTCCTTTGCCTGTACAATAACCACGCATAACAGGGAGCACCAATTACTCCTGTCAGGATCGAAAGGGGTATTTCTACCGTTAATGTAGCACGTGCAATTGTGTCGATAATCAGCATAAAGAGGGCACCTGCTACCACTGTAACCGGTATCATCTTAATATGATCAGAACCGACAAGCAATCGCGCCAGGTGTGGTATTACCAGGCCAATCCAGCCAATCGTTCCACAGACACTTACAGCACTGGCAGTTAGGAAGCTGGCACAGGCAATGGTGATACCTCTTATCTGCCTGACGTCCATACCAAGGGTTTTGGCCTCGACTTCCCCAAAGGAAAGGATATTTATGCGCCATGATAAACTTAGAAGTAGAAATGTACAAATTAAAAATGCGGGGCTAATGGCACCTACTTCCTTCATGTTGATGGGAGAAAAACTGCCCATTTGCCAGAATACAATCGTCGAAAGTTCGGTTTGTTCCTCGGCAACAAATTTCATTATGGCGAGCAGCGATGTCAAAAACCCTCCCACGATGATGCCCGAAAGCACAAGAACCAGGTTAGAATAATTCTTTAGCAATTTCGGAATTGTCGTAGCCAGCACCACTGCTAAGATGCCCCCCAAAAAAGCAAAAAATTGTCTTTCAACCATTCCCAGTCCAAGTAAAATAGCAGCAGCAGCACCTACGCTGGCTCCCGATGAAACACCAAGAATATCGGGGGAAATGAGGGGGTTTCTAAAGATCCCCTGATAAACCGCCCCCGAAAGAGAAAGCATCGCTCCAACCATAATTGCTGCCAAAACACGGGGTATTCTGATTTTAAACAGTGCTATTTCCATGCCCTCTAAGGGTTCATCAATGCCGGGCCCCAAACCTAATTTGCTGCTTATTTTATAACTAATGACCTGGTAAACGTCAACAGGGTTCGCACTCAGCCGGCCAACACAGATAGCCACCAGGGCAAAAAAACAAAGTAGAAACAACAAGATGAAAAAAGTTCGAAGGTATATATGCTTGTTCATTATGATTTCCTTAATCAAAACTACAAGGCTACCCGGGAAAAAGCCGGTAGCCTTGTAATTCGTTTTTGTTATGTTATTTTAGCTAAGTCCCAACTGTTTTGCAGTAAACTTCTTGCCATAAACAAGGTTGTAGAATTCATCTGCATTTTTCATTAAGTCTTCCAGGCTATAAAGCTCGGGATGGAGGCTGTATAACCCCCAACGCAAGCCCAGTACTGCGGATGCTGTCGGGTAATCCCATGGTTCAAGTTCGGAGGGGAACACATATACAGCTTTTTCCTTTATTGCTTTTATGCTGCTCCATTTTGGATCCTTCAGGAGGTCTTCAACCGTGTAGCTTGCATACTTGGGTACCCAGATAATATCGGGATTCCAGGCCATGATTTGTTCAATATTGACATCTGCAAAGCCACCTTTTACATCTACCCCTTTAACTGCATTAGTGCCGCCGGCCATCTCAATAATATCCGTTTGTATCATTGAAGATGTTGCTACAGAAAAGGGGCTGGAGCTTCCCAGAAACATAACGCTTGGACGGGTTTTAACCTTGGCAGCGATAGCCTTTGTTTCGGAAATATTCCTATCAATAAATGAGTTGATTTTTTTGGCCCTTTCTTCTACACCCAATACTTTGGCAACAATGGTAAGGGAATTTTTAATGGTATCAAAGCTTTCGGAATTCGGAAGAGCGACAACAGCCGGAATGCCGACATTTTCAAATTTTTCTACCTGTGTTTTGAAGCGCTCCGGCAATATGGCGACATTGTTCTTCCCCAGAGCAACAACCGTTTCGAAATTAATGTTATTGCCTTTCCCGATCTCTACAATGCCTTCATAATCTTCCATTACAAAGTCATAAAGTTTGTCAGCCATTTTTTTGTTGCCAAAGCCGGCAATATACTTGTCCCCCCCGCCTAAAACGATAGCCGTGTTTAGCGATGGGTTATGTGTACCAAGGATCTTGCTTGCCGGACGATCCAATGTAACTACGCGGCCGATAACATCGGTAACTGTAATCTTTGTTGATCCGGGAACCGGGGCAGGCTTGGGAGCCGGGGCAGGCTTGGGAGCCGGGGCCGGTGTTGGGGCTGGAGCCGGAGTTGCTTTTTGATCCGGAATGATCAGTTTTTGTCCAACAAAGATCAAATTGGGATTTTTAAGGTTATTCTTTTTGGCAATGGTGGTGTAGGGCACACCATAGTTCTTGCCGATCCTCCAGAGGCAGTCTCCTTTTTTTACAACGTACGTAGTATCTGCCGCCAATACCGTTCCCATACATAATAAGAGCAGAACCACAACTAAAAGCGCACTAATTATTTTTTTCATCCATTTTCCTCCTTGTATACTTTATATGCCGTGGGAAAAATACTCGTACTTTTTGAATAAGTTATCACTTCCCTGCTACAAATTTTTAAATTGCCGGCTATGTATGCCCAAGCATATCTCTTTTAATTATAAACCAAGATAAAATTGATTTCAAGAAAATAATTCCTTTTTGGAGGTATTTAAAGAAAGATAAAATAAGCTGGACAGGGATATAGACAAAGTATAATTTTTTGCCGGATTGACTGTGGGAAAAAGTACGTAAAAAAAGTCTGGCAAAAAACAATACTCTAAAAAGTCATTATAGCAAAACTTATTTTTTATATGACAAAGCCAGAAAATCAATGATATAATGGAAGAGATTATGGAATAATGAAAGTGGTGAATAAAGTAATGAGCATCTGCTTTTCCAAAATAACGCCTGAAATATTAAAGCTTTCAGATTTATGTAAGAAAAATAGCAGTATTGATCCCTCTCTCTATGAAAAATATGATGTCAAAAGAGGATTGCGTGATTTAAGTGGAAAAGGTGTGCTAACAGGATTAACAGAAATTTCAGAGATAGTTTCCACCAAAATAGTTGATGGGAAAAAAGTTCCTTGCGAGGGCAAATTATATTACAGAGGTATTGATATAGAAGAAATAGTAAATGGGTTCATTAAAGAAAATCGCTTTGGTTTTGAGGAGATAGCCTACTTGTTAATGTTTGGCGAGCTACCTAATAGCCATGAACTAGAAGAATTTAACCGCATACTTGGTAATTACCGTTCACTGCCTACAAATTTTGTGCGGGATATTATTATGAAGGCGCCTAGCCAGGATATGATGAACACACTGGCTCGCAGTGTGTTAACAATGTATGCTTATGATGATCGTGCCGAAGACGACTCCCTGCCTAATGTTTTGCGCCAGTGTTTACAGTTATTAGCTTTGTTTCCGTTGTTGGCCGTGTATGGATACCAGGCCTACCGCCACTACCATGATAAAAACAGTCTCTTCATTCATACCCCTAAGCCTGAGCTATCTACGGCAGAAAATATTCTGCATATACTACGGGTTGATAGCCAGTATACACCGCTTGAGGCCCGTATTTTGGACCTTGCTTTAGTGCTTCATGCCGAACATGGTGGTGGGAATAACTCCACTTTTACTGTTCACGTGGTAACTTCTACAGGAACTGACACCTATTCTACTATTGCAGCTGCGATTGGATCCTTAAAAGGATTCAGGCATGGCGGTGCCAACATTAAGGTTATCCAGATGTTTGAGGACATGAAAAATAATATAAAGGACTGGACTAATGAGGCCGAAGTGGCGGATTACCTAACAAAATTATTGTGCAAAAAGGCTTTTGATCGTACCGGGCTTATATATGGCATGGGACATGCGATCTATTCCCTGTCTGACCCACGTGCCAAAATACTACGGAAATTTGTAGAAAGGCTTTCAAAGGAAAAAAATCGACTGGAGGAATTCCAGCTTTATTCTCTTGTCGAAAGGTTAGCACCGCAAATTATTGCTAAAAAACGACGCATTTATAAAGGCGTCAGCGCCAATGTCGATTTTTATAGCGGCTTTGTCTACCATATGCTGGGCCTTCCCATCCAATTATTTACACCATTGTTTGCCATTGCCCGCATTGCAGGTTGGTCGGCACACCGGCTGGAGGAAATAATCAATATCAACAAAATCATCCGCCCAGCCTATAAAGCTGTTTCGGAATACCAGAAATATATACCTTTGAAAGACCGCGGTTTTCACCATAATCATGATCCGGATAACAAATTAAGTATGGCAACTAACTAGGATATATTTAATTTAAGTTACCAATTTTAGCAGGTATACCTGAGAGCATGCAGGGGCAGACGACCTTGTCTGCCCCTGCATAATTATCGTTTTTTTTGTTTTTTTTATTGTATTTTCTGAGGATGGAGGGGGTTCCTACCAAAGATAATTCAAATCGGGTGTTTTTGCCTCCCTGGTAAAGCCCATATTAGTGTTTTGTGCTATATGTTCATTGGCTATAATACGCCCCAAATTATACATATTATAGGCATATATGCTTTCTTTTTCGGTGGGCATGGAGTTGCTAAACTTAAAACCAACTAGAAAAAACGTCAGGGATAATAGGACCAAATATTTTTTTATGATGCTGCAATAATTATTCATCTATATCCCCCTTTCACTGCATATGTTTGCGTAATTGACCAAGTGCTGACTTTTCCAGCCTGGAAACCTGTGCCTGGGAAATGCCTATTTCTTCGGCTACCTCCATCTGTGTTTTACCACGGTAAAACCTGAGGGTTAAGATCAGCTTTTCCCTTTCATTTAATTTATGCAGGGCATCTTTGATGGAGATGACTTCCAACCACTTTTCATCCTGATTTTTCTCATCCTTAATTTGGTCCATGATAAAAATAGGATCCCCACCATCATGATAGATGGGTTCAAAAAGTGAAACCGGTTCTTGCGTGGAATCAAGGGCAAAAATTATTTCTTCCCTGCTAAACTCCAATTCAGAGGCTATTTCATCCATGGTAGGTTCGCGGGAAAGCTTGTGGGCAAGCTGATCCCTTACTTGTAAAACTTTATAAGCAATATCTCTTAAAGACCTGCTAACCCTGATAGGCGTGTTATCCCTTAAGTAGCGCCTTATTTCACCAATAATCATGGGAACAGCATAGGTGGAGAATTTTACATTTTGTCCTAAATCAAAGTTATCAATAGCCTTTATTAAGCCTATGCAACCTACCTGGAAAAGATCATCCACCAATTCGCCCCTGTTATTAAAGCGCTGAATAACGCTTAAAACCAACCTTAAATTACCAGTAACCAACTTTTCTCTTGCAAATGTATCTCCATTATTCATTTTTGCAAACAACAAACGCATTTCTTTATTTTTTAGAACGGGTAGTTTAGCTGTGTTTACTCCGCAGATTTCAACTTTGTTCAATGGAGATTTCCCCCCGGTTAAACTATTTGCTAAACCTTCCTACTACCTAGAAGTATTTCCCCGTTTTATTATTTTATACCGGAAGGGTTCATCCCATTTTACTACTTGGCAAAAAAAATGGAGTCATCTATGGCTCATCCATTTTTAAAAATGATCTAATACTGATATTAGTACTCCTATACTATTGCAAAACTTTTCCAAATCATTCCATTTTTTTGATTTCTTTTTTTAATCTTTTAATAATGCGTTTTTCTAAACGGGATATGTAGGATTGGGAGATGCCTAAAACCTCTGCTACTTCCTTTTGTGTTTTTTCCTGACCATTATTTAGACCAAACCTGAGCTGCAGGATCCTTTTTTCCCTGAGCGTGAGCTTTTCTATCGCCGAGTATAACAAGCTTCGATCGACTTCTTCTTCCAAATTACGTATTACCAGATCGTTTTCTGTGCCTAAAACATCAGAGAGCAAAAGTTCATTGCCGTCCCAATCCACATTCAAAGGCTCATCAAAAGAGATCTCCGCCCTGATTTTGTTATTCCTTCTTAAATACATGAGTATTTCGTTTTCTATACATTTGGAAGCATAGGTAGCTAATTTAATATTTTTATGGGGGTCAAAGGTGTTGACAGCCTTAATTAAGCCTATTGTGCCTATGGAAACAAGATCATCGACAGCTATACTGGTGTTTTCAAACTTCCTGGCGATATAAACTACCAGTCTCAAATTGCGTTCTATGAGAGGGCCCCTGACAGTATCCTCCCCAATTTTGAGCCTTTCCAAAAGATCTTGTTCTTCCTGGGAGGAAAGCGGCGGGGGCAAAGCCTTATGGTTACTAATATAATAAATGACTTTACCATAACTAAGCTTAAGTCTACGGGCAAAAAATAAGATAGTTAGTTTGACTCTCCAGTACACCAACATTATTTTTCTCATAAATATGAACCTTCCTTATCCTTGGCCATCCGCCATAATTCTAACGGCAAAAGGGCCTCATATTCTGCCCCGGGAACAAAATTTCCCGGTTGGACGCCAATCACCACTTCATTTATAAATTCAAATCTGCGTCCATTTTGTATGAGTGTTACACTCTCCGGTCGAAAGGAGAGTAAAAAATCCTCACCGGAAAGGGTTTGATAAGGAACAAGCGAAAACCTGGAGGGGTTTTTGAGCCTGGTAAGGGCATTCCCCATTTCATTCCAATTAATCCCTCCCTGGTTTGATATTAGTTTGTAAATTTCAAATGGTAGTATTTCCTTAACTGCTTCGTTTGGTACTACAATAACCGGTAAACCGGAAAATGGCTCTCTGAGCATATTTCCAGTGTCCAAAAAAGCAGATAAATTTTTAATTTTACCTGCAAAACAAACCCTAATCTGCAGCTTTGTAGCAGGCAGTTTAAAATTAAGTTTTTCTACGAGTACCGGGCCTATCCAGCGCACTGCAATGTATAGTAAAGCTGCAGCACATAAAACATAAAAAACGGAAGGGGCCGTAAGGTAATAAATACCCTGGTAGTAACTTGCATCATAATTACTCCAATAAGTAAAGGCGAAGACGACCCCCCCCATCGCAAAGGAACAAAGATAGAAAACAATAAAAAACAGTAGTCCCTGTGTCCACTGTCGGGGTTGGAATGTTAACAATATCATAGCCATTGGTAATAATATTTTCCCTGACCAGGTATAAAATGTTAAATTACCGGGAAGAAACAATGTTAAAATAAAAGCTGATCCCAGCAAAGAACCCAAAAACACTCTCATTAGGGAAGTTTCTCTACGAGTAATTAAACCTGTCAACCGCAATAAAAAATAGTTAACAGCAATATTTAAAGCCAGAACCAGATCAAGATACACAACCTAACACCTGCCCCCAGGGGACAAAAGGTGGGTTATTAATGTCTATGCTCTGCCCCAAAAGTTAATGAACCCGCTACTAACATTATAGCAGCCTTCCTTACAATAATTTGTTATAATTTGGCATACAAATAAAAAAGGTATGGTTTAACCATACCTGGGTTTTGTCAATCTCATTGCAGTTGTTTTTTCATAACAAAAAGTGAGAAACTATGGAACCATATAGCTATCAAGGGGTTTTTTGGATTTCAGGGTCTTAAACCTCTTCATTTTTAATCCCTGCCCCTCCTGTTCCTCAAAAATGCAGGGATATCAATATCCGTATCACCAAACCTGGAACGTGAAAAAGCATCATCTTTTTTGGGGGTGCTTATTATTTTATCGAATCCTGTAGCTATAACTGTTACGTGTGTTTCTCCTTTAAAGGACTCGTCAATAACAGCGCCAAAGATAATATTGGCATCCTGATCGGCAGCCTGTGAAACAGTCTCAGCGGCCTCATGAATATCAAAAAGGCTTAGTTCGCTTCCCCCTGTTATATTAATGAGCACACCCCGGGCCCCGTCAATTGAGGTTTCAAGCAAGGGGCTATAAATAGCAGCTTTAGCAGCCTCTACGGCGCTATTATCACCTTTAGCTATACCAACCCCCATCAAGGCGGTCCCCCGTTCTTCCATAATGGATTTTACGTCTGCAAAGTCCAAGTTAATTAATCCCGGTATGGCAATAAGGTCTGAAATACCCTGTACCCCCTGTCTTAATACATCATCCGCAATACGGAAAGCTTCTACAAGGGGTGTCCTCTTATCCACAACCTGAAGGAGTTTATCGTTAGGTATAACAATCAATGTATCTACTTTTTCCTTGAGGGCATTAATGCCTTTTTCTGCCTGGGACATACGCCGCCGACCTTCAAAACTAAAAGGACGTGTTACCACACCTACCGTTAAAGCCCCAAGGTTTTTAGCAATGTCGGCAATAACAGAAGCTCCACCGGTACCTGTGCCACCACCCATGCCGGCGGTGATAAAAACCATATCTGAGCCTTTGATGGCTGCTTCGATTTCTTCCCTGCTTTCTTCTGCCGCCTGATTACCAATTTCCGGGTTGCCACCCGATCCCAGGCCTTTTGTTAATTTTGTGCCAATCTGTAATTTTGTACTGGAATTGGAAAGTTCCAGAGCCTGGGCATCGGTATTTACAGAAATAAAATCAACACCCTTTAATCCCGCAGCTATCATGCGGTTAACCGCATTACTGCCACCCCCGCCAACCCCAATCACTTTAATCTGAGCATAAAGCTCCATTTCAATTTCGAAATCAATCATCTCCAGAACCTCCCAAATCTAAATAACAGAAAATTAAAATAAAAAAACAAAGTTAATGTTCAAAAATTTGATTAAAAAATGTAGTTATTTGATTCCATAGTTTAGAAAAAAGACTTTTTTCGGTTTCCTGGTATTTGCTTAGCCCCATGGCATGGTTTCTTACAACATAATGAATAATACCTACAGCAGTAGAAAAAATTGGACTTTTTACACCCAGATATTCGGGTTGAGCAACACGAATGGGACATTCAAATAATTCCTCAGCAAATTCTGTGATACCATTCATTAAAGAAACGCCGCCAGTAAGGACCATTCCTGCGGGAGGCATTTTTGTTAAACCCATGCGGGCTATTTCCTGACTACAAAGTTGCATTATTTCTTCTATGCGGGGTTCTATATATTTAAAAAGATCCATGGAGGATATCTTACGTTTTTCTTTGCCACTTATTCCTTGGATTTCAATATCTTTTTCATCAGTAACCATTTCACTTCTTGCAAAGCCATGTTCTATTTTTAATTTTTCTGCCAGCTCAAAGGTTGTCCTCAGGCCTACAGCCAGATCGTTGGTAATATGATCCCCGCCAATGGGTAAAACAGCGATATCCTTTAAATTACCATGTTTAAAATAGGACACTTCTGTAGTTCCTCCCCCCAGGTCGATCAGGAAAACACCGAGTTCCTTTTCATCCCGCGAGAGACATATTTCCCCATTAGCAAGTGCATTTAGGATCAAGACATTCACTTCAAGGCCAGAGATGTTAAGGCAACGCAAGAGGTTCCGCAGGGAGGTCATGGCACCTATAATAACCATTGCTTCAACTTCCAGTCTTACCCCCAACATGCCAACAGGATCGCGGATACCGTCATAACCGTCTACAATAAATTCCCGGGGGATTACATCTATAATTTGCCTATCCTGGGGAAGGGCTATCACCCGGGCTGCCTGTAAAACCCTTTCGACATCCTGATCCGTTATTTCCTTGTCCTCCCTTGCCACGGCAACCACACCCCTGTTATTGACCAGACCCACATGGGAACCTACTATCCCCACATTAATAAGATCTATTTTAGAGCCAATCATTCTTTCGGCTTCTGCCGTAGCCTTGGAAATAGAATCTATTGTACGTTCTAAATCTATGATAACTCCCTTTTTTATACCCTCAGATGGGCTTGTACCTACTCCTATGATATTAATTGCTCCATCAGAAACAACTTCCCCAACTATGACCCTTACATTTGATGTTCCAACATCCATCCCAACAACAATGTCCCGTCTGGCCAATGTATTACACCCCCTGCACTAGGAACATAACTTGCAGACTCTATCTTGTTACATATTCCACACACTTAATATATTTCCTTTTAAGGTATTTATTTATTTTTTTAAAAGGGTTTAAAAACTGGGGCATCAGCAGTCCTCAGATCCAGATAACCCTCCTTATGCTCATTTTGCAATAACCGATTATTAATATACTGTAAAATTTCTAGTTTGTCCAATAAATTATTATCGTTTCCCAACCAGACCTCCATGCCCTCCTTAGTGTATAACATAATTTGTTGCGGTTCCTCAAGATTAATTTCAGCTATAGGTAAAGTTGGTATCGCTTGAAATGCTTTTAAAAAAACCTCTAAAATTTCCCCACGGGGCAGATCGCTTATTGTAGTCCCCACCTCTATGCTGTTCCTTGAAAAACCATTGACAAGTGGTAGCTCACCCCTGTATGTTTTTTTTAAACCAATTATCATGCCATCGGCAGCAAGTTCTAGAAAGTGATCATGGTGAGAGATCATTACAACCGGTTGTTTTTCTTCAACCGTAATTATTAGTTTATCAGGCAGTTCCCTTTTAACATCTACCCCTGCAATTCTTGGGATTAAGAGGATACGGTTCCGTAGAACCGGGGGGCTTATTTTCCAAATATTCATTCCTTCTTTAATACCTGTTGCCGCCCGAATATCCTCTACTGGTACCTTGTCCACGCCTTTGATAGAGATTTCCTCAACAGCAAAAAAGGAGGAACGTAAAAATAATAACAAAGAAAATGTTACAAAACAAAACAGTAAAATAAAGGATAATTTACTTTTAACTTTTTTATTTTCTTTACGTTGGATAACGAGTTCTTGTTTTCCAAAAGAAAACAAGTCAGCATTTTTCTCCATTTTTAAAACGCACCCCATTTAATACATAGCTTCCACATTATTTTCTACCCTTATGATTTTTGCACCCAATTTCTGTAGTTGCTTCTCAAAACCTTCATAGCCACGGTCTATAAAATTAATATTTTTTACCACGGTTGTTCCCCTGGCTCCCAGGGCCGCTATAACTAGGCCTGCCCCTGCTCGCAAGTCAGTAGCGACAACTTCTGCGCTGCTAAGTGCCTTTACCCCTTGAATAAATGCCTTTCTACCTTTTACGGAAATCTTAGCTTTCATCCGGTTCAGTTGTTCTACATGTTTAAAACGGGCCTCGAAAACACTCTCTATAATCGTACTATTGCCCTTAGCTGTAGCCAACATTGCCATCATAGGGGCTTGCAGATCGGTTGGAAACCCCGGATAAGGCAAGGTGCATAAGGTTTCAACACCCCGAAGATTGCTTTCAACCACTTTTAGGGTAACTTCAGTAGCCTTTATTTTAACGCCTGCCTCTCTCATTTTAGCAACTACGGCATCAAGATGAACAGGGATAATGTTTTTTAGTAAAAGCTGGCCGCCTGTTATCGCAGCTGCCATTAAATAAGTGCCCGCTACAATCCTGTCCGGTATGATGCGATAGGTACAATTTACAAGAGAATTAACACCTTCAATGCGAAGCGTTTCGGTACCAGCACCACGGACGTATGCACCCATGGTATTCAAAAAATTTTGTAAGTCCACTATTTCAGGTTCTTTGGCTGCGTTGTGAATTAGCGTTTTACCTTTCGCAAACACTGCTGCCATCATCAAATTTTCTGTGGCCCCCACACTTGGATAATCAAGGTGCAGTGTAGTCCCTTTTAAACCGGATGTAGATGCAAAGAAGTAGCCATTTTTTTCCGTAATTTGCGCCCCAAGGGCCTCTAAACCCTTAATATGTAGATCTATAGGTCGGGGGCCAATTGAGCATCCTCCTGGATAAGTAACCCTCACCTTCCCCAGACGGCCCAGCAAGGGGCCCATTAGAAAAATTGAAGAGCGCATCTCCCTCATCAAGATGTCGGGAATTATATGGCTTTTAAGTGTACGGGCATTAATTTTTAAGACATTGTTAGCATACTTTACCTCAACGCCCAGGGAACGTAAAATACTTTTCATAACATGCATATCATATATATCCGGAATATTGTGTAGTTCAATACCTTTAGCATGGCTATTTAAAACGGTAGCGGCCATTATTGGAAGCATTGAATTTTTTGCCCCTTTAATATCCACAGTGCCAATAAGTGGATAACCACCCTCAATAATAAATTTATCCATCTTAGTTTTCCCCTTGTTCATGGCCATTTTCTCCAATAATTTCGATTTCAAGCTCTAAGTTGATGTTAAAGCTCTCTTTTACCTTTTCCCTAATAATTCCTATCAAAGCTAACACATCTCTGGCAGTGGCATTATCTTTATTAACAATAAAATTAGCATGTTTAGTTGATATTTGTGCACCGCCAACAGTCATTCCTTTTAGTCCTGTTTGTTCGATAAGGTAGCCGGCCGCATATCCAGGTGGGTTACGGAAAATGCTGCCCGCACTGGGCAAACTTGGTTGTTTTAACCGTCTTTCCTTTTGCATTCTCTTTGCACTGAGCAAGAGCTCCTCCCTTTCCCCTTCCGAAAGGGTCAACACTGCCTGGAGGATAATTATTTTTTCTTCCTGCAGGCTGCTATAGCGATAGGAAAAAACAATCCTATCTTTTGAATATTCCCGGAGGTTTCCCTTATAGTCTAGACAGACAACTTTTTGGAGAAGGGCACCTATGGAATAACCAAAGGCACCGGCATTCATATAAATTGCCCCACCAACGCTCCCAGGGATTCCGATAGCAAATTCCAGCCCTTGTAGCCCCCTGTTTATTGCTGCTCTGGCAAGCAAGGGTAACGGTACTCCTGCACCGCTTTTGACATTTATACCTGTAAATTGGAAACCTGAACAGAGGTTGGATATATTAATTAAAATCCCTCTGACGCCTCCATCCCTTACTAGCAAGTTGGTGCCTTTTCCTATAACCCCAAAAGGAATTTCATACCTGGATACCAGTTTGAGAATTTCCTGTAGTTCCCTCAGGTTAGAAGGAAAAACTAAAAATTCAGCAGGGCCCCCAATACGCAAAGATGTATGCAAGGATAAAGGTTCTTCCTCTAAAGGGGGTTTACTTAAAATAGATTTTAGTGTGTTCCTCCAACCCAAAGATACTCACCCCACTGTTAGGAATATTGTTAAAACATTTTCCAAAATCAAACAGTGAATAACTGTTAATCCATATTATGCAAAGAACAAAGAACGGGTGCAAAGAAGATACTTGTCCATGGGGGGATTCAGGAACAATAGTTGAACACGGGGATTTTTAGTAATAAAACACAGAAGCGTTAATTTGTATGCATAAATGTTTTAATGAGCCCATACATATGTTCCGCAGCCCGGCGGTACCCAATCCTTTTGCTATTTTCTTGCATCTGTTCCCTTTTATAGGGGTTATTTAACAAGGTAAAAAGTTCTTGCTGCAAAATTTGGCCACTTAGTTTTTTTTCTTCAATGACAATAGCAGCACCCTGGTGTAATAATTCTTTTGCATTGATAAGCTGATGGTTATGAACTACATTCGGTGAAGGTATGACAACGGCGGGAAGGCCTATTGCTGTTATCTCGGCAATAGTAGTAGCTCCTGCCCTCGTGACAATGATATCAGCGGCAGCCATTGCCAGGGGCATATCCTTTTGATAAGGATGGACCTGCAGGCGTTCGCCGTATTTTTTTAAAAGATGTTCATTTTGCAAAGTGGTTCTTATGTTTTCATAATACCTTTCACCTGTAATGTAAAGGACTTGGAAATGTTTTATTCCAGCTGACCTTCGTAAAAAGTCAACCATGCCGGCATTAATGGCCGCAGCGCCCCTGCTACCACTTACAACTAGGATCATCAGCAGGTTCGGGTCAAAATTTAATAACCGTCGTGCTTCGGCCTTCTTAATTAGTCCCAACTCCGATGCCCTGGGATTACCGGTCACATAAAGGTTGGAACGTCTAAAAAAATACTGGCGGGAAGCTTCAAAAGAAAGGCAAACACCATGAACAAAAGGGGCTAAAAAGCGGTTGGTTATTCCAGGAACAACATTTTGCTCATGCAAAAAAACCTTTTTGCGCTTTATTATGGCTGCAAGCAATACGGGAGCAGCCGCATACCCCCCGGTACCAATAATAATATCGGGCTGAAATTTCCGAATAATCTTCAGGGCCTGGTTGCCTGCTTTTCCCAACAAATAGAAGCTTCTAAGAATTGAAGGGGATAGTTTTCTGGGAATTCCTTGCACAGGTAAAGTTTCCAGGGGGAAACCCGTTCCCGGGATGATCTCTTCTTCCATCCCCCCCCTGGCACCTACAAAAAGAATATCCGTTCCAGCATCAACGCGTTTCAGGTAACGTGCCAGCGCCAGGGCCGGATAAATATGGCCGCCTGTTCCACCACCTGTAAAAATAATGCGCATGCTGGTTCCCCCTTCTATTTTATCGATTATACTTAGAAATATTCATTACTATTCCCATGGCACACATGGAAAAAAAAAGTGAACTTCCTCCGGCACTAATAAATGGCAAGTTAATGCCTGTCACGGGAATAGAGCCAGTTACCACACCAATATTAATAAGTGCTTGCACTGCTATCATGGTTGTTAAACCTGCCGCCAGAAGGCTACCAAAAGTATCAGGCGCCAGGAGCGAAGTTTTAAACCCCCTCCAGATAAGAATGAAGAAAAGCAGGATGATCGTGACAGCGCCCAAAAACCCCAGTTCCTCCCCTATAATAGCAAAAATAAAGTCATTCTGGGGTTCTGGTAAATAGTACAATTTTTGGCGGCTTCGTCCCAACCCTACACCAAAAAGGCCTCCAGGCCCCAATGCATAAAGTGATTGGATAATGTGATAACCAGTTTTTAAAGGATCAGCCCAGGGATCCAGGAAGGAAAAAAGACGCTTTATGCGATAAGACTTATTCAGCATTAAGTAAAACCCAGCTGGTACACTTAGTAACAATAACCCAAGTATCTGTTTTATGGGCATACCTGCAGCAAAAATTATAATACCCGTGATCAACGCCAGGGCTGCCGCGGTGCCAAAGTCGGGCTGGATCATAATTAAAAAAAAGCAGATGCCCATCATAGCAAGGGGAATAAAACTGCTATTCCAGAAATCATTTAAATTAAGATTTTTTTTGCTTAAAAAGGAAGCTGTAAAAATAATAATAACCAATTTTGTAAACTCTGCTGGTTGTATTGTAAAACCTCCCAGGCCAATCCAGCGGCGGGCCTCATTAATTTCGATCCCAACCCCGGGAATAAAAACTGCTATAAGAAGGATAAAGTTAAGAAAGATTAGCATAGGGAGAAACTTACGCCATTTCCAATAACTTATATTAGAGGTAGCGATCATACCGATAAACCCCAGTAGTGCCCAAAAGGATTGGCGTTTTAGGAAATAAAATGCATCCTGCCTGGATTCCAGTGCTATTATATAGCTGGCGCTAAAGACCATGATTAATCCAAAACAGACCAATATAATTACAGTAAAGAAGATGGTAAAATCTATCGCTTTCCTTGAATCACGCTCTGTGGGGGCTCTTTTCACCGTCCAGGCCCTCCCTTAAAGCAGTTACTGCCTCTTTAAATTTATTTCCCCGTTCCTCAAAATTCTCAAACATATCCCAACTGGCACAGGCCGGAGATAACAAAACAGTATCCCCCGGAAGGGCAGCAGCAAATGCCTTTAAAACAGCATCCCCTAGCTCTGAAACAGTAATAACTTCCTCATACCCTTCCTTTCGGGCCATAGCGGCAAGCATTGCTGCAGTCTCCCCTAACAGGACCAGTTTTTTAACCTTGGTGCCCTTCATTTCCTTAAACAGGGGTTTAAAGTCGCTGTTTTTGTTAAAGCCCCCTGCTATCAATATTTTGGGCTGCTCAATAGCTTGAAGGGCTTTGATAGTAGCATCCGGGTTGGTTCCCTTGGAATCATTAACAAAGTTTATCCCCCTGATATTTGCTACCTGTTCAAGACGGTGTGGAACCCCTGGGAAATTTTTTAAAACCTGAGCTATTTTGCTCACCTCCAACCCTCCCAACCAGGAGACCGCTACAGCAGCCAGTGCATTCTCCAGGTTATGCCTTCCAGGTATTTTCACTTCTTCTTCCCGGCAAACCCTGTATGACTTAGCACCGAAGTTTATCACTATATTGCCCTCTTGCAAACATATGCCAGGATTTAGTTTTTCAACACTGCTGAAGAGTAATAAATTTCCTTTCACAAATGGTAGTAATTCAAAAACAGACCTATTGTCTTTGTTTAGTACTGCCCAATCGCTATATTTTTGGTTTTGTAAAATCTTTCTTTTGGCAGCAATATAATTGCTTTCGTTTCCATGATAATCTAAATGATCAGGAGTTATATTTAAAACGGCTGCAACATGCAAGTGGAACCTTTTCGTGTTTTCAAGCTGAAAGCTGCTCAATTCCGCAACAATTAGATCCCTTTCCGTTGCCTGAAGCACCGCCCCTGAAAGGGGAAACCCAATATTTCCTGCTACATAAACATTGGGATATTGCAGTTTCATCATTTCCCCAATTAGCGATGTCGTTGTCGTTTTCCCATTGGTCCCTGTTATACCAAATATAGGTGCTTTACTAAAAAAATATGCAAGTTCAATCTCAGAATAGATGGGAATACCCAGCGAAACCGCCCTTTTTAGCAAAGGCAGTTGTGGATTTATTCCAGGACTTTTAATTATAAAACTGATTCCCTTTAACATTGTTTCAGGATGGCCGCCTGCTACTATTTCAACCCGGGGAAGCCCCAAAAAATCCTTCATTTCTTTTTCCACGGAACTAAGTTCCTTGCAGTCGTTGGCTATTACTTTAGTTGCTCCAGCTTTGAGTAAAAGTTTAATAGCAGCGTGCCCACTTTTTCCTAGCCCCAGGACCAATATTTTTTTCCCTTCCAAACTTTTCACCATATATTCACCCTACCATTCCTAGTACGGAAAAACAAAAACCAAGGGCCCAAAACCCTACCACTATACGCCATTCAGAATATCCCTTCATTTCAAAATGGTGGTGCAGGGGGCTCATAAGAAAAAGCCTTTTTCCGGTAAGCCGAAATGAAATAACCTGCAAAATGACAGAAATAGTTTCCAGAACAAATATTCCTCCAATAACAACGATCAAAAATTCCGACTTGGTCAATATAGCTACAACCGCCAAAGCCGTGCCCAGCGAAAGCGAGCCCACATCACCCATAAATACCCTGGCGGGGT
Organism: Dethiobacteria bacterium; assembly: GCA_050942625.1. GTDB lineage: Bacteria > Bacillota > Dethiobacteria > DTU022 > UBA8154 > JBMNNS01. The sequence continues at coordinate 47,153 of JBMNNS010000001.1, forward strand.
GCAAATTATAGATCAGAAAACCAAAACAGGCCCCAACAAGAATGCCACAAAAATAAACCAGTTCCTCCAAACCCTGCCAGGAAGCTAAAAACAGCAGGGCCAGCAGCGCCAAAATAGCAGACCCTCCTGCCAAACCATCAATACCGTCCGTTAGGTTTACTCCATTTGAAAATCCACTGACAATAATAAAAATAAGCAGGGGATAAAAGTAGCCAAAATCAATTTCCAACGAAGAAAAGGGCACACGGACTAATGTTGAATGTCCATATCTTAAGAGAAAAAAATAAATTATCAGGGCAATAGCCAGTTGACCCAGTAACTTATGTCTGGCCTTCAGCCCTAAAGAACGTCGGTTCACAACCTTTTGATAGTCATCCAAAAATCCCAGCAAGGCACTGACTAAAGTCATCGATAACGCCAGGATAAAAAGAGGGGTTTTAGGTGCAAAAAAAATTGATGTCAAAACCAGGGAGGCAAGAAAAACCAGCCCCCCCATGGTAGGAGTACCGGCTTTTTTTAGATGCCTCCTGGGCCCATCCTCCCTGATCTGCTGCCCGTACCGCTGCCGGCGATTAAAGTAAATATAAAAAGGACAGATGATCAGGCTAAGGAAAAAAGACACCATTGCCGCAAGATATACTGATAAAGACAAAATAGACCCCCCCTTTTTTGCAGCTAACTGTCATGCACTGGCAAGGCAGCGAACTAATTATACTTTGCCAGAAGCTTTTCTACAATGCCCTCCATATACATTCCCCGGGAACCTTTTACAAGAATAAAAGAGTCATGCAGATCTTGCTGCCCAAGGAATTTGATGGCTTCTGTTTGGTTATTTGCAATAAATATATTGTCAGAAAAAAAACCTGCACTCCTTGCTCCTTCTGCAATTAATGCTGCCAACCGACCTACTGTAATAAGGCAATCAATTTTATCTACCAGGTATGCCCCTATTTCTAGATGCCTTTCTTCTTCCAGGGAGCCCAGTTCCAACATATCACCAAGAATAGCAATTTTTTTATTGGAACCAGCGAATTTTTTTAATGACTGGAGGGCAAATTTCATAGAGTCAGGATTGGCGTTATAGGCATCGTTAACAATGTAGAATCCGCTTTTTAAAGAAATCTTTTTCAACCTCATTGCAGAAAAGTCTGCCTTTAAAAGACCTTTTTTTATTTGTGCAGGTGTCAACATACAATGCCAGCCGGCGGCAATGGCTGCCAGGGCATTGTAAAGGTGATGTTTTCCCGGAAAAGGAATCCAAAAATTTTCTGTGCTACCATCAGGAAGGAGGGTCTCAAAACTTGTACCCTCTCCATTTGACGAGTAATTTATCACCCTGAAGTGACTGTTTTTTGTGAAACCATAATAAAATACCTGTCCCTTAAATTCCCCCCCCAAATGCAATAACAGAGGATCATCGCCGTTTAATAAAGCTGTAGCCCCGGAGCCCATCTCCAAAAGCAGTTCCCCTTTCGCTTTTGCTATGTTTTCCTTGCTTCCTAATAGCCCTATGTGAGCCTCTCCTATATTAGTTATTACACCTATGGAGGGCCGGCTCAGCATGGTAAGAAAAGCAATTTCACCTCTACCACTCATACCCAGCTCTAGCACTGCAGCCTCATGTCCTTTTCTCAGGCACAAAAGGGTCAAAGGAAGACCCAAATGGTTATTGAAGTTACCTTCTGTTTTTAGGGTTTTATACTTGGAGGATAATACGGAGGCAATAAAATCTTTGGTTGTGGTTTTCCCGCTACTGCCTGTCACTGCTATAAAAGGGATCTCAAACTTATTGCGATGGTAAGAAGCTAATTTTTGCAAGGATTGCTGGCTATCTTTAACGATGATTATACATTTTCCAGGAGGAAAAATCCCCTGGGAAAACTGTCCTTTTTGAGCACTTTCTAATAAGGAACCCCTAGCCCCCCGTTGGAGTGCCCCTAGAATATAGCTATGCCCATCCTCCTTCGCCCCCCTCAGGGGAAAGAACAGATCGCCCTCCTTTATTTCCCGGGAGTCAATACTCACCCCTTCAAATACAGCATCCACTTCCCCAAGCCAGAGACTGCCTCCTGTTACCTTTAACACTTCATCTGCAGTAAATAACATGTTTTCCCCTTTTAACATTGATTAATCAATCTTTTATTAATTATCTCGGAAGCAACCACCCTGTCATCAAAAGGAATGATATAGTCGCTGAATATCTGGTAATTTTCATGCCCTTTTCCGGCAATAATCACCATATCACCGGGCCTTGCCAACTCTATTCCCAGCTTAATAGCTTCATAACGATCCGCCTGAATAATATAACCACTTCCAAAGCTTTTACCCTCCTGCAGACCAGCTTCTACCTCCTTAATGATCTGCCAGGGATCCTCACCTCTGGGGTTGTCGGTGGTAAGAATACAATAATCGCTGTATTGGCTTGCAACACGTCCCATTAGAAACCTTTTGGATCTGTCACGCTCACCACCGCAGCCAAAAATGGTAATCAATTTACCACGCACAATTTTTGCAGCTGTTTGTAAAACATTTTCCAACCCATCAGGGGTGTGAGCATAGTCAACAATAACGGAAAAATTCTGTCCCAGGTCGATCCGTTCAAATCTTCCCGGAACACCAGTGACCCTTTCCAGGCTTTCTTTGATCTTAGATAGGGGTATACCTTCCAAAAGGGCAACCGCAGTAGCAGCTAAAGCATTATAAACGCTAAAATAGCCGGCTAATTTTAAATCAAATTCCTCTTTGCCCCAGGGGGTACTCAACTCGTAACAGACACCCTCTTCTTTTACAATAACGTTACCTGCTTTTATTTCGGCAGGTTCCTCCAGGCCATAAGAAATAGTTTGAACAGTTGCTTGCCGGTAGAAATAACTGTAATGGGGATCATCACAATTTAGAACAGCATAACGAGGGGCTGTGCCTTTCAAGCAACTGCCTCCTAGCTGCGAAAAAAGTTTACCTTTGGAATTAAGATATTTTTCAAAAGTAAGATGAAAATCAAGATGATCTTCGGTTACATTTGTTAGTACCGCTATATCAAAGTCGCTACCTGCAACCCGGTTTAGCTCCAAAGCATGAGAAGAAACTTCTATAACAGCATACTCTATTCCTTTTTGAACCATATGATTAAACATTTTTTGTAAATCCGGGGCTTCGGGTGTAGTAGCCAGAACTGGAAATCTTTCCTGGCCAATTTTATATTTAATTGTTCCCAGAATTCCTGTTGTATGGTTTTGCGATGCAAGGATGGTCTCAATAAGGTGGGCAGTAGTGGTTTTTCCATTTGTTCCCGTTATCCCAATGAGCCGAAGTTTTTGGGAGGGTGAATCATAAAAAATTTCAGATAATACAGCCATAGCCACCCTGACGTCAGGAACCATAATCTTTACGGCACCCTTTACTTCTTTTTCCCTTTGTAACACCACTGCAATTGCTCCAGCAGCTACAGCCTGATCAATATACTCGTGCCCATCGCCCCTGACCCCCTCCAAGCAAAAGAAAATAAAGCCGGGTTGAACACGGTCCGAATGATAGGCCAAACCCCTGACAGGAATATCGGTTCGACCCTCTACTGTTTTAATGTGGAGAAACTTTAATAGTTCGTCTAATTGCTTAATTATTTCCATCAGAAGCTTCTCCCCCTCTCAAATATGATTAAATTACATTAATTTAGATCCTCAGGTTCTCCTTTTAGGGTTTCATTATAACCTAATATACCTTATAAATTAGTGAAGTGGAGGTGAAAAATTAACCTTTACAACCGTATTTTTACTTACTGGGGTCCCAGCTGAAGGCTCCTGTTCAAAAGCAATACCTGTTCCTGTTGCCTCCAGTTGTAATCCCAGGCGTGCCAGTATTTCACCAGCTTCTTTTATAGTCATCCCTTGCAGAGCAGGAATCAAAATCTTTTCGGGTTCTTCTTCAGGCCACAAATCTTCAAGGTAGACAATTATGTTTGTATGCATGGGGATTTTGGCTCCTGCTTTTGGTGTTTGGTCAACAATCACTCCTTCACTACCTACCACTTTAACTTTTAGACCTTTAGTGTCAAGCAAAGCTCCTATTTCATCAACGGTTAAACCTTTTAACTGCGGCACTTCCAGAAGACTAATTTCCCCCTCATCGAGGGCTTTCGCCGGTGCAATTTCCAGGTAAGAAAGTACATCCTGCATTATATCACGGAAAAGTGGAGCGCTTACTTGGGAACCCCATTGTGGCCCTCTTTTTACACCGTCTACAGCAATATAAAGAAGGATCTGTGGATCCTCTACCGGTGCAAAACCAATAAATGAAAGGATATACTTACCACCTACATAAAAACCATCGGGGCCAACCTTTTGGGCTGTACCTGTTTTACCAGCTATACGATAGCCTTCTATAATAGCGTTAGATCCACTGCCTTCTTCCACGACTTTTTCCATAATGGAAATAATCCTCTTGGAAGTATCGTTTGATATTACCTGTCTTATTATTTCAGGTTCCCTTTTTTCAATTGTTTGATGTTCAGAGTCTGTGATTTCCTTAACAATGTAGGGACGCATCAAATAACCACCGTTAGCTATTGCAGAAACAGCCATAACTTGTTGTAAGGGGGTAACAGAAACCCCCTGCCCAAATGAGGTAGTAGCCAATTCAAGTGGGCCTACCTGCTCAGGGCTGAAAATCAAACCCGTTCCTTCACCGGGATAGTCAATCCCGGTTCTAGTTCCAAAACCAAAGGCGCGGATATATTCAAACAATTTTTGAACACCTAATTTTTCCCCCAGATTCATAAAGGCAGGGTTGCAGGAAGAAAGCACTGCTTCTAAAAAATTGATGGAACCATGCCCCCCCTGGCCTGAAGTCCAACATCTAACAGTTTGGCCGGCTACTACAGAAGCTCCACTGCAAAAAAATGGGTCCGTTTCACAATATAAATTTTCTTCAATTGCTGCTGCAAGCGTGATAAGCTTAAAAGTTGAACCAGGCTCAAAAGTGTCAGTAACAGGAAACAACCTCCAGAACTCCTTATTATAATCGCTATAATTATTGGGATTAAAGTCAGGTTTTGAAGATGCTGCTAAAACTTCTCCCGTTTTGGGATTAACGGCTATGGCCTGAATCCTTTCAGGCTCATACTCCAGCATAGCTTTAGCCAACTCACGTTCAACAATAAACTGAATGGTTTCGTCAATTGTTAAAACAAGGTTTTTCCCTTCCTTGGGGGGAATTAAACGGCGAACACCCGGCACTTCCCGACCAAGGTTATCCGTAGGAAAAACAAAATTGCCATCCCGGCCTTTTAATATATCTTCATAATAGATTTCTAACCCTCCCCAACCCTGATCCATACCTACAAAGCCTAAAAGCTGGGACAGAAGGGTTCCATTGGGGTATACTCTTTTTGTTTCTTGTGCAAAGTTGATCCCCGGCAGGTTTAAAAGTCTTATTTCTTTTGCAACTTCATCTTCAACTTTTCTTTTTAAATAAACTGCCGCCCGTTGTTGTGTAACAAGCTCATAGAGTTCTTCCTCACTCATTTCCAATATTGGTGCCAAAGCTTTAGCTGTAAGATGGGGATCCTCGATTTGTGGTGGTATGGCTACAACAGTTTCTACGGTAGCACTGCTCGCAAGCAGCTTGCCATTACGATCAAAGATATCACCTCTTGACGATCTTGCCGGTATGCTACGGTTCCATTGCTCCCAGGCTTTTTGTTGCAATTCCTCGGCCATGACGAGTTGTATCCAACCCAGCCTGACAATTAAGCCCAGGATTAATACTGTTGTTAGCAGAAAAATAATTAGCAGTCTTTTTCGCATGAATAAATTGGAGGCAACATCCCTGGCCATCTTTTCCCCTCTTCCTGGCGCCGCAATCTAAACATTTTAATCCCCCCTTGCGGAGATAAACAACCACTGTTTTTCTTCGGGATACTGTAGCCCAAGGTCATTTTTAGCTATTTCCTCAATCCTTTCCAGGGAACTGAGACGTTTAACTTCGATAAGTAAATGTTCCTGTTCTTCTCTCAATTGTGAAATTTCCCTGCTAACGCGATGTATTTTGTAGTTAACAGCAAGAACACGGCTATATTGACTGATTAGGCTTACACCAATGATAATTAGACAAAGAATGAGGCCACAAAACAAAAAACCTTCCCTGTAACCAGTTTTTTGCTGTTTCCTTTTTGAGGATAAATTTAGTTCCCCCACTGGTTGAGTTGCATGCTGGTTTTTAAGTGCATAATTTTGATAAACAATTTGTTTTGGCTTTTCTCTTGCTACTATCAACCTATTCACCTGCCATTCTTCTTAGAACTATTTGGCAAGGGCAGTTTTTTTGCTGCTCTTAGCCTGGCACTTTTAGCCCTTGAATTCATATTAATTTCTTTTTTGGTTGGGACAAGGGGTTTGGGTGTGAGAACTTGGAGGACAGGTAATCTTCCGCAACTACAAACAGGTAGTTTGGGAGGGCAAATACATCCCTGGGAATATTCATTGAAATATTGTTTTACAATTACATCCTCCAGAGAATGATAAGAAATAACTACTACCCTTCCCCCATGGTGGAGAATATCAATTCCGCTATGTAAACCTTTTTTAATATTTTCAAGTTCATTGTTTACGGCAATACGTAAGGCTTGAAAAACGCGTTTGGCAGGATGTCCCCTTCGTCGTTTGGCAGCCGGGACTGCTGCCCTTATAAGATCAACAAGCTGGCTGCTTCGGGTAAAAAGCCCCTCCCGCTCACGATGCTGGATGATGAAAGAGGCAATTCTTTTGGCCCATCTTTCTTCGCCATATTCCCAAAAAATTTTAGCAAGCTGCTGCAGGGATAAGTTATTTAAAAGATCAGCAGCAGTTTGGGGTAAATCCCGATCCATACGCATGTCTAGAAATACATCTTCCCTGTAAGCAAAACCCCGTTTTTCGCTATCCAGTTGAAAAGAGGAGACCCCAAGATCAAAAAGTAGGCCGTCCACACCTTCCAAACTAAGTCCATGAACAACTTCCTTTAGGGAGCTAAAATTGGCCTTCACAGGTATAAAAGAATCCTCATATGCAGCAAGCCTTTTTTTAGCTTCATTAAGGGCCTCCTGATCACAATCTATGCCTATTAACTTTCCGCCGGGCAGGATCCTGCTTAAAATTTCTTCTGCGTGTCCACCCCCCCCAAGGGTTGCATCCACAATTATTTTCCCGGGAGCAGGCTGTAAAAAGCTGAGGGTTTCCTGGAGCATGACAGGTTTATGAAAATATGGGGTTACTTCTTCTTTTTCTGTTTGAACCATTTTATTTTGGTATACACCATCCCATACCTTGCCTTATAATTCAAAATCCACCATTTTTTCCGCAACCAGTTCAAAGGACAGGTTTGACTTGTTACTATATTCTTCCCATTTCTCCTTGCTCCAAATCTCTGCTCTGGTGGAAACTCCTAAAAAGACCAACTCTTTTTTTAGCTCTGCATGTTCCCTTAGCGGAGGGGGAATTAACACCCGGCCCTGTTTGTCGATTTCTAATTCTGAAGCACCTGAAAAAAACATCCTCATAAAGGCTCTTGCTTCTGCTTTGGTAAATGGCAGGCTCTTTAATTTGTTTTCCAGGGATAACCACTCCTCCATGGGGTAAAGAAAAAGGCAATTGTCCAGGCCACGGGTAATAATAAAATTATCACCCAGCCCCTCACGCAGTCGCGCTGGTACAATTACCCGTCCTTTATTGTCCAATGTATGGTAATATTCCCCCATTAACATGAAGAGACCCACCTAGTAATAAAAAATCATCCCTTCCAACCACTTTCCCCCACATTTAACCACTTGAAATAGTATTCTCCTTCCATTTTTAAATTCCTGCCCCTGGAAATAGTTTAAATTTTTAAAATATCTGTTTCCAATTTTTAAGGTAAGATCATAACTATTAAAAAATGCTCATGTTTGCGTTGTCGAAAAATTATTAAGGGGAGAAACCACTACAATGGTTTCTCCCCTTAATATCGCCTGGGATTACTATTAAATTACCTGCATATTCCCCAACCCTTGTCCACTTCCCGCCTTTTTAAACAATATAAGGTAAGAATAAAGAGGCAATCCAAAAATAAATTAGCAGTCCTGTAACATCCTTGATAGTTGTGACAATAGGGCCCGAACTAAGAGCAGGATCAAAGCCATAATGGTTAAAAAAGATAGGCACCAACGTCCCTATAAGGGCAGCAATGGTAATCGTAGTAAACATGGACACCCCCACTGCCAGACCAAGCAAAGGTATACCCTTCCAGACCGAAGCAGCTATTGCGATTAAAACCCCGTTGATTATCCCCATGCTCAGGCCTACCTTTACCTCCCGTAGAAAGTACCGCCAGATATCCTTATTCCTGATTTCCTCTGTTGCCAGGCCACGAACGAAAAGAGTTGATGACTGGGTAGCTACATTGCCGCCCATATCCATAATTACCGGTATAAAAATTGCGAATGTTACTACTGAACGCAGTGTGTTTTCAAAAGATCCAATCACGCTCCCGGATAAAATTCCACCCAGAAGGCAAATTACCAGCCACGGCAGCCTTTTGCGTGCCAGGCTAAAGATAGAGGCATCAAATAAATCCCCTTCAACCTCCCCGGTTCCAGCTAAACGGTAAATATCCTCCGTTGCTTCTTCTTCCATAACATCGAGTATATCATCTACGGTAATAATCCCCAGCAATCGTTGTTCTTCATCGATGACTGGTATTGCAAATAAGTCATAACGTGATACAACCCTGGCTACCTCTTCCTGGTCCATATCGGAAGGGACACTAATAACGTTGCGGATCATGATCTCTTTGAGTAGCGTTCCATCCTCCGCAGCAATCAAGTCCCTTAGAGAAAGAACACCGCTCAGCCTGGTTTCCGCATCAACAACATAAACATAATAGATAATTTCTGCCTCAGGGGCTATCTCCCGCAAACGCTGGATAGCTTCCTCAACAGGAATGTACTCCGGAAGGGCAATAAAGTCAGTGGTCATGAGGCCGCCCGCTGTATCTTCCGGATATTTTAGAAGACCCCTTATTTCTTCGGCCTCTTCCTCAATAAGAGCAAGTAAGTCCCTGGCTTCCTCTGGAGAAAGCTCCCCCAGGAGATCCGCAGCATCGTCGATGGCCATTTCCTTGAGGATGGCTGAAGCACGGTGCTTGGTTAATAATCGCAAGAGAGAAACCTGGTCAAAGTCTTCCATCTCTTGTATAATCAGTGCTGCAGCTTCATCTGAAAGAAGTTCAAAGAGTTCTTTTTTTTGTTGATCTGTGAGTTCTTCAACAAGATCAGCCAGATCGCTGGGGTGAAAACCTTCTTTAACATGGCGTAATATTCTTTCAAGGGTTTGTTGGATGGACAACTTACCCGCCCCCTCCCAAAACTTACTGCCTAATTATAACAGATTAATTAAAGTCCATCAAAAAAAAAAATTAACCCCACCATGCCGTGGACCGAGGTTTTGAACTGCTCTTGCCTAAGGTGGGTGTCCTCTTACATGCTTTATAGGTCCCAGCGAAGGGCTTCTACGCCGCACATAAAGTCGGACTCCCTCTTCGTAAATGTTAGCTCAAAACTTTAACGGTTTTGCACGCGCATAGTAGGGTACTTGCAATTAATTCTTAATATTATGATATCATAAACTTTTACTAGATGCAAGCCAAAAATTTTTTAAATAGTCTTTTTATTATCCCTTGCTATAGTAGAAATATTCAGTTCTTCCAGTTGGGCTGCAGAAACAGGAGCAGGAGCACCTGTTAGCAAACAGGTTGCAGCTGCAGTTTTAGGAAAGGCGATTACATCCCTGATACTCCTTTTCCTGGCCATGAGCATCAGCAGGCGATCAAAACCAAAAGCAATGCCTCCATGTGGTGGAGCACCATACTGAAAGGCCTGCAAAAGGAAACCGAATTTTTCCTGGGCCTCTTCTGTTGAGATCCCCAGAAGCCGGAAAATTTCTTCCTGTACCTCTTTTTTATGGATCCTGATGCTGCCGCCTGCTACCTCAATGCCATTATAAACAAGATCATAGGCCTGGGAGCGCATTCTAAGGGGTTCATCCCTTAAAAGGGGAAGATCCTCCTCCAGCGGTGCCGTAAAAGGATGATGCTCTGATGTATAACGGTTCTCTTCATAATCATAAGACAACAAAGGAAAGTCCAGGACCCAAAGGAAACGATCCTCTTCCCGGGGAATCAGGTTGAGGAGTTCAGCTAAATATATTCTTAACTGTCCCAGTATTTTAAGGGCCAGATCCCGCTTGTCTGCTATAAAAAGAAGCAAGTCGCCTGTTTGAGCTTCCATTTTCTTTTTAATATTTTTCAGCTGTTCTGCACTAAAAAATTTTGCAACAGGGCTTTTAAAGCCATCTTCTGTAACGATCATCCAGGCCAGGCCATTGGCTCCCCAGGACTGGACCTTTAAAGTCAAATCGTCCAAATCCTTGCGGCTAAAAGAAGCGCACTTTTTAGCATTTAAACCTTTTACTACTCCTCCGCCCTTAAGAACATTCTTAAATACTTTAAAATTAGATTGGTGAGCGATTTCCCCCAGATCTACAATTTCCATGGCAAAACGGGTATCGGGTTTATCACTTCCGAAACGTTCCATAGCCTCCCGGTATGAAATATGAGGAAAAGGGACAGTTACCTTCCGGCCCAAAACCTCCTGGAAAAGAAAGGCTACCAAACCCTCTACTTCTTTTATGATATCTTCACGCGTACAAAATGACATTTCCAGATCTATCTGGGTAAACTCCGGCTGGCGATCTGCTCTTAAATCCTCATCCCGGAAACAGCGGGCAACCTGAAAATATTTATCAAAACCGGAAACCATTAATAATTGCTTAAATAACTGGGGTGATTGGGGCAAGGCAAAAAAACTACCTGGTGTATTACGGCTGGGGACAAGGTAATCACGGGCCCCTTCAGGTGTACTGCGTGTTAATTCCGGTGTTTCTATTTCCCAGAATCCCTTTGAATCGAGATATTTTCTGACAGCCATCAAACTTTTATGCCGCATCCTGAGCGTTCTTTGCATCTCAGGCCGTCGTAAATCCAGGTACCTGTATTTTAAACGCAAGTTTTCATCGGTGTCGATAGCATCTTCGATATAAAAAGGAGGCGTGCGGGAGGTATTGAAAATATCCAGATCCAGGGCAATGATCTCAACCTCCCCTGTAGGGAGTGCCGGGTTAACCGTTTCAGGTGATCTGGCAACTACTGTACCCTGAACTGCTAAAACATATTCGGAACGCAACTTTTCAGCTTCGCTAAAAATAGAGGTATTTTTTTTATAATCAAACACCAATTGTATAATTCCAGAACGATCTCTTAAATCAATAAAGATTAGACCCCCATGGTCCCTTCTACTCTGTACCCATCCAGCAACAACAACCTCTTCTCCGATATTTTCCCTGGAAATTACTCCGCAGTAATGAGTTCTTTTTAAACGCATGGATTTTCAGCCGGTTGGGCTGCCAGCCCCCTTCCTTGTCATACAGGTAAACATTGGGAACCTAATGACACTAATATAATAAAAAATTGATTAAATCGGTTTCAGAAAGTTCTTGCTGTTCCCCGCTTTCCATATCTCTGAGCAAGACCTTGTTTTTGTTCTCTTTCTCCAAAATAATCACATAACGGAACTTTTTCCTGCCGGCATATTTCATCTGTGCTTTTAAACTACGGTTTTGGTAATCTATATCTGCCTTAATACCTTTGTCACGCAAAAGATAAAGCAGTCTAAAAGCATCTTTTTTCAGTTCCGGGGCTTCAATAGCCAGAAAAGTCCCGATGACTGCCTCTTTTTTGGGTTTTATACCCTCTTGTTCCATAGCAAGCAGTATCCTTTCAATCCCGGCAGCCATACCGACCCCAGGGGTAGGTGGACCGCCACAGATCTCTACTAAATTATCATAGCGCCCTCCTCCACCCAGTGATCCCTGGGCACCCAGATAATCAGAAATAAATTCAAAGGCTGTATTTGTATAATAGTCCAGCCCCCTCACCAGGTAGGGATCAAAAAAATAGGGAATATTTAAGCTTTCCAGCAATTCTTGAACCTCCTGAAGCTGTTCATAACAGGAGGAACACAAACAAGTATGCATTTGGGGGGCTTCCTTCATAATAGCACGGCAAGAATTTTCCTTACAATCCAAAAGGCGCAGGGGATTGGTTATAACCCTCCTTCGACAATCCGGACATAACAAGGCAGATTTTGCAGCAGCAAAGTCGTTAAGGACTTTTTGATAAGAAGGCCTGCAGTTGCGGCAACCAACGCTATTAAGGTGCAGTTTGACTCCTTTTAATCCCAGCCTTGAAAAAAAGTCAGCCGTTAATTTAATAATTTCAACATCCGTAGCCGGATCCTGGGAACCGAAACATTCCAACCCAAATTGAAAAAATTGTCTCTGCCTGCCGGCTTGAGGACGGTCATACCTGAACATGGGACCAAAGTAAAAAAGTTTTACCGGTTGTACAGCGTTATACAATCCATGTTCAATATAAGCACGGGCGACAGCGGCAGTTCCCTCCGGCCTGAGTGCTAATTCCCTTTTTCTTTTACTTCTATCATGAAATAAATACATTTCTTTTTTTACTACGTCACTTTCCTCCCCTACACTGCGAATAAAAAGTTGAGACTCCTCAAATATAGGGGTAATGATTTCCTCAAAACCATAAAGTTGACATAATTTTCTAAATTCCTCAACTAGATACCGCCACCTTGCAGCCTCTTCAAACATCACGTCCCGGGTTCCCCGTGGAGCTTTATAACCCATTTTAACCTCAACCCCCAAGATTTCCCTTTACCAAAAAAAGAGAAGATACACACTGATTTTAGCCAATACTGGCTGTATTGTCAACTTGCCCTAAAATTGTTTCCTGCTATCCAGGAGGATCGTTACAGGTCCTTCATTGTGGACATTTACCCTCATTTTTGCCTGGAAAATACCGCTTGCTACCATAAAACCCTTTGTTTCTAGCAGCTTGCATAGTTTTTTGTAAAGCCGGGCAGCTTTTTCAGGTGTAGCTGCTGCAATAAAACTGGGGCGAAGCCCCTTCCGGCAGTCGCCATACAAAGTGAACTGGGATATGCAAAGTATTTCCCCTCCTACCTCGCCAAGAGAGAGGTTCATTTTGCCCTTACTATCTTCAAAAATGCGTAAACCAGTAATTTTATCTGCTAGGTAGAGGCAGTCCTTCTCATCGTCCTCCTCACCAACACCTATAAATACTACTATTCCCCTGTTAATCCGGCCTACCACCTTGCCGTCTACCTCCACCCAGGATTTCCCTGCCCTTTGCACAACAACCCGCATTATATCACCATTCTTTCTTTAAGTTCTGGCGCAAAGGTTTACCCCTGGAACCGGCGCCCGTATAACGCCTGACAGAATAAACATCTTTCACCCGTTTGATCCTGTTCATAATAAAATCTAGATGCTCCAGGTTTTTTACCACAAAGGTCAAATTGATAATAGCAGTTTTGTCCCTGGTAGTTCGACCGTTGATAGCCGTAATATTGACCTTACTTTCGCTAACCGTCTGCATAATTTCACTTAAAAGACTGGTACGATCCATAGCTGTGACTTCAATTTCAACGGGGTAGCAAAGGTTTTCATCAGCTTCCCATTCAACTTTGATATAACGTTGTTCTTTCTCCCTGTCCCATGTAACATTAGAACAGTCTTTGCGATGAATGGAAACACCTTTTCCCCTAGTGATAAACCCAATTATCTCATCGCCAGGAAGGGGATTACAACATTTGGAAAAGCGGACCAGAAGGTTGTTGAGCCCCTGGACCCTTACCCCCCGTGCTGCTTTGAAAGCACCCTCCCAGGGTTTAATATCAATAAATGGTTGTTTTTCTTTTATCCCAAATTTTTTTCTGTATTCATCTTTAAGCCTGGTAATGATCTGTTGTGCAGAAACGCCCCCATAGCCAACAGCAGCATAAACATCTTCTGAGGATAAAAGATTGAACCTCCTGCCTACCTCCTCCAAAAGTGGTTCCTTGAGGATAAGGCTGGGATCGAGATTCTGCCTGCGCAATTCTCTTTCCATATTCTCCTTGCCCTTACAAATATTTTCTTCTCTTCTTTCTTTTTTAAACCAGGCCCTAATTTTGCTTTTAGCCTGGGAGCTTTTTACCATTTTCAACCAATCCCTGCTGGGGTTCCCTTGTTTGCTGGTAATAATATTCACAATATCGCCTGTTTTAAGTTCATATTCAAGGGGTACAAGTCGCCCATTAACTTTAGCACCCACACAGTGGTTGCCAATATCGGTATGAATTTTATAAGCAAAGTCCAGAGTAATGGAACCGGCAGGAAGATCAATAACATCCCCCTTGGGGGTAAAAACAAAAACTTCATCTGTAAACAGGTCTATTTTCAAATGTTCCATAAATTCATGGGAGTCCTTTAGGTCTTGCTGCCATTCTAGTAGCTGTCTAAGCCAGGAAAGTTTTTCCTCAAATTCCTGGACGTTTTTTACCTTCTCCTTATACTTCCAGTGGGCTGCAATACCATATTCCGCGGTGCGGTGCATATCCCAGGTGCGAATTTGGACCTCTAATAATTCATTTTCAGGACAAACAACGGTTGTATGCAGGGATTGATACATGTTTGGTTTGGGCATGGCGATATAATCGTTAAAATGTCCCGGGATGGGACGCCACTGGGTATGGACAATCCCCAGGACGGCATAACAGTCCTTAACACTATCTACTATAATTCGAATAGCAGTTAGATCATAGATTTCATTGAAATTTTTGCCCTGTTCTTTCATCTTGTTATAGATACTATAAATATGCTTGGGCCGGCCACTGATCTCTGCCTTAATACCTGCTTCCTGCAGTTTATGATTAATATCAACGATTACGCTATTGATAAATTCTTCCCTTTCCCTGCGCTTTTTGGCTAATTTATTTACAAGATAATAGTATTCCTTTTTGTTTAAAAAACGAAAAGCCAGATCATCCAATTCCCATTTAATTTTATAAATTCCCAGGCGGTGGGCCAGGGGGGCATAGATTTCCAGTGTTTCCCGTGCTATTTCCATTTGTTTGGCTTTACTAAGATGGTGGAGTGTTCGCATATTATGCAACCTGTCAGCCAGTTTCACAAGGATGACCCTGATGTCTCTTGCCATCGCCACAAACATTTTGCGCCAGGTTTCAGCCTGATGTTCTTCTTTAGAACGAAATTCTATGCGGCTTAACTTTGTCACCCCATCTACCAGGGAAGCTACTTCTTCGCCAAACTCCTCTTCAATCTCCTCATAGCTAACCAGAGTGTCCTCCAGGACATCGTGAAGCAAGCCCGTGACAATGGTTACCAGGTCAAGCTCCAGATCGGAAAGAATAAGGGCTACACCCAGCGGATGAATAATAAAAGAATCGCCTGAAACCCTTTTCTGTCCTTCATGAGCCTTCAGGGCAAAGTTATAGGCTTTTTGAATAAGCGCCCAATCTTCCTTTTTATAGTTATATTTTGTGAAAACTTGCTTTAATTGCCGCAGACTCATTCTTACACCCCGGTCAGGACCCTAATTTGTAAACCTTTTTACTATTTCTTCCCCTTTGGCCATTAAAAGATATTGTTGCCAAAATAAAGTTTTTTCCCACCTTTCCTTTTCCTGGCGAAAGACATCCAATTTCCCAACATCACTTAAAAGGGAACAATAGTTAGTTTTTTCCCCCGTGGACAAAAATAGTTTATTATTATTATTGCCCAGGTAGCGGGCCTTTTCTAAAATTGCCATGCTTTGTTTCAAAAGATGTCTCGTTGTGGCAAAGGGAAGCATGCCCGGAAGCCTTTTGTAAACCTCCTCCAGGGCAATACTTTTCCCGGCAGCGATTTCCTCCAGGGAAAAATAAATATGTTCCATAGAGGAAAAAGAAGGAAGCGTAGCCCTGAGTAATTTTATATTGTCTGCAAAGTCCTCTTCCCCATATATTAAATGAATTTTTAGCAAAGAGGTTTCCAGCTGGTTGCTCAACAGGGATTCTACCAAATCTATAAATATATTTTCTCTCAAGGGGAGATCATGGAGCACCAGGTGTTGTAAACCTAAAAGATGGTTATTCTCAGGAAGCTTGCCCTGGTGGGAAAAATAAATATTCTTGAAACCAGAAAAAACATTTTTTAATTGCTGGAGCCGTCGTGCAGTATTAACAAAAACTAATACCTTTTCTCCAGCCCGTAAAAGTTCCCGGATATAAGCTTTCTTTTCCTTTAAATTCCGGCGGTTAATAATAAATAAATTATTACCAACATGTTCATCGCTGTAAGAAAAATAATGTACCTCCAGCTGCAGGGCATTCCTACCCCGCCAACGATCAAAAGAAACAGTAAAAAGAAAATCCACTTCCCTAAAAATTGAAACCGGTGGCAACTTGCTTTTACCATTAAAACAAATTCCAGAAAAATGATGATTATTTTTGTTTAAAGTAAACCTTAGATGTTGCCCACCTTTACCTACCTCCCATTTTTGAGCCAAAACCCACCCCTCTCCATAAAATAAGGGAGGTGGGTTCCCAAAGCCAAAAGGTTCAAGGGTTTCCAAAATCCTTACCAGCTCCGGGGTTATTTCCTCAGGGTTTAATTTACCATCTATGTAATAGCTGGGGGCGGGACATTGATCCCTAAAAAATTTCTGGGCTAAAATATTCAGCCTTTCACGCAGGGAGGGGATCTGTTCAGCATTGATAGTTAACCCCACAGCTGCCTGATGCCCCCCATAAGCTTCCAGAAGGTGACTGCACTGCTGTAGGGCAGCGATCAAGTTAAAGTTTCCCCTGGTCCTTCCGGAGCCTTTTCCCTGGGAACCCTCCAGCGCAATTAAAATAACCGGGAGGTTATATTTTTCTGCAAGGCGGCTGGCAACTATACCCAGGACACCAGGATGCCATTTTTCACGTGCCAACAGTAAAAAATAGTTTTCCATAACTATTTCCGGATATTTTTCTACCATCTTACAGGCTTCAGCCATGATTTCATTTTCCAGCTTTTGACGCTGAATATTTTTCTCGTGCAATTTTTGAGCTTTCTTCTGAGCAACCTTTTCGTCAACTTCCAGAAGTAAAGAAAGTGAAAGGGAAGCATCGCCAAGGCGCCCGGCAGCATTTAGCCGGGGTGCAACGATAAAAGCTATATCTTCAGCAGTAAGGGCCTTGTTTCCTAAACCAGCGATCGTGCAAAGGGCTTTTAAGCCCGGGCGCATCTTGTTTGCCATGGCTGCCAGACCCTTTGCAACCATGATTCTGTTTTCGCCGGTAAGGGGAACTACATCAGCTACGGTACCCAGGGCAACCAGGTCAAGATAATCCATCACATTCACATTGCCAGAATTAGCCCGGCTAAGAAGGGCCTGCCCCAGTTTGAAAGCTATCCCAACACCACAAAGATCTTTAAAAGGATAGCTGCAATCGGTTCTGAGAGGATTAATTATTGCAGCAACATCAGGCAAGTTTTCCAGTGGCTGATGATGGTCGGTAATGATTACTTCCATTCCAAGTTCACGTGCATAATGCAATTCTGCATCGTTGCTGATGCCACAGTCAACAGTGATAAGCAATGTAGCTCCCTGTTTTTTAAGATACTCCAGGGCCCCTTTGTGCAGGCCATACCCCTCAGTCAGGCGGTTTGGAAGGTAATAAAGAACATCCCCGCCAAGTTTTTGCAGCAATGAATATAAAAGGGCTGTAGCCGTAATACCATCAACATCATAGTCACCATAGATGGCAATTTTTTCGCCCTGTCCCCTGAATTTATTAATAATTTCCACTGCAGAATCCATGTCCTTCATCAAAAAAGGGGAATATAGCCTTGCCGGATCAGGTTCCAGAAACTCCTTTCCTTCCTCAACGGTATTAATTCCCCTGTTGAGCAAAACCTGGGCAACAACTACCGGGATATTTAACCTTTGGGCCATTATAAATGCTTTTTCCTTATTTTCAGGGTAAAAACGCCATCCCTTTTGCTTCTGTACATGGTTAATATTTGGTATTTTCAAGGTCCTTTTTCTTCCTCCCTGGGGAGAGAGAAGGCTTCTGTAATTATAAATTGGTGCATAAGCCCACCCACCCTCCTGGACCGGCATTCTAAGCCGGTGCTTTTTGTTTTTTCCCTTCGGCAGGTTTCCACAGGAACCAAAGAGGACCGGCAATAAAAATGGAGGAATAAGTTCCGGATATAACCCCGATCAAGAGAGCAAGAGCAAAAACCTTGAGATCCATACCCCCTACAAAATAGTTAAAAGCTATAAAGAGGGAGATCAAAACTATAAGTGTAGTCGTAGAGGTATTAATGCAGCGTATTATACTTTCATTAATGCTATCATTGACTACTTCCCCTATGGTCCTGTTCCTCCGGTACTTAAGGTTTTCTCTGATGCGATCAAAAATAACGATCGTATCATTGATCGAATAACCTATGGTTGTTAATATCGCTGCAATAAAAGGGCTATTAATTTCAATCCTGAAGATGGAAAAAATGGTTAAAATTAAAAAAGCATCATGGATAAGGGTAATAATGGCCGCAAGGGCAAACCTAAACTCAAAACGTAACGTTATATACAAAATCATACCTACGGCAGCAATGAGCAACGCTAAAAAAGCTTCTTTAGTTAACTCCTTGCCGATTAGGGCTCCAACGTTATCAACACGCAAGATATCCTCGGAGGTCATCCCGGGCCAACGTTCCTTAAAGGCCTCAATAATTTCGTTCCTGGTAGAATCGTCCAGAGAAGGGGTTTTTATAATAACTTCATCCCCCCCGCCTGTTGCACTATGGCCGGCTCTTTGCAAAGGGGCCCCCTCCTGTCCAAAAGGAGATAACACCTCCCGGATCTCTTCCATCGCATACCCCTCGGTAAGGCGTAGATGGATGATTGTACCCCCTGTAAAGTCGATCCCCAAGTTTAACCCATTTAAAAAGAGGGAAAAGATCCCGATGATAATAAGAATACCGGAAAACAAGAAGGCACCGTTTTTATATTTTAAAAAAGGAATTTTAGGCCTGGCCATCTATAATACCTCCCTCACCCTTATACCTAGATAAGCCACATTTTTAATCATTCCTGCCCGTGCTGCCAGACGCAACAAAAACCTGGTCAAGAAAAAGGCCGATATGATACTGGCAAAAGTGCCCACCAGTAGGACAACAGCAAACCCCCTGATGGAACCGCTGGCTACTATAAACAGGACTACCCCTGCAATAACAGTAGTTATATTGGAATCAAGTATGGCGGTAAAAGCACGGCTAAAACCAATATTAATAGCCGTTAGGGTTGTCCTTCCCTTTTCAAGTTCCTCCTTAATGCGTTCAAAAATCAGGACATTGGCATCGACGGCCATGCCTACGGAAAGGATTAGACCGGCAATCCCCGCTAAAGTGATCGTAGCCTTGATACCTGCCAACACCAAAAAAACCAGAGCAAGGTAGGTAAGGAGGGCAATGCTGGCAACAAGGCCGGCAAAACGGTAAAAATAGATCATATAAGCCATCACAATTAAAAAACCAATAATACCTGCTAAAAAACTTAAACGCAGAGAATTTTCTCCCAGTACCGGCCCTATGGAACGGGTCTCTAGCTCTTCCAGGTCTACCGGGAGGGCACCTGAGCGTAACATCAAGGCCACGTTGCTGGCTTCCTCTGCAGTAGGGATACCGGTAATAACAGCATGTCCATCGGAAATTACATTCCTAACCGAAGGGGCAGAAACAAGCTCATCGTCGAGATAAATGGCAATTACCTGTCCCAGGTACTTTTCGGTTGCTTCGGCGAACTTTTGGCTCCCTTCAGCATCGAATTCAAGGGCAACCAGGGGTTCATTATTATTTCCACGTGTAAAATGGGCTGTCTTCAGGTTAGCCCCGGTAAGCAGCACTTCACCTTCAGTATTCTTAAAAGTCAAAAGCGCTGTTTTGCCAATAATATCCATTGCCTGGGTTTGATCCTTTATTCCCGGCAGTTCGATCCTGATCCTGTTGTCACCTTCGCGCTGTAGTACCAATTCCCCAACACCAAGCTCATCAACCCTGTTTTGGATGATAGCCATTGCCCTTTGAATAGCATCGCGATCTACTTCGGTATCTGCAGTTTTTTTAGCTTCCAGTAGAACATAGACCCCACCTTCCAGGTCAAGGCCTTTTTTGAGGTAGCTTTCCCAGTTATAAAGAAAGAAAGCTGAAAGAACCACGAGTACCAAGGATACTAGAATAAAATGTAATGGTGACTGGATACGTTTCTTTTTTCCCGACATTTTTCTCCCCCTCCTGCAACTTTAAAAAGTTCAGCATACATGGTCCAATTATCTGCTGTTTAGATAAAAATGCTACGCCTTTATCATAACACAATCCGGGCCCGTTACCAAGAAAAAAAGAAGGGGCCTTTCCTAGAGAAGCTGGGCTTCGTTGATAATCAGAGCAAAACGGGCCAAAAGATAATCGGCAGCCCTGCGGCATAAGATCATCCTTAATAAAAATATTTCAAAGTACTCCAAAACCCTGCCTATAGAAGTATCAATCCTGAGCCTCAGTGTAATAATCCTGTTTTCAGGATCGATTTCCAGTGTAGATTGTTCCACAGCATAGTTAACCCGATCATGAATATCAAAAGTGGCAAAGTCTTGGTTACTAACCCTGGAACGGTGCACGTCTGCCTTGTCGGCCAGGATAACCGCTGCAGAAATATTGCTTACTGGGTGGCCGGTTTCCTCATCATGGTTGCCGATGGCTGAAACAACCTCTGCAACTTCGTTTTCATCCATACCTAACTCCCTTAAGAGCCCCATGGCAATAATTGCACCTGTATGATAATGGTGATTGCGGGCCACCACATTACCGATATCATGTAAATAACCGGCAATGGCTGCCAACTCTGCCTCCCTTTGTGAAAATCCCAGTTCCGTGAGAATCCTGTAGGCAGTTTGGGCAGTTAGCTCAGTATGACGAAAACCATGTTCAGTAAAACCCAGAACACACATATTTTTATTTGCTTTACGTATATAGGCCCTGACAGCAGGATGTTTTTTTACCTCTTCTATGGTTATCTTCTTCATTTTAACTCTCTTTTTTTTAAATTCAATTTTAAAAAACAACCCCTTCTTCCTGCATTTTAAATTATTTTCCCCTGCAAGAAATCTTTAATAACATCATTAATAATATTTGCCGGGGGTGCCTTGTAGATTATTACCCTGCCAATACAGTCGGGAAGAATAAAAATTAAATCCCCCCCTGCCCTTTTCTTATCAAGAAAAAGCGCCTCCAACACACTACTGGCCTTCAAGCCGGCAGGGGAAGGCGGTATTCTTAAGCCCTTAAGAATATTTATAATACGCCCTTTTGCTACCTCATCCAGGATCGACAAACGGCAGGCCAGGGTTGCTGCCATGGCCATCCCGCACCCCACTGCCTCACCGTGCAGGTAATGGGCATATCCTGTTGCTGCCTCCAGAGCATGACCAAAAGTATGGCCAAAATTAAGAATACGGCGCAAATCCGCTTCTTTTTCATCCTGCCGTACTATCTTTCCTTTGATCATGATTGCACGGCTGATATATTTTAAAAATAATGGTTTTTTAGCGTGTATAAAAAGTTTCCCCTCACTCCCAGCAGATAAAGACTCCAGCTGTCTAAACAAGTTATAGTCCCAGATAACTCCATATTTTATTAGTTCTGCCAATCCGGCATTGATCTCCCGCTGGGGAAGGGTTTTTAAAGCCTTCAGGTCAGCAAGGACAAAGGAGGGTTGGTAAAAAGCCCCGATCAGGTTTTTACCCTGGGGATGGTTTACTGCCACTTTACCTCCTACGCTGCTATCAATCATGGCCAGCAGTGTAGTAGGGACCTGAACATAAGGAACACCTCTTAAATAGGTGGCTGCAACAAAACCCGCCAAATCACCTATGATCCCACCACCCAGGGCAATAATAACCGATTGCCTATCCAGGCCGGCAGCTATGGCCCGGGAATAAAGAAAGGAGGCTTCCTCCAATGTTTTGGAACCCTCTCCACCTTTCACTACGCTCAGGTAAGGACGGTAACCTGCCATTTTTAGACCTTGCAAACACCTTTGGGCATAAAAGGAAGAAACGTTCCTGTCGGTTACAACCATCAAGGAACAAGGTGGGAAATGACGGGCCATAATTTTCCCTATATTTCTTAAAAGGCCCTGGCCCAAATAAACCGGGTATTGCCGGGAGGCCGTTTTTATATCAATTTTTAACATTTTCCTTACCCCCAGCTTCTAACTTAGCTGCTGCCAAATACTCATTGACTAATCTCTGGTAGTTTTTATAGTTTAACTCCATTTCCCTAAGAGAGTCACCGCCAAACTTATCCATGAAGGCAAGAGCAACCTCCCATGCTACTACGGCCTCCCCGGCAACGGATGCCGCAGGAACGGCACAAATATCAGAACGTTCCACAGAAGCGCAAACAGGTTTTCCAGTAGCAAGATCTACACTTGGAAGCGCATTAATCAAGGTTGGTATAGGTTTCATAGCTGCCCTGATAAGAAGGGTTTCACCATTGGTTATCCCCCCTTCAAGTCCACCAGCATTGTTGGTTGGTCTACAGATTCCCCTTTCCCGGGATAGAATAATGGGATCATGTACCTGTGAACCAGGAACTGCAGCAGCCTTAAACCCCAATCCTATTTCCACACCTTTGATTGCCGGAATACTCATTAAGGCAGCCGCCAAACGTCCATCAAGGCGCCGATCCGGATGAACGTGGCTTCCCAAACCCGGTGGAAGCCCTTCAACACGCACTTCGAATATTCCCCCAAGTGTGTCCCCCTTTTCTGCAGCCTCTTTAATTTTGGAGAGCATCAATTCTTCAGCTTTTCGGTCGACGCAGTAAAGGGGAGAAGCGCTGATCTTTTTCTTGATAGTGTTAACGTTGTCTGCCGGATCGGGTGGATCTGCTGCTACGCCTCCAATTTCGGTTACGAAAGCGCCAATTTTGATCTGGAAATGCCCGAGCAGTAAAGAAGCTACAGCACCAATGGCAACACGCATTGCTGTTTCCCTGGCAGAGGCCCTTTCCAGCACATTACGCAGATCGGAATGCAGGTATTTTATTCCCCCGGCCAGATCAGCATGTCCAGGGCGTGGGGCACTAAGTTTCCGGTCTTTTGTTTCATCTTCCGGATCCGGTGACATCACCTTCTGCCAATTAACCCAATCCTTATTTTCAATTTGAAGGGCCAAAGGGGTCCCTAAGGTTTTGCCAAAACGGAGTCCGGAAAGAAATTTAACGCGATCCCTTTCAATTGACATACGACCGCCCCGGCCATAACCACCCTGGCGTCTGGCCAACTGCTCATTGATAAACTCACGGTCCAAAAACAAGCCAGAGGGTAAACCTTCTATAATTCCTACCAAAGCAGGACCATGAGATTCCCCTGCTGTCAAATAACGCATACTGAACGAAAACCTCCCCTGTAGCACCGGGATATATTGCCCTTTTAAAGTTTGTCAGCAAAAATCCCCGCTTCCAATTGATGACCCTCGATTTTTAGCAATGCCCTCTTCCAATCCAACCCACATCCAAAACCCGTAAGCGCTCCATTTTGGCCTATAATGCGGTGACAGGGGATGAGAATGGGGGTACGGTTCCGTCCCAGTGCCTGGCCGACAGCCCTGGCCCCAGCAGGAGAGCCGACCATGATGGCCAACTGTTTATAAGAGCGGGTTTCTCCAAAGGGAATGGCCTGAGCATGTTGCAAAACCTTCAATGTCCAGGCAGTATAGCCTTCAGTGAGCAAAGGATAAGCACCCTGGATAGGTTTCCCTCGAAAGTAATTTTGCAGTTCTCCCTCCAGGGCAGGCCAGGGCAGCCGGCTCTCAATTTTCGCCTGGAAATGGTTTCCTTCATGCAAAAAATTTTTCTGCCGGCCCAGCAAAATGCTGTAAATACCCTGCTCATTAAATATTATCGTAATAGGCCCCTCAGGCACTTCGATAGCCGTATATTTCCAAAAACCAATCTGCCCCACCCTTTACCCCTTCTTAAAAGTATCATCGGCTAATTTACGGTAGAAACAACTTCTTGCCCCCGTGTGGCAAGCCGGGCCGCTTTGATCAACCTTAATTAAAAGTGTATCTTCATCGCAGTCATAGAAAATTTCCTGCACCTTTTGAATATTACCCGAGCTTTCACCCTTCTGCCAAAGTTTTCCCCTGCTGCGGCTCCAAAACCATGTCAAACCGGTCTGAAGAGTCTTCTGAAAAGATTCCTTGTTCATATAGGCAAGCATGAGAACCTCATTATTTTTATAATCTTGAATAATAGCAGGTAAAAGTTCATGCCTATCAAAAGCAAGAATCTCTATTATTTTATCCTTGGATTTCAAGTCGACACCTCCACGCCTTGTTCTAGCAGGTATTGTTTCAGTTCACTTATAAAAATATGCCCATAGTGAAATACAGAAGCAGCCAACGCCGCTTCTGCCTTTCCTTCCGTTAAGACCCGGGAAAAGTGTTCCTTTTCCCCGGCGCCTCCAGAAGCAATAACTGGAATATCTACATATTCAGCTACGGCAGCAGTCAAAGGTATATCAAAACCATCCCTGGTACCATCAGCATCTATGCTCGTCAACAATATTTCGCCAGCGCCAAGGCTTTCCACCTTTTTTGCCCAGGCTAAAGCCGAAAGACCTGTTGCTTTTTTGCCACCGTGGCTATAAACTTCCCAATCCTTCATCCCTTCATTCCAAAGGGCATCAATCGCTACAATGAGATGCCGGCTCCCAAAATTACGGGCTGCCCCGGCAATAAGTGTGGGATCCTCCAGTGCAGCAGTACCCAATGAAACCTTGTCCGCCCCGGCTTTTAGAATACTATGCATCTTTTCCAGGCTATTTATACCCCCACCGACAATGAAGGGAATGTTTATTTCCCTGGAGATCTTTCCGGCCACTTCCAGCATAGTTTGGCGCCCCTTTATAGAGGCAGTGATATCAAGGAAAACAAGCTCGTCAGCACCTGTTTTGTCATAGTAACGTGCCAGCTGGATAGGGTCGCCGGCATCTTTAAGATCAAGAAAACCTACCCCTTTGACCACCCTTCCATCTTTAACATCCAGACAAGGAATAATTCTTTTTACCAATACCTGCCCCCCTGCCTCGTTTGAAAAATTTTACTTTCATCCTTTACTTTTACGATTAATTTCCCTGATAGCATCACTTAAGGAAAACTTTTTGGCGTAAAGTGCCTGGCCAATTATTACACCTGTGATGCCGAAGTCTTCCAGCTCCTGCAGTTGATGGAGATCCTGAAGCCTTGAAACCCCTCCAGAAGCGATCACGGCAATGTCAAGGGCCCCGGCCATTTCCTTTAAAGCAGCAAAGTTGGGGCCCTCCAGGGTCCCATCACGGGCAATATCCGTATAAATAATTTCCTTGACACCGTACTCCTGTACTTGCAGAGCAAGTTCAAGGGCATCCTTTGTTGAATCCTTGACCCAACCCCTTGTAGCTGCCAGGCCCTGCCGGGCATCAATTCCTACAATTATTTTATCACCATAATTTTTTACAAATTCCTTGACCATTGCAGTGTTTTCAACAGCAACTGTTCCCAGGATGACGCGGGATACACCCAGTTTTAGTGCGTTTTCTACTGTTTCAAAATCCCTGATACCGCCTCCCAGTTGTACCGGTATGCTCACTGCCCCGGTAATCGCCTCGATTGCAGAAGAGTTTTGCGGTCTTCCTTCAAAAGCCCCATCAAGATCTACCACATGCAGGCGGGTGGCACCCTGTCGTTGCCACTCCAGAGCTACTTCTTCAGGTTTATTGCTGTAAACCGTTTCTTTATTCCTTTCTCCTCTTAAGAGCCGGACACACCTGCCGCCATGCAAATCAATTGCCGGTATAACCAGCATTTCTAACCCATCCTTTCAAACAGGAATAACAATCCGCCAGGCCAGGGGCTCTTTATCCTTTAACCCATCCTTTTTATGCCTAATTCCTGTCTACAGTTTGCATCTATCTTATTCTGCTTTTCTCAAAAAAATCCTTTCTTCTTTTTCCTTCCCGGAAAATTAAGAAAATGTCTTCTCTAAAAGCTTAAAAAAATGGGGAAAGGAAACCTGAACTGCTTCTACACCCTCAATAACCGAACTATTTTTGGCAAAAAGAGCTGCAACTGCCAAAGCCATTGCAATGCGGTGGTCACCATGGCTACAACAATGTGCACCATTAATACCGGTGCCACCTTCTATGATTAACCCATCGGGGAGCTCAGTAACTTTCCCACCCATTTTTTTAAGTTCAAGGGTTAAAGTATGCAGGCGGTCACTTTCCTTAAGGCGCAGTTCACCGGCACCTTTAATGACAGTTTCCCCCCTGGCAAAAAGGGCAGCTACAGCTATGATCGGTATTTCGTCAACCAATGCCGGTATCATTTCGGCGTTGATTTGAACACCCTGTAAGGGTTTGCCGGCGCTGACAAGAATATCGGCTACAGGTTCACAGTTATATTCTTTTTTATTTAACACCTTGAGATCTGCCCCCATTCTTAAAAGGACATCAATAATACCCGTGCGTGTGGGGTTAACACCAACTCCCTCCAGCAAAAGCTCACCCTTAGAAGCAAGGGCAGCCCCGACCATAAAAAATGAGGCGGATGAAATGTCACCGGGTATTATAATCCTTTCGCCACTAATTTGCGAGGGACCTTCAAGGGCGATCAGGCCCCCCTTGCCCCAACTTATCTTTGCTCCCAGGTAAAACAACATCCTTTCGGTGTGATCCCGGGATGGAATTTTTTCTTTAATTGTTGTTGTCCCCTCCGCAAAGGAGGCAGCCAGGAGAAGGGCAGATTTAACCTGGGCACTTGCAACAGGAAGGGTATAATTCAAAGGCAAAAGCCCTCCTCCCCTGACCATCAATGGCAACAAAGCACCTTCATGGCGACCATCCAGTTGTGCGCCCATTTTTCGTAGAGGCTCTACCACCCTGCCCATCGGCCTTTTTCTAAGAGAAGAATCCCCCGTAATAGCTGTAAAAAAAGGCTGGCCTGCCAATATACCTAATAAAAGTCGGGCTGTAGTCCCGGAATTGCCTGCCTCCAAAATGTCATCGGGTTCAGAAAAAGCGGGGTATCCACCTCCCTTTACAATTAATTTTTCCATGTCGCCTCCAAACTTAATGCCCAGCTTCTGAAGACAATTAAAGGTCGATAAAATATCCTCTGCTTCCAACAACCCTTCTATTTCAATGTTTCCCCCTGCCATGGAAGAAAGGAGAAGAGCCCTGTGTGAAATGGATTTATCCCCCGGGACTTTGATCTGACCATAGACTTTGTCCCTGGGTTCAATAATGGTTTCCAAATTTGACCCCCCTTTTCTAGACGTTAATTAAAGGGATCGCCTGTAGGACCTGGCTTCCTGCATAATTCTATATGCTTCCTTTTTATTACCCCTTTCCAGGCAATCCATAAAGCATGACAAATTTTCCCTGAAAGCATCCAGGGACTGTCTTAAATACTTTTTATTGCTTACGAAGATATCATACCAGACGTCAGGGTTTCCCATGGCAATACGGGTAGTATCCTTGAAACCGTTACCAGCCAGCATTGCCAAAAGACCCTCTTTGTCCCCAAAATTTGTAACAGTGTTCACCAGGGCTGTAGCAATAAAGTGCGGCAAGTGGCTAATCAAAGCTACCAGCCTATCATGTTCATCCGGATCCATCGTAAGGGGGTGGGCCTTGATACCAATGATCATTTTTTTTAATCTTTCCACTGCTTCCGGCGGGGTTCCTGGGGTAGGTGTAAGAAGATAAATTGCATTTTCAAACAAAAATGGATCAGCAGCTGCAATGCCCGTTTGTTCCGAACCTGCCATAGGATGGCCGCCAACAGCCATTGTCCCCGGTGGGAGATATTTTTCCATGCTGGAGGTAATTTCTTTTTTACTGCTCCCCAGATCGGTTACTAAAGCACCCCTTTCCAGCAGGGGGGCAATTTTTTTTAGCATTCTGCTCGTTTCTAAAACAGGAATGGATAGAACAACCAGATCGGCACCATGCAATGCTTCCTTCAGCCCAGCTGTATGATCTACCGCTTTTTTTTCTTTGGCTTCCTCCATTACTTCCATGCTTAAATCATTTCCCCAGCGTTCCTCCACAATCCCGTATCTTCCAAGGGCCATGCCCAGCGATCCCCCTAAAAGGCCCAGCCCTATAATGCAGGACTTTTTAAATAACGGCCTATATACTGCGCCCAACGCTTTCAGCCACCCTTTCCAATTGGTTTAGCATCTGGGAAAACCTTGCCGGCGTCAAAGATTGGGGGCCATCAGAAAAAGCCTCCAGGGGGCGGGGATGGACCTCTACCAGTAGGCCATCGGCACCTGCAGCTACAGCAGCAAGGCTCATGGGGGGAACCCAGCGCCAGTGACCGGTACCATGGCTTGGATCTACAAATACCGGTAAATGGCTCAATTCTTTAGCAATGGGCACGGCACTGATATCCAGGGTATTGCGGGTATATTGTTCAAAGGTCCGAATACCCCTTTCACAAAGAATTACCCTGTTATTCCCACTGCTGACGATATATTCTGCAGCCATTAACCATTCTTCAATTGTTGCTGACATCCCTCTTTTTAGAAGTATTGGTTTATCTATTTGGCCAAGTTCCTTTAGCAGCCTGAAATTCTGCATATTCCTGGTCCCCACCTGCAAAATATCTGCATAACGGCTCACAGTTTCCACAGAATACTGATCTAATACTTCAGTAATAAAAGGAAGGCCGGTCCTTTCCCTGGCTTCTGCCATAATTTTTAGTCCCTCTTCTTCCAGCCCCTGGAAACTGTACGGGGATGTGCGTGGTTTGTAAGCTCCCCCCCTTAAAATGCTGGCCCCTGCTTCTTTAACGGCCTGGGCCGATTCTAAGAAAGCACTTTCCCCCTCCACGGCACAAGGTCCTGCAACAAGAGTTATTTTTTCGCCGCCTATTTCCACATTGCCCACCTGCAGTATGGTCCTTTCTTTTTTAAATTCCCTGCTGACAAACTTAAAAGGCTGTGAAATAATGACGACCTTTTCCACACAGGGCATGGCCTGCAGTGCATCCCTGGCCTCTTCCTTGGGGGCACCGATTGCCCCTAAAATAGTGCGGTTTTCACCCTTAGAGCGGTGAACGCCAAAGCCAAATTTTTCAAGCCTATTTTCAACCTCTTGGATTTCCTTTTCTGTAACACCAGGATTGATGACAACAATCATAACATTTCCCTCCATATTTAGTTTCCCAAAGTAAATCAAAAAGCTTCCATCCCCAAGGGACGGAAGCTCTTACTTCACGCGGTACCACCCTGGTTGGACTTTTAAATAAAAAGTCCCACCTCTTTAAAAGGGTACGGGCTGGTTTTACAACCTTATACCCCCTTCCTGTTAACGGTGGAAGTTTCCGTCAAAGCCTACTAACCCCAAATTAAGGTATTCGGTTTGCTGCTCTGAGGTGTATTTCAGCATAGCAGGATACCGAGTCACAGCAACCCCCGGCTCTCTGAAATCCTGTTATATGCTTACTCCTCCCCATCATTGCTATAATCTTACTTTCCTGTTAGCTGCTATTCTAATGCGAAGGGATCCGGTTGTCAAGTACTATTTTAGGCTGTTGTAGTTACCACCAGTTAATTGCCGAGATGAAAGTTGTCGTGAAGTGTCTTCACTGCACAGCGTAAATCCCCTTGCTTTATAAGAAGGGAGATCGTGATATTTGAATCACCCGTCTGTATTATTTCCACCTTTTTTTCGTTAAGAACCTTGACAACCCGGGCCATTACGCCCGGAATACTATGCATACCTACCCCTACAATGGAAACCTTGGCACAACCTTTCTCCAGTTGGTATAAAACACCAAGGTCCTTTAAGATTTTCTCTACTTTAATACTATGTTCTTCTTTAACAATAAATGCCTTAAGGAGAGGAAAAACACTAATCAAGTCAATATTGATCCCCGCTTTTCCAATACGTTCAAAAATTTTAATTTCCCTATCGGGATCAGGTTTTTCAAATGTTATTATAAATTGGGCCAACTCTGTAGAATGGGCAATTCCTGTAACTGCCCTGCGTCCACGAGTACTGTAGTTTCCTTCCTTCAAGGCAGATTCCCCCGTAATAAGTGTTCCTGGCCCGGAAGCATCGAGGTTTCTAACAACCACAGCTACGTTGTTGCGCATAGCTACCTCTATAGCCCGGGGATGTATGACCCTGGCTCCCTCATAAGCCATCTGACAAACCTCACCGTAGGTAATTTGTTGTATTACCCTTGCTTCCTCTACTATGCGGGGATCGGCTGTCATGATACCTGAAACATCGGTAAATATCTCCACCTTTTCGGCCATAAGCGCCGCACCCAAAATCACCGCCGTGGTATCGCTTCCCCCTCTGCCCAGCGTATTTATTTCCCCGCAGGCATCTGCCCCCTGAAAACCAGCTATGATGGGAACCTCATTATTCTGTAGGGCCTCCTCAACCCTTAACGGCTGGCAATCAAGTACTTCCGCTTCACTATAGTAACCATCAGTATTGAAGCCAGCCTGGGGACCGGTTAAAGCACGGGAGGAGATACCCTTTTTATTTAATGTTGCTGCTAAAGCAACAGCTGATATAATTTCTCCACAGGACATGATCAAGTCCAGTTCCCTCGAGGGTATATCTGGACAAATATCCTGCGCAAATGATTTTAAAGTATCTGTGGCATAGGGATCACCCTGGCGGCCCATTGCTGAAACCACCACAACCACCTTATACCCTTCCTTTAGAGCTTCCTCAATTCTGCGGGTAACGATCTCCCTTTGTTCCTGTGTTGCAAGTGAAGTCCCCCCATATTTTTGCACCAGTATTCTCATTCTCCTCACCCCTGTTCTAGAATGAACCCCTTCAAATTATAAAAGCAGTTCTGCAATCTGGACGGAATTAGTAGCAGCCCCTTTGCGAATATTGTCGGCTACAACCCACATATTCAAGCCAAAGGGAACGGAGCGATCGATGCGGATCCGGCCCACAAAAACTTCGTCCCTGCCCTCCGTATCAACCGGCATGGGGTACAATAGTTCTGCAGGGTTATCCCATACCACTATTCCAGGAGCTTTGGAAAAAACCTCACGTGCCTCCCCAGGTGAAAGTGGTGCGTTAAGCTCCACGTTAAGGGACTCTGAGTGCCCATTAAAGACAGGAACCCTCACAGTAGTAACAGTGATCGGTAGTTCGGGAAGATCCATGATCTTACGCGTTTCCCTGATCATTTTTAATTCTTCTTTTGTGTAGTCGTCTTCATCAAAAACGTCAATATGGGGCACCACATTGAAGGCAATCTGGTGGTGCTTAGCAGCGGCTTTATAAGGAATAATTTTTTTCAGAACCTCTTTTTTGTCCAGAACAGCATAACTCTGGGTCGCAGTTTCATCCATTGCTTCCTTGCCTGCACCGGAAACCGACTGATAGGTAGAGACTACAACCCTTTTAATCCCTGCTTTAAGGTGCAATGGTTGCAGGGCTACTACCATCTGTATTGTAGAACAATTTGGATTGGCAATGATCCCCTTGTGACGGGAAACAGCATCTGGGTTGACCTCCGGGACTACCAGAGGGATCTCAGGGTCCATACGAAACGCACTGCTGTTATCCACCACGATGGCCCCCCTTTTAGCTGCTTCGGGGGCCAATTCCTTGCTTACATCTCCGCCAGCACTGAAAAAAGCAAAATCAACCCCGTTGAAAGACTCCGGCTTGGCTTCTTCAACAGAATATTCCTGACCACCAATATTTACTTTTTTACCGGCAGAATGGGCTGAAGCAAGAAGTTTCCACCCTTTAACAGGAAAATTGCGCTGGCGCAAAACCTCGACCAGGACCTGACCCACATTACCGGTAACACCAACAATAGCAACATTATAACCAGCCATTAAAACCTCTCCTTTTAAAAATTTTTATAAATAATTACTTTAAACTTTCCTCTATCCGGGTCCCTTCAATATTTTATTCCCAAAACCTGATAAATTACATTAACCTTAAAAAAACTGTATTAAAAAATTCAACTAGTGAAAGTGTGACAGAGAACCGTTCGAGACCACTGAAAAAGTCCCAAATTGTGTCATTCTGAATGAACGAAGTGAATGAAGAATCTTTTTAGCAGCTTAAAATCAGATCCTTCGCTATCGCTCAGGATGACAATGTTATAACTCAGGATGAAAATGTTATAACTCAGGATGAAAATGCTATAAATCAGGATGACAATGTTATAACTCAGGATGAAAATGTTATAAATCAGGATGACAATGTTATAACTCAGGATGAAAATGCTATAAATCAGGATGAAATGCTATCGCTCAGGTCGACAATAGCGGCAGTTTTTTATAAAACCGGCTTTTTCAGTGCTTTCAACCGTCCCCTGTCACCTCATGGTTCATTGAGGGCGATTAGATCTGCATAAGTTTCCCTGCGGATGATAATCCTGGGCTCCCCATCACGAACAAAAATCACCGCCGGACGTGGGTTATGATTGTAAACGCTGGCCATCGAATAACAGTATGCACCGGTGCTTAAAACTGCCAACAGATCACCACTTTCCACCCTGGGAAGATAAATGTCCTTTATCAGAATATCACCGGATTCACAAGCCTTACCGGCAATGGTAACCTTTTCACTGGCATCCTGTGCAGCCTTATTGGCCAAAAGAGCATGGTAACGAGCACCATAAAGTGCCGGGCGGATATTATCCATCATCCCGCCGTCGATAGAAACATAACGTCTGATCCCGGGAATATCCTTAATAACGCCAATTCGATAAAGGGTAGTACCAGCTTCACCTATAATTGAGCGCCCGGGCTCTAGAACAAGCCTGGGAAGCGGCAATTTTCTTTTTTCGGCGGTTTCTTTCACAGCCAGGGCTATATTTTTTACAAACGCTTCAATAGAAGGAGGCGTATCTCCCTGCCCATAGCGTATACCAAGGCCTCCGCCCAGATCGAGTTCAGTAGCAAGGTAGCCAGTTTTCTCCCTTACTGAAGCAATGAAGTTAACCATAATTTTTGCTGCCAGGCGGAAGGGTTCCAGCTGAAATATTTGTGAACCCAAATGACAGTGAAATCCCTTCAACTCCAAATGGGAGGACTTTAAAATTATTTGAATGGCATCCATGATACTGCCATCGGCCAAACCAAATCCAAATTTAGAGTCATCCTGTCCAGTTTGCACAAACTCGTGGGTATAAGCCGTTATTCCAGGCTTAATTCTGAAAAGGACGGCCGTTTTTTTTGAGCCATAAAGCGGTGATAACCTAACTAATTCAGATAGTTCCTGCATACTGTCAACCACTATTGTCCCTGTATTGTTCTGTAAAGCATATTTCAATTCGTCCCTGGTCTTGTTGTTTCCATGAAAATATAGCTTAGAGGCAGGAAAACCAGCCTGTAAAGCCGTATATAATTCCCCTCCGGATACAACATCCAAACCCAGGCCTTCCTCATCAAGCAGACGAGCCATGGCTAAAGATAAAAAAGCCTTGCCGGCATATACAATTTTGCCATGTGGATAGTACTGATGAAGTGCTTGAAGATAGCGAAGGCAGTTTTCCCTGATCATATCTTCATCCAGGATATATAATGGCGTACCAAATTTTGTTGCCAGCTCTACTGTATCACAACCCCCTATTTCAAGATGTCCTTGCTTGTTTACTTTCATCGTTCCCGCAAAATTCATATTTTCACTCCTAAAAATAAAAACGACTGACAGGTTTAACCGCAGCCGATACAAGTCTACGCAAACCCTTGACGCCCTTAGTGAGATAGCACTCCACCGGCTAAAAGGGCATTTTAACCGGTGACAGTTCGTAAGCTATTAACTTATGAACCAGCTTTTAGTATCCGGGGAAAACTAAAAACTTCGGCGGTGAAACCTTTCTGCCCGCTTCATCAAGCCCCGTCTTTCAAACGAGCATACTAATTCTCCCCGCGCCTCTACCTCACCCAGGTCAAGAGATGAGGTAACATATTTTTTTCGTTGTTATTTTATCACAGACCTGCCTGCTTGACAACATCAAGACAACGATTATAGCAGTTAATTGTATAGATCTAATGGTTTGGGAAATTATATAAAAAAGAAAGCACTAAAAAAAAAATTTAAAGGAGGCAGTCTCATGGAAACAACGCTTTCTATTAGTGGAAGGAACAAGCTGAAAGGAAAAGTTACCAATATTGTCCCTGGCATCGTTACAGCCGAAGTTGAAATTGATATCGGCAATAACAACACAATTACCGGGGTTATTACCAAAAGTTCCCTGGAGGAATTAGGGCTCAGGCAAGGAGAGGAAGTCACTGCTTTGATAAAAGCAACCTCCGTCATGTTTATGAAGTAACAAATATGAAATTAAGATAGCGCGGAATTCCCTAAAAAGGGAAGGCGGCACACCATGCCAGGTTAATTTAGTTCAACCAGGTATTTTACAGGTATTTTATGCGCCGCCTTTTTATTTTACTCCCTTAAACAAAATTAAAACTGTATTCCAGCAATTTATCTACCAGAGGGTTTATTCTTTCATAAACAATTCCTCTTCTCTGGGCGATAACAAAAAGTTCTTTTAGCATTTCTTCTTTTACCAACTTTTTATCCAAACCAAGTTCATCGACGAAAATTTGGAACAGCTCGCCCGTCATAGCTATTTTCCACAAAGTAAAGTTTGGTGAATAGGTGAGGGCATAGGCACAAAGGCTTCCAATGTCCTCTTCCTTTCTACCCTCCCGGCATTCTTCCATGTCGATCCCATAGATTTTCTCTCTGATAATAAAGTTCCTGAAATTAATGTCCCCCATAATATACTGTTTCCCTGTAATTTCATGTACTGCAGTATAAAATTCCTTAAACCAGGAACAAAGGCTATAGATAGCCTGGTAAGCTGGATCCTTTAGTGAACTACTTTCAGAACCGCTGATGCTTTCCTGCCAGCAATAGTAAGCCAGGAACAATGGCCCCTCCAGATATTCCAATAAAATATAGTTGTCGCCTATTTCATAAATCTGGGGGACAGCCACCCCTTTTTCCCTTAGTTTTTGGAGCATTTTAACCTCTTTGGGCAATCTGCCCGGGCGGGTGTATTCTTTATAGACTAGAAGCCTTTGCTTTCCAGCAAAGGCATGCCGGCTATTTGCCTTAACTAGATAAACATTGTTTTTTCTACTTATAAATTCCTTTTCCACCGTAAAACGGTACAAGCCCTCACCAGTTTGGGCCGGATTAGTTAACACCTAATCACTCCTTAAAAGTTTAAGGTTCTAAAGGCTGTTTTTTTACTACCATCTTATTCCTTTTCCTTCTTAACAAGCAAAATTACCTGGATCAACTTCTATATGAATTATATTACACAACGTTGCTAAAAAAAATACTGGTAAATTAATACTGTAAATAATACCATTGCAAATAATACATTTCAGTACGAAACCATTAATTATTATATAAAGGTTGAGGGTTTATGTCAATAAAAAAAGTATTTGCTGTAAAAAAGATATTAGAAAGGCCAAAACA
>JBMNNS010000073.1:0-8242 GCA_050942625.1 Dethiobacteria bacterium
AAATAGTATTGAAAAAAGGTTAAAAATGATGGCAATCAACCTGCAAATTTAAAAATAAAATAAAATAAAAGAAAAAATAGAGGGATTGCAAGAATGGCCAGTTTGTCTTTTCTGGACAAAACCTGAGAATACATATAACTCCTTGTAGGGTAAAGGCCAAAAGCCCTGTTTTCCATCGAAATGGTCAAAAAGTCTACCTTACCCAAAGCAGAAATTACTAGCGGCACTAAAAGATATTTAACGGCCCTTAACAGTTTGCGGGGTGAAAGCCCCTCCAGTTCAATCCCTTTTGCCATCTGAGCATTTTTTACTTGCTCAAGTTCAAGGTGGAAAATAGGGATAAAGCGCAGGGCAGTAATCAACATAAAACCAAACCTGTATGGCAACCCGCTTTGCATCAGGGCATAAGCAAGTCTATTTGGGTTTGTTGTGGCTACAAAAATATAACTGGAAGCAATGAGATTAACAAAACGCAACATCATATTAAGCCCACCCCAGAGACCTTCTGACCAAACCGAAAAGGAAATCCTTCCAAGGGAAACATATAAAAGTAAGGCTCCTTCCTTAACTGCAAAAACCTGCACCAGAAAAATAAAAAGACCAAAAAAGAAAATTAAACGCAACTTTCGGTAGAAAAAGGTGAAACCCAGTCCTGAAAAACCGTAAAAAATTAACAGCAACCCAAAAAGTACTCCCCCCCCCTTTAAAGAAGGTATTGCAAAAACAGTTATATTGAAGCTAAAAAGTAGTACCAGTTTAACAAGCGGATGGATGCTGTGTATCAAAGAACTATGCTCCACATAAGTTAACCCTGGGAAATACCCTTTCATGTAGTCTGCTTCCTTTCCTCCCGTGATGGTATTTCAATCCCCAGGGGCAAATACTCTTCCATCCCCATTTTAGCCAGCCTTTTCAGGGCCTCATCCACCGGTGCATCGATCACCAACTTCCCCCCCGCCAGGAAAAGAATCCTTTGGCAGCAGTTAACGACTACATTGGGTTCATGGCAAACCATCAGGGTAATTCCCCCCTGCTCCCGGTGTTCCTGTAAGGCATTGACAAGGAGGCCAAGACGCTCACTATCCTGCCCTACCAGGGGTTCATCCAGGATTAAGATTTTGGGAGAATAGGCCAATACCGAAACTAAGGTTAGCCTTTTTTTTTCCCCCAGGCTTAGTGTAAAAGGGTTTTTATCACTGTATTGCTGCAATCCAAACCTTTCTAGCAAATGGTTCACCTTTTCTTCGATTTCTTCGGGGGGGTTTTTACTCAGAAACAGCGAAGGAAGGGCTGCCTCCTTTGAAACTGTACTTTCAAAAATTTGGTGGTTAGGGTTTTGAAAAGTCAGTCCCATATCCTGTGCCCGCCGGGCAACCTTTAACCTAGTTATGTTTTCCCCACCCAGGAATATTTCCCCTTCCCTGGGCTTAAGGATCCCTAACAGGGCCAATAACAGGGTGGTTTTACCACTGCCGTTATCTCCCATTATGGCAAGGGTTTCGCCCGGATAAGCATTGAAACTAATTCCGGAAAGGACCTCCTTTCCCTCATAACCAACTTTGAGATCCTTGACGGATAGTAGAGGCGGTATCTTTTTCGGTTCACAGGAAAAACCCGGATTAAAACCCCGGAAAGCAGGTTCAAAACCCCTGAAGGATCTCCTGGGGGTACTTTTAGCAACTAGTTTCCCCTCTTGCATGAACAGTAAACGCTCTGAAAGAGTTAATAGTTTTTCTAAACGATGTTCAATTACAATAATAGAAATATCTTGTTCATCCTTTAACTTTTTTAAAGTCTGAAGCACAGCCCTGGTAGAGGAAGGATCCAGGTTGGCAGTAGGTTCATCTAGAATAAGAAGTGCAGGGGTCATAGCCAGCACAGAAGCGATGGCCACCCTTTGTTTTTCACCACCTGAAAGGGTATGAAGTTGCCTTTCCTTTAAATCAAGGGCCCCTACGGCTTCTAAAGCAAAATAAACCCGTTCCCGGATTTCCCCCTGAGGTATGCACAGGTTTTCTGGGCCAAAAGCCACTTCGTCGCTTACTGTCAGGGTACAAAGCTGCGCCTCGGGATCTTGCTGCACCAGACCTACTATCCCAGAAAGCCCCCCTGCAGTACAGTCCCTTGTGTTTCTACCCTGGATACGAACAACACCTTCCATTTTACCGCCATAGGCATGAGGAATAAAGCCTGCCAGGCAGAGGGCCAGCGTTGATTTACCACATCCACTGGGACCCGTTATTGTTAGAAACTGGCCCTTGGGGACCTGTATATTGATCCCTTCCAATGCAGGGGTATCGGAACCGCTGTATGTATAAGTTAGCTCCTGTATATCAACAATCAACCTTTGAAACTACCCCCTTCACCTAATAGCCAAACTTTATTCCACAAGAATCCTGTTAACCATCTTTACCCAGTAACCCCCTTCATAATTTCCAGCGATAAGACGCAGCATATCCCCTTCCCGGATTAGCAATATTTGATCATCATTTAGTGCTTCTTGAAGTTCAAATTCTACCAAATAGCCATCTGTTGCTATAACACTTATTTTACTGGCACCCTCCTGTGGGGAAGCCTCCTGGAGGATGGCCCTTATAGGGATACCCGTATATTCCTGGGGAGGGATATGGGTAAATTCTCCTTTTAATTCTGCAGTTATGGTGGTTTCATATTGAGTAAAGTCTGAAAGCTGGAAAGAAAGGGGTTTACCCACTGCACCCCCTACCTGGCAGCTGGGGCCTACCCAGGGGGGCTCAAAAACTACAGCAAAATAATAAATAGCACCAATTGCCAGCAGAAATACCAGTAAAGAGGTGAGGGCAAGTTTAACCCGGGGAAATGTTCTCTTCTTGCTTCCGATCGCCCCGTCTGCTGCAGCCATTTCATTTTCTGAAACACTGATGAAGAGGAAAGGCCTGGCCTGCAGTATGATCTCCAACACGCTATGCCCAAAACTTCCAGCCAGCAGAACACCAGAAATAAGCGCTAGTAAGCTAATAAATAAAATATAGGACAGGGGAGCACCAGAAAAATAAAGAAGTTGGAAAACAAAAACGTTAGAGGCAGCAGAAATTCCTCCAGCCAACATATAGCTGCCCAAATTATGGCGCCGGGTTATGATGAGAACAAGATCTACCAACAGGCCTTGGACAAATGAAACAAGAACAATGACAAGACCATGGGAGTTGCCGGTAAGCAGTTCTATAATCCCCTTGAGAAGCCCGGCAGCAGAAGCAACACCTGGTTTCCTGATTAATCCCGCCACCAATATAAACCAAAAAACATGAAGCCCGGAAACAAATTGTCCCGCACCAAAAGGTATGCCAAAAACACGGTTTAAGAGATTGCCCAGATAGCTGACATATGTACTTAGCACTCCACCAATACCACTCAAAACTGCAATAACAAGCAAGTCCCTGTTGGCATAATAATACTTCTTCGGGGTTTTTATTCCCTTTTCCACAGTAATAATAACCTCCATTCTCTCTGAAGGATTCCACCCAATCGGAAACCTGGAAGCCCTAGTCAACAACAATACTTTTTACATAGCGCACCCAGTAAGGCCTGTTTTCATCCCCAGGCTCACGTTGACCAATAGCTAATTGAAAGGGGCTGGTATTTTTTGCAGTATTTTCTTTACCATCAACCTCCCAGGCCAGGATCATTTTGTATTTTGCTTCCGGGTTATGTTCGTTAATATAGTCTTCTCTTTTGACCTCCTCAAGCGTAAATTCTACCTCATAACCATCTTCAGCTATAAAATTTACCTTTGAAGCATGATCCTTTAACCCTACCTTTTCCTCCAGGATATACCATACCCAGATTCCTTTAAGATGAACATATTCCTCTGTTCCATATGAATTTTTAGAGAAATAATCAGCTTCTACCAGACCTTCCTCCATTGACTTTAAGTCCTCCAATGTAAAGCTTGTTTTTCCCTTGACAGCACTACCTTCGATTAAAAGGGTATCAGCAGCTATTTTCGCCGGGGTTGTACACCCAAAAAATAGGTAACAAGAAAACAAAAAAAACAGCACCGGAATGAAGATGATTTTCCCCTTTAGAAGATATTTGAATTGCATACCTGTCACATTCCTTCCTTTTCCGCCAAAGAATCACCTGACAGTATGTTTTATAAAGCATAGCGGGATTATACGTTTCTTTAAGCCAGTTTTCTTCCAACAAAAGGCCTGTCCGAGATTTAACAACATAAATTAAGAAATGAGTCAGGGAGTTTTTGAAATAAATGTTTCCAACTATGCTATCCGTCACGTTTCCTTATAGAACAACTATCCGGCCGCAATTCTTCAGGGAGTTCCTTAACATCTATAATAGCAGATATTATCGATTTAAAACGCCCCCCACGTTCCAAACGGCTTTCTTGCCCCCTTAAAATTATAAAAACTAAGACCATTAACAATAATCCGGTTCCCAGGCCCCACAAGTCGGGGTTTCCAGAAATGCTTCTGCTAATGGCCCAGTTCCTGCCGGCAAAAAGGCCTAATAAAAAACCAATAAGGGGAACGAGGTAGAGCATAAATGCTGCCAAAAGCATTTCGCGGGCACTGGCTTTAAGGGAAACAAGTTGCCCTTTTTTTGCGCCAACAGGGTTAATGACTTCAACAAGAATATCCCTATTTTTTTCCGGGTCGCCCAGAAAACCCCCGCAACAATTGCAATTTCCGCAAGAAAAATTCTGGCGTACCCGTACCAACGCCCGGTCATCTTCAAGTATTTCTTCAACTTGCCCGTACTGCTCCATAGAAAAGCACCCTTTCTGCAGATCTAATGTTCAGTATAGATGCAATCAATGGATAAAGCAAGGACCGGCTAAGATTTTTTGAAAGGTAACCATAAAGACCAAAAACCGGGCAAACAGTGTCGTCTGCCCTGCATGACCAGAGATATACAGCTTTGATGGGTATTTTTGCAGGGATACTTTAAATTATTATAAGAACAGATAAAGGGGCTAAGCTACTTAGCCCCTTTATAGTACAGTATTGTAGCTATCATACCTGTTTCCCTAATTAGCTGGACAACCGGTTTCTAAATTAGGCAAATGCTTCAGGTATTGTTTTTAACATTGCATAGCTGAAAACCGGGCCATCTTTACAAATGTACTGGCTGCCAACATTGCAACGTCCACATTTACCAATGCCGCACTTCATCCTGTTTTCAAGAGTTGTGTAGATCTGCTCATCACTAAAATTGAGCTTTTTTAAATTTTGCAGGACGAAATTAATCATGACCGGAGGACCACAAGTAATGGCGATGGTATTTTCCGGGCTAGGATTTACTTCCATCAACAAGGAGGGTACAAAACCCACATAATGTGGCCAACCGTCCTCAGCAATATCAATGGAAAGGTGGCACTTCACACCTTGTTTGGACATTTCCTCAAACTCGTTTTTGAAACAAAGATCCGCCGATGTGCGGGCACCGTAAATAGTAGTTAATTCTTCATAATCAGCCAGGTTTGCTCTTACATATTCTATAATAGGACGCAAAGGAGCCTGGCCGACACCTCCACCAATGGTAAGGATTTTTTTACCCTTCCAATCATCCACAGGAAAGCTGTTTCCATAGGGCCCACGAACAGTCATTTTGTCGCCGGGCTCAAGCTCGTGCAAGGCACGGGTAACCTTCCCCAAGCGCATGACGGAAAACCTGAGGAATTTACCCTCTGTAGGAGAACAGGAAATTGAAATCATACTTTCCCCCACGCCCAGCCGGCCGATCATGGCACACTGTCCAGGACGATGTTCCCAGCTTTCCCTCACTTCTTCATCGTCGAAGACAACTTTAAATGTTTTTATGGAACGGTCACCATAAGTCTCGTACCATGTATCTTCAACTGTTGCTATATGAGGTATATAGGGATTTACGTTCTCTTTCATAGTGCCTCCTTAACCTTTGTTAAGATGTTAAGAATATCAATGTTGACCGGACAAAGGTTTATACACCGGCCACAACCCACACAGGCTATTTTTCCAAACTTTTCTACAAAATAAGAGTACTTATGGTTTACCCTGTTGCGAGTCCGTTCACGATTTGAAGGGCGGGGGTTATGTCCGGAAGCATGGAGAGTATACTCCCCAAACATGCAGGAATCCCACATGCGGCATCTGCGTCCATCTGAACCCTCTACTTCATCCTGGATATCAAAACAGTAACATGTAGGGCATAGATAGGTACAAATCCCACACCCAAGGCAGGGCTCCGAAATTTCACTCCAAAGCCCACTTTCCCACAGCTCCAACAACTTGTTTGGGATACCTTCGGTATTTATTTCCCTGGTGATCTTTTGCCTGGCCTCTTCATGCAACTTATCAGCTGCCTGCAGATCATCTTCCTCCGCTTTTTCTAAAAGCTCCTCCATTGATTGGCAAAGCTTCTCACCTTTTTCAGTTAAAGACTGCAGAAGATAAGTTTCACCCAAGTCCGTTACCAGTACATCCAGGCCCTCTGTGGAAGCAGGACCGCCGCCTACCGATGTACAAAAGCAATTGATATCGGGCTCGTTACAAGCAAATCCTACAAGGGTCGTTTTGGCTCTTTTTTCAAGATAGTAGGGATCATCAACATCCCAGGAAAATAAACTATCCACTAAGGCCATGGCCCTAGCATCACAGGGCCTGACCCCAAACACTACTTTTTCTTCATCCCCCTCCGGCAGGGATATATCCGTTTCCCCTGCCTGGAAACAATATAATGTTTCTGTCTGCGGATAAACGATGTTTTTAGGCGGCACGGTTGTATTTGAAAATTCGGGTAAGCTACTGCCTGTTTCGACAGGAGCAAATACTAACGTTTCTCCTTTTTTCTGGGGGGCATAAAGATTTTGTTTACCCAGTGCAGCGACAAAATCGTCAAACTTCTCCTTACGTAGTTTCATACTATACATAGCACCCACCTCTAGAGAATGAAATCTTCCTGATCATCAGGACGGTAACTGGCCAGTAATGGCTTGGATTCCAGATCTAGCCCGGGTTCATAGGCAAATATCTCCTTGGTTTCCTTATAAAGCTTCCTATTAAGCTTCATTAAAGGAATATCCACCGGGCAAACCCGTTCACATTCGCCACATTCGATACAGCGCCCCGCCAGGTGAAAAGCCCTTGTCAGGTGAAAAGCCATATTTTCTGAAGCATTAACAGAACGAAATATCCAATTGGGGTTAAGCCTGTCCAGTATACAGTCCTCACAATAGCACATGGGGCAAACATTGCGACAAGAATAGCATCTGATACAGGTGGAAAACTTGTCTTGCCAGTAGGATTGCTTTTCTTGTATGCTTTTTGCCTCCATTTCCTTAACATCTGCAAATTCATCGCTGCCGCGGGTTTTAACTTCCTCCCAGAGCATGACATCAGCTTCAACAGGGTTAGGATAACAGCAAGTCAAGCATTTATCGGCCAGTACATCTTCCCTGGGCACCTCTTCTTCGCCCTGGGGCAACTGGAAAATGATACTGCCGTTGTTCCAGCGGGCTTGGACCAATTCCGAAACATTAGGGAATTTTTCTTTTACTTTGTTAAGATCCACAACCCCATCACAAGGGCAGCCGATAATGATAACACCCTCCCTTTTAATACCCTGCTCTACGATCTGTTGAACAACAGCGCGACTATCGCAGCCTTTGACCATCAGGGCAAC
The DNA here is from genome assembly GCA_050942625.1 of Dethiobacteria bacterium. Lineage (GTDB taxonomy): Bacteria > Bacillota > Dethiobacteria > DTU022 > UBA8154 > JBMNNS01. Next base: position 7,657 of record JBMNNS010000073.1, read on the forward strand.
CTTGCGGGTATCCGGTTCTTCCCCACGGGGTACCGGAAGTTTTTCGGCTGATGTGAGATAGGTCGCCAGGTTATTGCTGCAAAGGGGAGAAAAAATTAGTTTTTCCGCTTCCTCCGGCTCCTTCATAAAATGGGGAGAGACACGAAAGCCATAGGTGCCTTGCCTCCAACCAATGAGATATTTTACATCATCACGGGAGACGGTCTCTTTGGCTACGGTTCTGAGTTTTTCCAGATCTACCAAGCGATCCTCCTCCTCTACCAATTGATCTTATTCCTGCGGAATTGGTCAAAGGGTCCGACTTTTTGGGCTGATTCGACCACTTCCTCGACTACATCCTTCCACTTCGCACCCTCTGAGGCTGAAACCCAACTCATATGGAAACGTTCGGGTTCCACACCTACATATTCCAACAGCTTCCGCATCATTGTAAACCTGCGGCGTGCAAAGAAGTTTCCCTCCATATAGTGACAATCACCGGGGTGACAACCAGATACAAGAACTCCGTCAGCACCTTGTTGAAAGGCGTTGACTACAAAAAGGGGATTTATTCTACCGGTACACATCACCCTGATAACATGAATGT